>CAZKNR010000161.1:0-15138 GCA_964553925.1 uncultured Acidobacteriota bacterium
TCTAGTATTCTGGCAAGCAATCCATGACACCCCAAGAATGGGCCGAGGCTCTTCGCGGGGAGAATGAACGGGTCGAGTGGAAGGAGTCCGACCGTCAAGCGGAAGAGCTCCTGCGCGCGGCCTGTGCGTTGGCGAACGACCTTGGCGGTAGCGGGCGCGACGGCTTCATACTTCTCGGTGTGCGGAATGATGGAACTTTAGTCGGAGCGGACACCTCCGATGAAGCGATCCAGCGAATCGAGAACCGTCTTTCATCGACGAAAGTTCAGCCGACGCCTTCGGTTTCCGTGCTCAAGGGGGAGGGCGACCAGTCGGGGCTGCTTGCGGTCCGGGTGGCTCCCTATCCCGTGCCGCCTGTCGTCAGGGTCGATGGCGTCGCCTGGGTGCGAGTCGGCACAACGACACGCAGAGCCACGGATGCGGACCTCACCCGGCTTCAGGAACGTCGCCCCGAAAACCGGCTCCCATTCGACCAGCGCGCCGCACCGGGAGCGAGTTTGGAGGATCTAAGCGTCTCGTTGAAGGAGCCGTATCTGCTCGAGAAGGGTGGAGACACCGCTCCAGAGAACTTTCCGGACTTCGATGCATGGCTCGGCCAACGCGAGATCCTCAGGCGTTCCCCTTCCGGGTGGACTCCCACGGTTGCTGGAATGCTGGTGTTCGGGATTAATCCGCATCGGTTCATTCCCGGGGCCATCATCGAGTTCGTCCGCTACGGCGGCACTGACTTCGAGTCGCCGGTTGCGAGACGAAAGACGATAACCGGGTCGTTACCCGTTCAACTGGATACGCTCTGGGCGCAACTCGAAAGCCAAATCGTCGAGGTTCCGGCGGGAGACGTGGGCATACGCTCGCCGTTCGTACCCTTGTATCCACTCGAGGGACTGAGGGAGCTCGCACAGAATCTCGTGCAGCACCGGCTCTATGCGGAGACGAACTCTCCCGCGAGGGTGGCGTGGCTCGACGATCGCGTCGTCTTCACTAACCCCGGGTCTCGATTCGGACGAGCGGGCGAAGGGGACTTTGGCGAGCACTCGGATTACCGTAATCCGACGATCACTCGCTTCCTGGTGGAGCTCGGCTACGTCG
Organism: uncultured Acidobacteriota bacterium; assembly: GCA_964553925.1. GTDB lineage: Bacteria > Acidobacteriota > Vicinamibacteria > Marinacidobacterales > SMYC01 > DAISKN01. The sequence goes on from CAZKNR010000161.1 coordinate 1,090, forward strand.
AACGGCTTGGTCGCGGCATTCGGTTGGTTCGGAGTCAGCTGGAAAAGATGGGCAGCCCACCGCTCGAGGCCGAGACGGACGGTTTCACGTCGGTCACAATCCGGAGGCGACCGTGAAGTCGTTCGCTTGGAGTTCGAAGACCTTGTGAAGAAGATTCAGGTTCTCTTCGGGCTCTGATCTACGCTCGCGAGTGCATCGTCTTTCCGCCCACCACCGTGCGAACGATTTCGATTTCCTTGATCTTGTCGGGGTCGACTTCGTTCGGGTGTTGCCCCAGGATCACGAAGTCCGCGTACTTTCCGGCGGTGATCGAACCCTTCACGTTCTCCTCGAACGACGCGTAGGCGCCGTTGACGGTGCAGATGCGGAGTGCCTCGTCGAGAGAGATCCTCTGGCTCGCGCCCCACACGCGGCCCTCGACGTCCTTTCGGGTCACCATACTCTGTAGCGCCATCATCGGCTCGAACGGACCAGGGACGTAGTCCGACGCCGGGGCAACGGGAATCCCGTAGTCCAGAAACGACCGGTGGGCGAACATCCACTCCATCTTTTCCGGCCCGTACTCCTCCCAGTTGCGGCCATGGTAGTGGGCATAGGTGTAGAACGGGGCCGGTATCGAGCCCGTGGCTTTGATGCGGCGCAGGAGGTCGGGGTTCACGAGCGAGCAGTGCTCGAGGCGGTGCCGGGCGTCGGCGCGGGGCCATTTCGCGAGGACGCGCTCGTAGGCCTTCAGCACCATGTCGATGGCGAGATCCCCGTTCGCGTGAATTCCGATCTGGAAATCGTGCTGGTGGGCGTCGTCGACCGCGTCGTAGATTTCTTCCTGGGTCATGGTGAGGATCCCGTGGTCGTCGGGGCGGCCGACGTAGGGCGTCGACATCGCCATGGTGCGCCCCGAAGCCGATCCGTCCGCACCGAACTTCACCCCCCCGACTTTGAGCCATTCGTTTCCAAAGCCGGTGTAGAGGCCCGCGGCCTTGCAGCCCTCGAACATCGAACCGCGAACCATCATGTAGACGCGCATGCGGAGCTCGCCCGCATGGAGGGCGTCCTGATAGGCGATGGCGGAGTCGGTGCCGCAGCTGGCGTCGTGCACCGAGGTGAGGCCGGAGGCGGTCATGAGCCGGGAGATGAGCTCGGCGCCCGCCTTCCTCTGCTCGCGGGTCGACCCTGAGGGGACGACGTCGCTGAAGAGCTCGTTCGCGCGCTCGGCGACCTTCCCCGTGAGCTCTCCGTTCTCCTTGTAGATCTTCCCGCCGGGAGGGTCGGGGGTGTTCACGGTGACCCCCGCCTTTTCGAAGCCCTTGGAGTTGTACCAGTAGACGTGCCCTCCGCGGTGGGAGATGAATACCGGATGGTTGGGCGCGGCTTCGTCGAGCTCCTTGCGTGTGATCTGGCGGCCCTCGCGGACTTTGGTATCGTCGTACTTGAACCCCAGCACCCACTCTCCCGGCGGGGTTTCCGAGGCACGCTTTCGAACCGCATCCTGGATGGCACCGAGGCTCCGGAGATCGAGGTTCACCGACACGAGCTCGCGGACTCCTCCTGAGGCCGGGTGGGAGTGGGCATCGATGAATCCGGGAGTGACGGTCATCCCCTCGGCGTCGACGACCGTGGTCTCGCGCGACGCGAGGTTCCGTACGTCCCCGTTCGAGCCGATGGCGACGAACCGGCCGTTCTTCACCGCGAAAGCCTCGGCCCGCGGAAGGGAGTCGTCCATCGTGAGGACGCGCCCGTTGACGAGAACGAGGTCGGGCGGGGTGGCGTCCACGCTTCCAACGGATTGGGAGCGCACTGACGAAGCCGCAAATCCCAAGCCGGCAATGCCGGCCCCGGAAAGTCTCAGAAACTCGGAACGAGTGTGCTTGGTCATCCGTTTCACTCCCATCGATGAGGCGTTCTTATATCACGCGTGAGCTCCAGATTGATTGGGGCGAACGTCAATGGTCGCATCCGAGGTGATCTTGATCCTGCCGATCAGGAAGCTTAGAATCGCGATCTTTCGAGAGGAGCCCGATGGAGAAGAGGGCCGCTTGGCTCGCGCCGTTGCTCGTTCTCATTTCGCGCCCCCCGGAGAGCGCGCCCCCCGACTGGGGAATCGAGGATCTTCGGATCGAGCACCTCGAGGCGCCGCTGGGGCTCGACGAGCCCGCTCCGCGCTTCACCTGGAAGCTCATCTCCGAGGCGCGAGGCGAGAAGCAGTCCGCCTATCGCATCGTGGTGAGCCGTTCCGGGGAAACCGTCTGGGACAGCGGCACGGTTTCCTCTTCCGATACCACGCTCGTTCCCTATGAGGGAAAGCCTTTCGAGGCGAGAGCTCGCTACCAGGTCGAAGTCGAAGCCTGGAACCGAGACGGAGCGGCGAGCGCCTCGGGGGAGTCGTTCTGGGAAACGGGGATGCTAGGGGACTGGAGCGCTCGTTGGATCGGCTTTCCCACCGCCCTGTCCGTGCGCACGGAGGAGTCGGCCCCGAGCCCTTATCTAAGGCGGTCCTTCACCGTCGAGGCGCCGGTTCGGAACGCGAGGCTCTACGCCACCGCGCTCGGTCTCTACGAGGCGCGCCTCAACGGGACTCGGGTGGGAGCGGGAATTTTCACGCCGGGCTGGACCGACTATCGCCGTCGCATCGAGTACCAGACGTTTGACGTGACGCCTCTTCTCCGTCAGGGCGAGAACGTTCTCGAAGTGGTTCTCGGGGATGGCTGGTACGCGGGAACGATCGGCTGGGAAAAAAAGCGCCACCACTACGGGCCTTACCCCCTCGGTTTTCTCGCCGAGCTCCACGTCGAGCACGAAGGCGGCGAGCGGAGCTTGATCGCGACCGACGACAGCTGGAAGGCGAGCGAGGGACCGATCCGCGCATCGGACTTTCTCATGGGAGAGACCTACGACGCGCGGCTCGAGTCGAAGGCCGACTCTCCCGTCACCGTTCTCCCGTCGCCGGAGGCGGTGCTCGTCGGACAGCATTCCCCTCTCGTCGAGCGTATCGAGAAGATTCCTGCTAAAAGTCGCACCGAGCCGTCGCCGGGGGTTTACGTCTTCGACTTCGGACAGAACCTCGTGGGGTTCGCCCGGCTCCGAGTCGAGGCCGAGGCGGGAACGCGGGTGGAGATCCGCTTCGCGGAGATTCTCGCCCCCGATGGAAACCTCTACACCACGAATCTGAGGACCGCTCGATCGACGGACGTCTACATCGCCAGGGGCGGCGGCCCCGAAGTCTTCGAGCCGCACTTCACCTTCCATGGGTTTCGCTACGCCGAGATCCGGGGGTATCCGGGAGAGCCCGCTCTCGATGCTTTGACCGCGGTGGTCGTCAATTCGGCGACGCCGGAGACGGGGGTGTTCGAGACCTCGAGCCCGCTCCTCAATCAGCTTCAGCGGAACATCGTCTGGAGCCAGCGAGGGAATTTCCTCTCCGTTCCCACGGATTGTCCCCAACGCGACGAGAGGCTCGGATGGATGGGGGATGCCCAGATCTTCGCCCGCACGGCGTGCTTCAACAGCGACGTGGCCTCGTTCTTCACGAAGTGGCTCCAGGACGTTCGCGACGCCCAGTCGGGTGAGGGCGCCTTCTCCGACGTCGCGCCCCGAATCGTGGTGACGACGGACGGCTCTCCGGGCTGGGGAGACGCAGGCGTCATCGTTCCCTGGACTCTCTATGGCTGCTACGGCGACGAAAGGCTCCTCGAGCGCCACTACGACTCGATGAAAAAGTGGGTGGAGCACATTCGAAGCGCGAACCCCGACCTCATCCGGAAGAACCGGCTCAACAACAATTACGGCGACTGGGTGGCGATCGGCTCTGAGACGTCGAAAGAGCTTCTCGCCACGGCCTTCTTCGCGCACGACGCCGATCTTTTGGCGCGCATCGCCCGGGTTCTGGGGAGAAAAGAGGATGCGATCTCGTACCAGGCTCTGTTCGAGCGGATCCGCGCGGCGTTCATCGCGGCCTTTCTCGATGACGAGGGCCGTGTCCTCGGAGACACCCAGACCGGATACGTTCTCGCCCTGAGGTTCGACCTCGTTCCCGAAGAGCTGCGCGAGAGAGCCGTCGCTCACCTGGTGCGAGCCATCGAGGAGAAGGGAGGGCACCTTTCCACGGGATTTCTGGGGGTGAAAGACCTTCTCCCGGCCCTCGGGGAGGGCGGCCGCTTCGACGTCGCCTACCGGCTTCTCTTGAACGAAACGTTCCCTTCCTGGGGCTACGAGATCCGAAACGGGGCGACGACGATCTGGGAGCGCTGGGATGGATGGACCCAGGAGAAAGGCTTTCAGGATCCGGGCATGAACTCATTCAATCATTACGCGTTCGGCTCGGTGGGGGAGTGGATGTACGAGAACGTCGCCGGGATCGACTTCGACGAACGCGCGCCTGCGAACGAGCGGATCGTCATCTGGCCGCGTCCGGGAGGCGGGCTCACCCACGCGCGGGCGAGCTACGACTCCATCCGCGGCGAGATCGAGAGCGACTGGAATCTCGAGGGCGCGAGCTTCGAGCTCACGGTGAGGATTCCGGTGGGAACCGATGCCCTGGTCTACCTGCCGGGCGAAGTCCAGGACGCGGATGGCGCGACGGTCCTTCGCGAGGAAGGGGGATTTACCGTGCTCGCGGTGGGCTCGGGGCGCTATCGGTTCTCGTCGAGAGTGGAGGGTCGATGATAGTCCTCGGGGAGAGCGACGCCGATCTTCGCCACCTGCGAGGGAAGACCGTCGCCATCATCGGCTACGGAAACCAGGGCCGCGCACAGTCGCTGAACCTCAGGGACAGCGGGATCGCAATCGTCATCGGCTCGCTCCGGGACGAGAGCGCGGAAGAGGCCGAAAGCGACGGCTTCGAGGTCGTCGCAATCGCCGAGGCCTCTCGGAGGGCAGACGTCATCGCCCTTCTCATTCCGGATGAAGTCCAGACGATGGTCTATCGCGAGAGCGTCGCGCCGGCGCTCGGCGGAGGCAAGACGCTGGTCTTCGCTCACGGTTACAACATTCACTTCCGGCGGATCGTGCCTCCCGAGGACGTCGACGTCATCCTGGTGGCGCCCCGGATGATCGGGGTCCACGTGAGGACCAGCTTCGAGCAAGGGAGAGGCGCTCCCGCCTACATCGCCGTGGCCCAGGATGCCTCGGGGAAGGCGCGCGAGACCGCCCTCGCCTGGGCGAAGGGCATCGGGGCCACGAGAGCGGGAGTCCTCGAGACCACGTTCGCCCAGGAGACGGAGCTCGATCTGTTCGCCGAGCAGGCGACCTGGCCCATCATCGTCCGCGACCTTCTGCTCTCGTACGAGGTCCTCGTCGAGGCGGGATTCCCGAAGGAGATGGTGGCGCTCGAGCTCTACGGCTCGGGGGAGGCCTCGGAGATTTTCCGGCAGATGGCGCGCCGAGGGCTCTTTCGGCAGATGCGGCTGCACTCCCAGACGAGCCAGTACGGGACGCTGTCTCGAGGGCCGAGGATGCTGCCCGACGAGGCGAAGGCCCGATTCCGGCAGGCGCTCGAGGAAATCCGCTCGGGCTCTTTCGCCCGGGAGTGGACCGAGGAGCAGGAGAAGGGCTATCCGAGGTTTGAGGAGCTGAGAAAGCGAGCCGCGGAGCACTCGGTGAACGAAGCTGAAGCCCTCGCCCTCGAAATCATGAAACGGACCGGGATCGAATGACGGGCGGAAGGCTCGCGGGCAAGGTCGCCGTCGTCACCGGCGGGGCGAACGGCATCGGCGAAGCGACGGCAGAGCTCTTCGCCGAGGAAGGCGCTACGGTGGTCGTGCTCGACGTCGATCCCGCGGGAGAGTCGGTTGCCCTTCGAATTCGCGAGAAAGGCGGGCGCGCGATTTTTTTTACGACCGATATCTCGAAGGAAGACGACGTCCGCTCGGCGATGGAGCGCGCCGAGAGTGAGCTCGGCCGCATCGACGTTCTGGTCAACAATGCCGCGGTCTTCGTCCTCGAAGGACTCGACGCCTCGGTCGAGGCCTGGCACCGTTCTCTCGACGTGAACGTGATCGGAACCGCGCTTTGCACCCGCTACGGCGCGGAGGCGATGAAGAAGCACGGCTCGGGCGCCATCGTGAACTTGAGCTCGATATCGGCTTTCGTCGCCCAGCCCCGCTTTCTCGCCTACAGCGCCACCAAGGCGGCCCTCGTGAACATGACCCGCTGCATGGCGCTGGACCTCGCGCCTTTCGGAATCCGCGTCAACTGTGTATGCCCCGGCACCATCCGCACCGCCGCCACCGACCGCCACATGGCGCAGACGGGGATGACCGAAGAGCAGTTTCTTTCGGAGAACGCCCCATTGCACCTCTTGAACCGGGTGGGAACCCCTCGGGAAGTCGCCTGCGCCATTCTCTTTCTCGCCTCGGACGAGGCGTCGTTCATCACCGCGACCCCGCTCATGGTCGATGGAGGCTATGTCGCCCGATGACCCGCTCCGTTAAGTTCGGATTTTGCGTTCCCATCTTCGCCAACCCGGGGATGTCCTTCTTCCGGACTCCCTGCTACGAGAGGCTCGACTGGAAGGCGACCAAGAACGCCGTTCTCGAGTGCGAGAAGCTCGGCTACGATTCCCTCTTCGTTGCCGACCACGTCTTTCTCGGCCGTGAGGGAGCCATATTCGAGGGCTGGACCCTTCTCTCCGCTTTCGCGGCAATGACGGAGAGGATGCTCCTGGCGCCCATTCATCTTTGCGATTCGTTTCGGAACCCGGCTCTCACCGCCAAGATGGTCGCGACCCTCGACGTCGTTTCCGGCGGCCGGTTCCTCCTCTTCTATGACTACGGCTGGAGGAGGGCGGAGTTCGACGCCTACGGGTTCGCCTTCGGTGTTTCCGACGACGAGCGGGCCGCCAGGATGGAGGAAGGTCTTATCATTATTAAAGGGATGCTGACCGAGGAGCGGTTCACGTTCGAAGGCCGGTTCTACCAGGTGAAAGACGCGCTTTGCGCCCCGAAGCCGGTTTCGAAGCTCCCGCCCATCTGGATGGGGGAGACGAACAACAAGGTGTGCGTGCGCGCGATCGCGAAGCACGCGGACGTCTTCAACTCCATGCCCGCCTCGGTCGAGGGATTCCGGAGGAAGCTCGAGGTGGTCAGCGAGGCCTGCTCGGCCATCGGACGGGACGTCGGCACGCTCGGCCTCTCGCTCGAAACGCAGATTCTGGTGTGCCAGAGTGATTCGGAGATCGACGCTTGCTTCGAGAGGATGGAGAAGCTGAGGCCCGCCGAGAGGAGCGACGAGGACATCCTCGCACAGATGAAGGCCACCAATCCGGCCCTCGAGAGCTACGGCTCGCGAAAGGATCTCGAAAAGGAGTTTCTCATCGGCACTCCCGACGTCATCGTGGATCGGCTGAAGGAGTATACGGCGCTGGGAGTCGAGCACTTCATGCTCTGGTTCATGGATTTCCCGAGTATTTCAGGCATCCGGCTCTTTTCCGCGGAAGTGATGCCCAAGTTTCACGGAGGTTAAAAGACACATGAGCAAGAACACGGAAACGGTGCAGGAGATATACGCGAGCTTCGGGAGAGGAGACATCCCCGCCATCCTGGAGAAGCTGCAGGAGGACATCGAGTGGGAGCACGACGCCCTGGACCACGGCGTCCCCTGGCTCCTCCCCCGAAGGGGAAAGGCCGATATCGGTGGTTTTTTCGAGACTCTCTCGCAGATCGAGTTCAAAGGCTTCGAGCCCGTGGCGATTCTAGAGGGAGGCAACCAGGTGGTCGCGACGATCCGCGTCGATCTGGTGGTGAAGGCGAACGGAAGAGCGATTCGGGACCTCGAGGCGCACCTCTGGACCTTCGATGAGAGCGGTCGAGTCGCGCGGTTCAAGCATCTCGCGGACACCCATCAGCACGTCGTGGCGTTCAGGGGCGCCTAGCGCTCCAGAAGCTTGCCGAGGTAAACCAGGCGATGGACGCGATCAAGAAGATCGTTTTCATCACGTCTTCGCCCAGGCTCCCCCGGAAGTAGGCGATGGGGGCCGCGAGACACGCCGCCAGACTTACGAGGGCGAGAAGGAGGGCCGCCGTTCTCACGTTCGCCGCCTCGTCGAGAGTCCAAGAACGACGTAGCCCGCGAGGGCGATGCCGTAGCCGGGGAGCCACCGGTAGAAGAGGTGCAGGGGCATGAAATAGCAGGCGGCCAGAGTTCCCGCCCAGACGAAGGCCGCCCTCCAGTTTACGAGGGCCCCTTCGGCTTCGGCTCGATACCGCGGAAGGCCGAGCCGGGGAAAGAGCCAGTGCTCGGCGAAGACGATGGCCCCGATGGGCATGAGGACGAGCCCATAGAGTGCTACGTAGTCGAGAAGCTTCAGGAACACCGCGGGAAAGCAGGAGAATGCCGTGGTGAGCCCCCCGGCGACGAGGGTGATCCTCCATCTCGGCCAGCCCGTCACCGCCTGGAGGGCGAGCCCGGCCCGATAGAGAGTCGGATTCGCGGTGGTCCAGCCGGCGAAGAAGACCGCGAATGCCCCGGAGACGCCGAGGGCCTGGTACGCCATGCGGCCCGGGTCCATCTCCCGGCCGATGGCGGCCACCATGATGCCCGAACAGATCCAGGCGAGCATGTGGCCCGAGTACATTCCGACGGCGGAGTAGAGGCCGTAGCTCGAGTGCTTCGCGTAGCGGAAGAGCGCCATGTCGGAAAGCCCGATGTGCATGGCGAGGTTCGCGAACCAGGCGAAGAACAAGACGTGTCCCAGGGTGAACTTCTCCTGCCCCTCGGTCGCGACCCCGGTCCAGACCTGGCTCCGCGCCACCTCGGCCAGATTCGAGAGGTCCGGCAGAACACCGAGCTTGGGTAAGGAAGCGATGGCGCCAGCGAGGAACGCGACGAAAATCCAGGGAGAGCACAGCCCTCCGAATCGAGCGAGCTTCTCGAATCCGAGGATGGCAAAGAGCGTAAACACCGTGCCGATGAGGACCGCCAGCAGGACAAAGCCGAGGCTCGTGGGGTAGAAATCGGACAGCCCGGGGCTCGGGATCGCGAAAGCGGGACCGAGCGCGGTGGCGGAAACGGCGATCATCGCCCCGGCGAGGATGCAATAGAGGACCGCGTTCGCGATGTTGTAGACGAAGGTGAGACCCGGTCCCGCGATCTTCCTCAAGTACCAGTAGAGCGTGAGGCGGGTCTCGGTCGCGATGGGGGCGCAGACGAAGGTCCAGGACAGGACCGCGAGAAAGTTGCCCACCAGAAGGCCGAGGATCAGATCGCGGAACGCGACGCCGTGCAGAACGAAGAAAGCCCCGATGACGAACTCCGTTGCTGCCACGTGCTCGCCGGCGAAGAGGCCGGCGAAGTGGCGTCCGGGCTCGAGGGCGCTCTCCTGAACCGGCTCGCGGTCGTACTCGTAGAGCTGGTCCATGCGGGCCGTCAAGCGATCGAGCCTGCTCATGAGAGGGAGAAGAATACCTCAGATATCATGGGGCATTCGTTTCACTCCCGTCGAGGAAGCGTCTTTATTTGACGCGCGAATTCCAGGTTGCGGCGGAACATCTCGTCCGCCGGCCGGAGGTCGACCGCGCGCTCGAATGCCGAGATGGCGGAATCGGTTTCGTCTCCTTGAAGGAGAAGGGCGCCGACCTCGTTCCAGGAGTCGGCGTCCTCCGGATCGAGAGCGACGGCGCGGCGGAGTGCTTCGATGGCGCGGGGCGCGTCTCCGAGCTTTCTGGCGGCGGTCGCGAGGCCGGCTTCCGCCGCGGCGGAAGGAGAGAGCGCGAGGCTCTTTTCGAACGCGGCGGCGGCGCCCTGGAGATTTCCGGTGGCGAGAAGCGCACGCCCGTGCTCGAGGTGGAGGACCGAGTAGCCATCGTAGAGGACGGCCGCGGCCTCGTACTCGCGGATCGCTTCGGCGAGCTTGCCTTCGAGACGGTGGCAGCGCGCGAGATAGAGGTGAACCTCGAAGGACAAGATGTCCCGCGACGCGAGCTCTTCGAAGAGGGGCTGGGCCGATCGATAGTCGCCGCGCTCGAAGCGGGTGATGGCGTCCCGGAGCTTCCGGCCGAAGTCCGAGTATTTCACGATCTCGTCCTTCGGGTCCGCGCCGGTGCTCTTGCTCGACGCGACCCCGACGTAGCCGAGGCTCGCGAGCCGCTCGAGGTCTCCTGGACCGAGGGCCGCCGCGGAAGCGGGTTTTCTCTCTCCGACCTTCTGGAGCTCCGCGTACAGCCGCCGGGCGACGTCCTTTCTTTCCTGCGACAGGTCTCGTGTTTCCCGGGGATCGGAGTCGAGGTCGTAGAGCTCGGAGCGCGGGGCGAAGATGAGCTTCATTGGGCCTTCTCGAACGCCCCGAAGCGGCGCCCAGCCGAAATGAAGGTTTCCGTAGTAGGACTCGAAGTAGATCGCTTTCCGCTCCGGCGCCGGGAAAGACGCCTCGAGAAGAAACGGTGCGACGTCGACGAGGCTCACCGGTTCGCGCTCGACGCTGCCCGCGGCAATCCCGGGTCCTCGAACGATGAGCGGCACAAGGAGCGTCTCCTCGTACACCAGGACGCCGTGCTCGTCCTCCCCGTGGTCGCCCAGCCCCTCCCCGTGATCCGCGGTCACGACCACGAGCGTCGAGTCGAGGAGCCCTCGGGTGCGGAGTGCGCCGACGAGCCGGCCCACCTGCGAATCGGTATAGGCGATCTCCCCGGCGTAACCCTTGCCGGAGAACGCCCCGGGCGGATCGTAGGGTGCGTGGGGATCGTAGAAATGGACCCAGAGAAAGAACGGAGCGCGCGCGGTCGAAAGATATTCGAGCGCTTCCGCCGCGACCTCTTCCGCCCGCCGCTCCGCGTTCGACCCGATGCGGTCGCCGGCGCCTCCGACCGAACCGTCTCCGAAGACGTCGAACCCCGCTTCAAACCCGCTCCCTCGTCCCAGAAGAAAGCTCCCGACGAAGGCCGCGGTGTGGTAACCGGCGGCCTTCAGCCGGGTCGCGAGAGTCGGTATCGAGGAGTCGAGCCTCGCGGGCAGGTTGTCGCGGATTCCATGCTCCGGCGGGTAGAGCCCGGTGAGAAGGCTCGCGTGCGCCGGCCGGGTCAAGGGAACGGGGGAGATCGCGCTCTCGAAGCGAAGACCCTCGGACGAGAGAGCGTCGAGAGTGGGCGTCGAGCCGGGCGAAGCACCGTACGCGCCCACGTGGTCGGCCCGAAGGGTGTCGATGGTGACGAGGACGACGTTTCCCCGCGGGAGCGCCGCGAGAGCGATTGCGAGGAGGATCATTTCCGAACCAGGGTGAGAAGCTTCGACCGCCCGAGGCCTTCGACGAGCGGCGGCTCCGAGCCCACTTCATCGCGCCAGAACCGTGCGTCGGCCAGAAGCTCGTGGGTCGCGCGGAGCTGGCCGTCGAGTGAGAAGAGAACTCCGCCCGGTATAAGCCGCGGCCAGAGCTCCCTCACGCAGGTGCGCGTAGAGTCCGCGAGATCCACGTCGAGGACCACGACGTCCAGAGTCCCTTCGATCGTGGGGAGAACGTCCGCGAACCAGCCCTTCTCGAAGCGGCACACATCGAGGGCGCCCCAGGTCTCGACGGTGCGGCGGACCGAGGCGAGTCTTCCGCGAAAGGCCCCGGGGCGGAACTCGGTCTTGCGGCCGTCGAGGAGCTCGTGCTGCTCGTCGTTGTCGGGGATGCCCTGGAACGAATCGCAGACGACGAGGGAGCCCCCGGCCAGCCGCACCGCGAGGCTCAGCTTGGCGGTGCTCGCGCCGTAGCCGCATCCGGCCTCGAGCACCACGGGGCTCGCTCCGGCGCGGGCGAGGATGGCCCGCGCGATCCGGAGCATTTCCGTGAGCGTGTGATAGCCGCGGACGGCGTTGGTCGCACGCACGAACCGGCGGATGAGGCCGAGCCGCGCGCCGATCGAGACCGAAGGGAGGTCCTTCGCGAGCACGAGCTCGAGAGCGGCGCTCCGATCCCGGGTCGCCAGGTACTCGAGAGATTTGAGACTCCGGTAGAGCGAGCCCGGACCTCGCTTCACGGAAGCCCGAGTGCGACCCACTCCGCTGGAACCTCCTTGCCGCCGATGGCGACGACGATGTACTGCTTTCCTTCGAACAGGTACGTCATGGGCGCTCCGGTCGTGCCCGCGGGGAAATCAGTCTCCCACAGCACCTCGCCCCTGGTTTTATCGTACGCGCGGAACTTCGTCCCCCACATCCCGTCCTTGATCCCCGGAATCGCGTCCCCGCCCTCACCGAGAAAGAGGAGCGTCTTCGTGACGAGAGGCGCTCCCCGTCCGGGAATCCCGAGCGGCGGGAGGTTCAGATCCTTCAGAAGGGGATGGTTGCGCGGCCCGTCGCCGTTCGGGGTCATCCAGAGGTGCTCGCCGCGGTTCATGTCGATCGCGGTGATGCGTCCGTACGGAGGCTTCACGATGGGGATGCCGTCGATGAGCGGGTAGTCGTCCTCCTCTTCACCGGTGACGGCATAGTCCAGGGTCGCATCGGCCTCCGTGGGTTGGGAGAGGTGATAGACGGCAGGCCAGGTGTGCGAAACCGCGTAGTAGACGCCGGTCTCGGGATCGAACGCCCCGGTGTTCCAGTTTCCCGCGCCCCACCAGCCGGGGTTCGCGATCGTGCCGATCTTCCCCCCGGGCTCGGTGCTCTTCACGGACGGCGGGGTGAACATTGGACCGAGGACGAGCCGGCTCGCGACCTCCTTCGCCCGGCGCGCGAGCTCCGGGGTGAAATCGATGAGATCGTCTTCGGTGAAGCCCTGCCGGTCGTAGGGTGCGGGTTTGGTGGGAAAGGGCTGCGTCGGCGCAAGGTGCTCGCTCGGGACCTCGGAGGCGGGCACCGGCCGCTCCTCGATGGGCCACACCGGCTCCCCCGTCTTCCGGTCGAAGACATAGAGAAACGCGGTCTTACTCGGCTGCATGACCGCGTGGATTCGCTTCCCGTTTACGGTGATGTCTCCGAGGGTCGCGGGTCCGACGGTGTCGTACTCCCAGACGTCATGGTGCACCATCTGGAAGTGCCAGACTTTTTTTCCCGTCTTCGCCTCGAGGGCCACGAGGGTGTTCGAGTAGAGGTTGTCTCCCGGACGATGGCCTCCGTAGTAGGCGGCGGTCGGCGCGGTCAAGGGAATGTAGACGTAGCCCAGCTCTTCGTCGGCGGAGACGCAGCACCACGAGCCGAGATCTCCCGAGAACTTCCACGACTCCTCTCCCCAGGTCTCGCTTCCCTCTTCCCCCGGAGGCGGGACCACGCGGAAAGTCCAGAGGAGACGGCCGGTCCTGGCGTCGAATCCGCGCACGTCCTCGGGCGCCGCTTCGCGCTTCACTCCGCCGTCGCCCGCGCCGCCGGTGATCCCGGCGACGACCACGACGTCAGAGACCACGATCGGACCCGCGGTCCAGTTGTAGAGACCGGCGAGCGGAGCCTCGAAGTGCAGGCTCACGCGTCCCCGATCGCCGAAGTCGAGAACGAGCTTTCCCGTCTTCGAGTCGACGGCGTAGAGGTATTCACCCCGGGCGACGATGAGCCGCATCTCCGTTCCATCTCGCCAGAAATCGAGACCGCGCGGGCTCTGGCCCGCGGCCTCGTCGATGCTCGGCGCGAAGGGCTCCTGCTCCCAGATCGTCTCGCCCGTCCCTGGGTGAATCGCCGCGACCAGGCCGACGCCGTTCGGCGCGTAGAGAACGCCGTCGACGAAGATCGGAGTCGAGCGGAAGTTCCCCGAGACCTTGAGCTCGGGGTAGGCCTCTTTCAGCTTCGAGTCGACTGCCGGCCGACGCCAGAGGACGGTTAGCTTCGAAACGTTCTCCGGTCCTATCTGATCGAGAGGAGAATACCTCGTGAAGCCTCGATCGGCTCCGAAGTAGCTCCATTCACTTCCTCCCGAGGCAGCGATTCCCATCCAACTCAACAACAGCCCGGCGATCGTTCGTTTCACTTCACAGCCTCCGACTCTTCGCTTGCCAGTGTTTTTCCAGGTTTTCGATCAGCTGCTCGCTGAGATGACAGTAGGCCTGCTCGCGCGCGTACGTCGCCATGTAGCGCCGGAACGTGTCCAGGGGCTCGAGCTGCACGCGAAGCGCCTTCCGGTTTCCCGAGGCGCTCACCATCCCCGAGCCGAGGGCG
>CAZKNR010000162.1:0-1878 GCA_964553925.1 uncultured Acidobacteriota bacterium
CAGCCGAGGTAGCGCGCGCCGAGCGTGTCGATCACGATCAGGAGGACACTCGTGTCGGCGGGCGCTCGAGGAGCGCTCGTCGCACCGGAGCCGCAGGCCGCCCCGAGGAGCGCCAAGGTGAGCACCGGCAAGACCGGTCCAGGGCGTTCCGTGCGGGCGCTCACCATCCGGGCGATTCTAGTGGTGTGATTCACGCTGTTACAGACTTATCCAGTTTCGCTCGTGCGCGACCGACCTTCTCGAGGATCTTGTCAGCGGCCGCGGTCCATACGATTGGCCTGGGGTCGCGGTTGTGATCCTCGATGTAGTCCATGATGGCCTTGATCAGCGCCGGCACGTTTCGGAATACGCCGCGCTTGAGGCGCCTCTGCTGGATGTTGCGAAAGAACCCCTCGACGATGTTCAGCCACGAGCTACTTGTCGGGATGAAGTGAATGTGGAACCGCGGATGCCGCTCGAGCCAGCGCTTGACGTTCTCATGTTTGTGCGTGGCGTAGTTGTCAACGATGACGTGCAGATCGAGCGCGCTCGGGGTTTGCTCGTCGATCACCTTCAGGAATTTGATCCACTCCTGATGTCGGTGCCGCTTCATGCAACTTGCGATCACCTCTCCTTGACCGAGTTCGATAGCTGCGAACAAGGTGGTAGTTCCGTTCCTCTTGTAGTCGTGGGTCGTACTGAGGTTTGCGGAACTTAGCGCCATGTGGTCTCGTCTCAATAGGTATGATGAATCCGATGCCGAATCGGGACGCACGCAGCCTCGACCACACTACGCTTGAAGAAATGAGGCGGCTTGGGGTGAAGAGAGTCCTCGGAGGTGAGTCGCAGGTGGCCGTGGCCGCGAGCCTGGAGGTTGACAAGCACACGGTCTCGAAATGGATGCGCCGCTTTCGATCGGAAGGAGAAGGCGGGCTTGCAAGCCGCAAGGCCACTGGTCGCCCGCGAACACTGACCGAGAAGCAGCGACAGAGGCTTCGCCGGATAATCATCGGGCAGAACCCACGGCAATTGAACTTCGGACCTGCGCTTTGGACGTTGAATTTGGTGGGTGCACTCGTCGAACGGCTCTTTGGAGTCGTGCACCACGCGTCCACGATCTCGCGGTTGCTTCATGCGTTGGGACTCACACCGCAGAAGCCGATCCGTCGTGCCTTTCAGCGTGACGAAGAGGAATGCCGGCGCTGGATGACGATCGCCTTTCCCGAGATCGTCCGAGAAGCCAAGCGGATGCAGGCAACCCTGCTGTTCGAGGACGAAACCGGGGTCCACGAGAACGCCCCGGTGGGTCGCACATGGGGTAACCGGGGCGACACGCCGGTCGTTTCCGTGACTGGTAGCCGGCGCAAAGTAAACGTGATCTCCGCTGTCAGCCCTCGGGGAAGGCTCTGGTTCCGTTGCTACAGCGGCAACCTCACGGCTGTGCTGTTTGTCGAGTTCCTGGAGGCACTGCTCGGAGACACCAGGAAGCGGCTCGTGATTATCTTGGACAGCCACCCCGCCCACGTCGCCGCCTACACGCGCCGCTTCATTCACCAGAATCGTCGTCGCCTTCGTGTGCACTTCCTGCCCGGCTACGCACCAGACCTCAATCCTGATGAACACGTCTGGTCCTACGTCAAGGGTACATTCCGCGGCGATCCCCTCAGGCGAGATGAGAAGCTCGAGGACGCAGTCAGTGAACAAATGGAGACGCTGCGTTCAACGCCCGCACTCGTGAAGAGCTTTTTCGATCATCCCGCGGTCCAGTACGTCAAAGCAGCCCTCGCATGGTGATTATGCATGGCTCCAAGCTACGCAACCATCAGTAGGGGAAGGACGACAAGACAGGCAGATTCTGCACGACCCACCCGAAGCTCGTGGAGACGTTCAGGTAGCCTG
>CAZKNR010000163.1:0-2344 GCA_964553925.1 uncultured Acidobacteriota bacterium
GTTTGGGAGAAGATCCAAGCCTTCGCAACGCATTACAATGCAGAAGTCCACCGACTCCAGGCTTCTCCTGGAGTCCTAGACCTCGACTCGTTTGTTGACCCTTCATACGTGAAATGGAGCCGAAATCTAAAGCGCCAGCTAAAGCATGGTCATCTCTTGGTCCTATCGAAACCAAAGATCCGCGCGGCGTTGTACAGACCCTTTTTCAAGCAAGATCTCTATTGGGCCGCTATTGCCGTGGATGAACCTGGTCTCTTTCCGCAGCTCTTCCCGGTCGGAGCCGATAATCGCGCGATCGCCTTCACAGGGAAGGGTGGGCGTAGCAGGTTCACTGCACTTATGGTCGATACAATTGCTGACCTACATGTAGCGTCATCGGATGGCTTCCACTACGTCGCTCTGCGCGTTTTCGGAAAGGACGGTAAGCCTCGCGACAACATCACGGACTGGGCACTCGAGCAGTTTCGGTCCCGGTACGGTGACAAGAGGATATCCAAAGTGGAGATTTTCAACTACGTGTACGGTCTCCTGCATCACCCCGACTACCGCACGCGATACGCGGCGAATCTCAAAGGAGACCTGCCGCGCATTCCGTTAGCTCCGGACTTTCATGGGGTTTCCAAGACGGGTGAAAAGCTCGCAGAACTACACCTCACCTATGAGAAACAGCCCGAGTACCCGCTGCGGCGCGTCGAGACTCCTAACGTGCCTCTCGACTGGCGCGTCAAAAAGATGAAGCTATCGAAGGACAAGAGACAGGTCATCTACAATTCTTTCCTCACCCTTGAGGGCATCCCGCCAGAGGCTTTCGAGTACAAGCTCGGTAACCGCTCGGGTCTCGAATGGGTGATCGACCAGTACCGAGTTAGTACCGACAAGCTCACCGGCATCGTGAACGATCCAAACCGGGCTAACGACGAGGAATACATCGTACGACTCATTGGGCAAGTCGTTAAAGTGAGCGTCGAGACGCTGAACCTTGTACGCGCTCTTCCCTCGCTCAGTGGCTCATAACCAAACCACAATGGGTAGTAGGCCTTCCCCAGCCACCCATTTTCGACCTCAAATTAGGACACTACCGAAGATCTCCTCGGGCAGGCGAACCGGGGTCTTTCCCCGGTCCACGGAGGCCAGCTCGGTGTGCCCCTCGGCGAGCCGTTTCCCGTCCGGCCCGTCCACCGAGTATTCGAACCGGATCGTCGCCTTGCCGATCCGGCTCACCCGCGTCGTGACCGTGAGGAGGTCGTCATAGTGCGCCGCGGCGCGGTGGCGGCATGCGCTCTCGGTGACCACGAGGAAGAGTCCCCGCCTTTCCAACTCGCTGTAGGCGAAGCCCGCGGACCTCAGGAGTTCGGTCCGGCCCATCTCGAAATAGAGGAGGTAGTTGGCGTGGTAGACCACGCCCATCTGGTCGGTCTCCCCGTACCGGACGCGGAGGGAGAGGGAGTGCTCGATCATCCCGGCGGGCTACTTCAGGCCCTGGAGGGAGGTCTTGACCACCTGGGCCTGGACGGAAAACTCCTCCACGTCGCCCAGCGCGAGAGTGAGCGCCTCATAGATCTTGATGGCCTCGACCTTCATGTTGCGCGCGATCAGTTCCTTCGCCTCGGCCCGCTTCGCCTGGTAGTGCTCGACGCCCTTCTCGGCGATCTCGTCATGGAGTTTCACGAGCCTTTCGCGCGAATCGACCTCGTCGGTGAACTTCGAGACCAGGCCGTTGACGCGCTTGATCGCGAGCCCGAACTCGCTTTTCTTGTACTCCTCCTGCGCGGCGGCGATGCCGTCGTTGAGCTCCTTGTTGCGGTTGCCCTTCCGCCCCTCTCCGGAGATCTTCAGGAACTCGTCGACCGGTCCCAGCGACTTGCTCAGGGGGTATTTCTGCTTGAAGTCGGAGCACATCCCGAACATGCGGTCGAACGTGGTGGGGTTGGCCCGGTTCTTGTCGCAGAACTCGTAGAGGGCGTCGAAGTCGCGCTTTTCGGCGTCGCTCACGTTGGCCGCGATCTTTTTCTCGGCGTCGTCGATCGAGCGGAGCAGCCCCTGGCCCTTGTCGTAGAGCACCTTCTCTCCGGCGGGGATCCTCGCGATACTGATCCGCGCCTGATCGAACTGCTTGCGGCCGTAGAAGGTGACCGCCTTCTCATAGTCCTCCCGGCCCAGCTTCCCGACGGGGGACTCACCGCCGCTCGGGATGATGATCAGGACGACGAGGATCAGGATGAACGCTCCGGCTCCGATGCCGACCGTCCTGAGCATCTTCTGCTCCTTGGCGCGGTCGACCCGGGCCACCCGCTCGATCGCCATGGACGTCGTGTGGCCCGTGCGCCGCCGGATACGGGGCTCG
>CAZKNR010000164.1:0-23975 GCA_964553925.1 uncultured Acidobacteriota bacterium
GCCGAGAACAGCTCGATCGGACGGCCGTCCCACGCGGCGGAATAGAGAACGGTTCCCCCCTCGGGCGCGAAGCGAGCGGCGCCCACCGTGCCGCGACGAAAGGTGAGCTGGCGAAACGAGGGAAGAGACGTTTCGTCCGCCATGCGCCGGCCGATTTCGTAGGCGAGGGCACTTCCGAGCAGGACGGACACGAGAGCCACGGCCGCCCAACGGAGTCGATTCCGCTTCGGTGCCGCCTCAACGACGGCGTCCGGAGAAGCTCCCGGTGCGAGATCGCAAAGTGCATCGGCAATGTCCCGCAGGCGTTTCTTCGGGTCGCGCTCGAGCAACCGCGCGAGAAGTCGCCGGGTCGAGCTCGGCGTTTCCGGGGGAAGTCGGCCGAAGTCCGGATCTCGGGTCAGCACTGCCGACAGAGTGTCCGTGAGCGTCTCTCCCTCGAAGAGCCGCGCTCCCGACAGCATCTCGTAGAGGATCACCCCGAACGCCCAGATGTCGGCGCGCTTGTCCACGTTTTTTCCGCGCGCCTGCTCGGGAGCCATGTAGCCCGCCGTTCCCAGGATGATGCCCGCCTCGGTCCCCTTCATCATGGTCGGCGATTGCGACAGTCCGGAGGCATCACCGCCGGAAGTGGTTTCCAGGAGTGGCTTGGCTAGGCCGAAGTCGAGTATCTTGACCTGACCTTCCAGAGTCAGCTTCACGTTCGCCGGTTTCAGGTCCCGGTGCACGATTCCTTTCTCATGCGCGACGTCCAGGGCTTCGGCCATCTGCCTCGAGATGGCGAGAGCTTCGGCGACCGGTATCGGCCCTTCGGCGATTCGCTCGGCGAGGGTCGGACCTTCCACCAGCTCGAGCACGAGGCCTCGCTCGCCCCCCGCCTCTTCCAGGCCGTAGATCGCTTCGATGTTCGGATGGTTGAGCGATGCGAGGACGTGGGCCTCCCGCTCGAAGCGCTTCATCCGCTCTTCGTCGCGGGCGAAGAGCCCGGGAAGGATCTTGATGGCGACGTCGCGCTTGAGCTTTGGATCGTGGGCGCGATAGACCTCGCCCATCCCGCCCGTGCCGAGGAGGCTCAGGATCCGATAAGCGCCGAAGGACTGACCGGGCTCGAGCTTCAAGGTGCCGTAGTATAAGCCGAACGGCCGGGCTGAAGGCCGGTAGAAACAGGGTTCGGGCCCTGGCGCTTCGGAAGCGATACGATGGTCGATAACATGCGCACCGAGACCGTCCTCGATCGGGACCTCTTCGATCGGCTGCCGGCTGGAAGCACCCTTGTCCTGCGCGATGTCCCCTGGGACGACTACGAGGCGCTCCTCGATGCGGTCGGCGAGGCTGCCGGACTGCGTATCAGCTACGATCGGGGGACGCTTCAGATCGTGACTCCTTCGGCGGAACACGAAAAATTCGTCCGGCTCCTCGACCACCTCGTCAGCCTGCTGAGCGTAACGCGGCGTATTAAGGTCTTGCCCTTCGGCTCCTTCACGATGAAACGGAAGATCGAGCTCCGCGGGGCGGAACCTGACGCCTGCTTTTACGTCCAGAGCGCCAATGTCATCGGAGGCAAAGGCGACATCGATCTGGCGAGCGACCCGCCACCGGACGTCGTCGTCGAGATCGATGTGCACCACGAATCGGTTTCGAAGCTTCTGATATATGCCGGGCTCGGCGTGCCGGAAGTCTGGCGTTACGACGGCCAGACGCTTACCATCTCCCTTCTCGCGGGCGAGCGGTATGGAAGCGCCAAGGCGAGCCTAGCCCTGCCGATGCTCACCGCCGCGGTGCTCACTGACTTCCTCAGCCTGGGCCGAGAGAAGGATCAGTATGAGGTGTTACTGGCCTTCGAGAAGTGGCTGGACGAACAGCGGTAGAGAACAAGTCATCCTCGCATCCGAAACGCTGAACAAGGAAAGATGTGTCTCGCGCACTGACGCTCTGCTGAAATTACCGCGTCCGCCGCACTCCGGACATGAGCTCGCGGAAAAGACACCGTCCCTTTTTTCCCGTCCGTCGCCTCCGGTTTTTGCTATCGAGTTACCTCCTCCTCGATAACCGGCGTTGCACGTGCCGTGGGTCAGCGCGCTCGCGAGCCGCTCATGGCATCGGCCACCGCGATCGCCTCCCGAAGCGCTTCCTCGACGCGGTTCTCCTCCCGCTTCAGGCGGACTTCGAGGAACCGGGCCTCGTCGCTCTTCTCGTCGAGCGCTCCGAGCTCGGAAGCGACGGCAAGCCCGGGAAAGCGGGGAATGAGCTCGTTCGTATCCTGATCGAAAGGACCGCTCCGGCTGTAGTAGACGGAGTTGAGAGCGCGGCTGATACGGATGAGCCCGTCGTTGAAAGCCCGCGGGTCCGCGACCGTTTTTCCCGAGAACGAAGCGAGTGTATCGGCACGCTCGGCGAATCGCTCTACGAGGGTGACGAGGTTCCGCGTTTCGTAGTGCTCGATATTCTCGAGCTTCTCCTTCATCTCCTTTGCCGTCGCGCGAAAATCATAGGGGATCAGGGGAGGCGCTGCCAGGCCCTCGGTCATGGCGACGAGAAGGTCCGTCTCCTCGATGCGAGGTCGATGTCCACCTTGTCGCGGCTGTCTTCGCGGGAGTGCCACCACCAGGAGCCGCCGCTCCCGTCGGCGACCCCGCGATCCGGGGAGCCCTCGGGAATCGACTTCGAGAAACGCACGCTCGGGATTCCGAGCCCCACGAAGGATTCGTCGGCGACTTTCCCCGGCCGCGAGCCCTTGGGCTCCTGACCGGTCTTCGCCCGGATCAGGTCGAGGTTGAATCGCTCGAGCTCCGCCATGTGGGTCGCGGAGTACCGGGTCGCGCTCCTCGTTCCAATGGAGTCGATGTTGATGTGGGCGACGGCGTTTTCCCTGAGGTCGGAGAAGAAGTGATCGGCGTACCAGGCGGATCCCGCGTACCGGCCGGGGGGAGTGTCCCGGCCACCAGGCGATGCGAACGCTCCGCAAGAGCCGTTCCCGATTCCCATGGAGAAGGCGCGCGGCCTCCAGCATCGCCGCGTTTCCGGTCGCGTTGTCGGTGACTCCTTCGTGCCAGGAATCGATGTGCCCGCCGATGAGACGAACTTCTCCTTCTCGGCGCCGCCCTCGATGCGGGCCACGACGAGCTCCGTCTTCCGCCAGCGGGTATCGACGATGCCGTCGATCCGCACGCGCACCTTCTCTCCTCGCGCGAGCCGATCGCGAAGGCCGTCGCCATCGGGACGCCTCATGGCGACGATGGGGTTTTGTGGAAGACGCGATGCCGTTTCCGGCGTCGGAGCGCCCCAGATGGTGGTCACCGTCATGTTGTGGAGCCGATCGTCGGGGTTGATGTAGATCTGGGCGATGGCGCCCGCCCTCTCCGTCGCGAAGGCGCGATACGGAGCGGGAAAACCGTCGTCGAGGACGATCTTCCCCTTCACCTCGACGGCCTCGTAGTCGACGAGGGGGGCGTCGAACGGATCCGCCGTCATGTTCCGGCCGATGTAGACGAGCTCGCCCTCGACGCCGCCCGCGGGCGTCGACCGGAAAAGGCATGGTTGATGGCTTCGAGCTTCGCGGGCTCCGGGGTCAGGACGGTGACCGAGGCGCTCATCGGGTGGCTGAGGTAGAGCTCCATCTCGTAGGAGTCGAAGGGTATTCCGTACTCGGTGAGCTTCTTCTTCAGATAGGCGTTCGCCTCGCGCTCGCCTTCATTTCCAGAGATGCGATCGAGCACGCCGAGGCGATCGACGGTTTCCGTCAGCTCCGCTCGAGATATGTCTTCCGCGGGTGCGGCGAGAATGGCGATGAGTATGGGGATCATGTCGTCATCCGTTTCTCTAGAATCAGCTGCCGGGGATTGTATCTCTACGGGGGCGCGATCTACGTTATCCGTAGCCCGCACCCGCGGGCTCGACGGAGAAGGAGAGAAAATGAGCGTACGACCGAGGATCGTCGTGATTCTGGCCGCGGTCTTTCTTACCGCTGGGTTGGCTCGGGGAGAAGTCTCGAAGGAGGTCTACGCTCGGGCCGAGCAGATGCTCGACTGGAACGCAACCGAGCGCGTCTTCAATGCCCCCGTCGACCCCCACTGGATCGATGAGAATCGGTTCTGGTACCGCAAGAGAATCCCGCTCGGCCATGAGTTCATTTACGTCGACCCCGCGGGAGGCGTCCGACGGCCTGCGTTCGACCACGTGAAGCTCGCCGCCTCTCTTTCGAGCGCCTCCGGATCCGCGTTCGAGCCCTACCAGCTTCCCTTCGAGGAGCTCGATCTCATCGATGGGGAAACCATCCTCGAGTTCTGGGAGAAGGCCAAGAAAGAGAAATCGACCAAGGGAAACGACAAGAAGCCTCCCCATCGACGGTGGCGGTGCCATCTGACCACCTACCACTGTACCGGGCCCGACGACGTTCCTCCACGCCCGAAAGACGAGGTCGAATCTCCCGACGGAAAATGGCGGGCGTTCTCGCGCGAGGAGAACCTCTGGATTCGATCGGTCGCGACCGGTGAGGAAATCCAGTTGAGCCGCGACGGCGTAGAGCACCACGGTTATGCCGTCGCGAGCGAGGGCTGCTGCTACACAATAACCGACCGCCGCGAGGAGAACGCCCGGAGGTCGCCTCTTTTCTGGTCCGCCGACTCCCGGAAGATCGCCACCTACCGGCTCGATGAGAGAAAGGTCCGGGAGATGCCTCTCATCGAGACGGGGGAGGGGAGGCCCATACTTCACACCTATCGCTACGCTCTTCCCGGCGACCCCGACGTGCCGCTCTTCAACTTCCATGTATTCGACGTCGAGACGCGCTCTCAGGTCGAGATCCGGACGGACCCCCTGGAGCTCCATTGGCGCGAGAACAACGCCTTCGACATCCGCTGGGCAGCCGACGGGAAGTCCATCCACTTCGTCCACCTCGCCCGAGGCCATCAGAAAGCCGTCCTCTACAATGCCGATGTGACGACGGGAGAAGCGCGCCCCCTTCTCGAAGAGACGAGCCGGACGTTTCTCGATCTGAGCGATCGTCCCCACGCGCGCGAGGATTTCGACGTTCAGGACTGGCGCGTGTCCCGCGATGGGAAAGAGGTGATCTGGCACTCGGAGCGCGAAGGATGGGGACACTTCTACCGGTTCGACGCCGGTGGCGCGACGCTCCTGAACCGCATCACCTCGGGGCCGTGGCTCGCCGTCGGCATCCAGCATCTCGACGAGGTGAACCGCTGGCTCTACTTTCTCGCCTACGGAAGGGAGGAGGAGCTCGATCCCTACTCGGCCCAGCTCTATCGAGCTCGTCTCGACGGCTCCTCGGTGGAGCGGCTCACGCGGGAGGACGCCGCGCACGAGATCGAGAGCTCACCCTCGGGCCAGTACTTCGTCGACTCCTACTCCACCCGGGAGCAGCCGCCGGTGACGGTCTTGCGGGGAAGCGACGGGAGGATTCTCCAGACGCTCGAGCAGGCCGACGTCTCGGAGCTCCTCGCCACGGGATGGACCCCGGGTGAGCCCTTCACCGTCAAGGCCCGCGACGGTGTGACCGAGCTTCACGGGCTCCTCTATCGGCCTTCGGACTTCGATGCCGCGCGGAAGTACCCCGTCATCGATCACATCTATCCCGGGCCCCAGATTGGACCCATCTCCCGGCGAGGCTTCGATGCCAACCCCGGAGGGTTCGCGCGGGCGCTGGCGGAGGTCGGCTTCATCGTCCTCCAGCTCGACGCCATGGGGACGCCTTTTCGCTCCAAAGCGTTTCACGACGTCTGGTACGCGGACATGGGGGACAACGGTCTCGTCGATCACATCGCCGCCATCAAGCAGCTCGCGGCGCGGCATCCCCAGATCGACCTCGATCGCGTGGGCATCTACGGCCACTCGGGGGGCGGGTTTTCTTCGACCGGCGCGATTCTGAGATATCCCGACTTCTTCAAAGTCGCCGTGTCCGGGGCGGGAAACCACGACAACCGGAGCTACTCGTGGAGCTGGGGCGAGAAGTATCAGGGCTTGCTGAAAAAGGATGCGGAAGGCGACAACTACCGCTCCCAGGCGAACCACCTCCTCGCGGCGAACCTGAAGGGACGCCTGCTCCTGACGTACGGAACGCTCGACGACAACGTCCACCCGAACGCGACGCTGCTCCTGGTGAATGCCCTCATCGAGCACAACAAGGATTTCGACATGCTCGTCCTCCCGAACCGGAACCATCGCTACTCGAAGGAGCCTTACGTGATCCGAAAGACGTGGGACTACTTCGTCGAACACCTCGCGGGAGAAGAGCCTCCCACGGGCTACGAGATCCAGGCCCCGCCTTGATGCTGCTGCCAGCACCCGCGAATTGGGCTCTTCACCACCGAGAAGAAGATCCGACGCCGGCGCATCGGAATCCGATGGTGCTCGCGCGTGTCTCGGGATCGGTGAAGTTGCGGTAGAAAACCGCCAGCATGCGTTCGTCGTGGTCCGCCCAGGAGCCGCCCCGGATGACCCGGTAGGGCGCCTCCCCGGGTCCCTTGGGCTCCCTTCGCGGACTCACGCTGTAATAATGTTGCTCGTAGCCGTCCGCCACCCACTCCCAGACACTCCCGATCATGTCGAACAAGCCGAACCCGTTCGCCGGAAAGCTTCCTACGTCGGTCGGACCCCTCGGGTCGCCGTAGTGAGCCATGGGTATCGATTCGGGCTCTTCCGCGCCTTCTTCCTCCTCAACGTCCTCTTCCTTCCCGGGCTTCCCCGGCTCGAACCGATCGCCCCAGGGGTAGGCCGCTCCTTCGAGACCGCCGCGCGCCGCTTTCTCCCACTCCGCCTCGGTCGGAAGGCGCTTTCCCGCCCACTCGCAGTACGCGCGAGCGTCCTCCCAGCTCACGTTGTACACGGGAAGCCGAGGCCGCGCGATCTCGGGCTGGCCTCTCCGCCAGTGAAAGGGCGCCCGATGAGCGGTCTCCTCGACGAATCGACGGTAGGCCTCGTTCGTCACCTCGTGCCGATCGATGGCGAAGGTCTCGAGGTAGACGAGATGGAGGGGACGGTCGTCCATCCGCACTTCCGCCTGCCAGCCGATCTCGTCGATGAACCAGAGGCGATGGCGCCCCATCCAGAAATCGCCGGCGGGGACGAGCGCCGCTCCCTCGCCGGCGAGCGCTACGAGCAGGAGGAGCATTCCTCGAGGCCTCGAAGCTACTCGAAGAGCTCACCGATCTCGTCGTCGAACATCATCTCCGAGCCGCCGAGAGCCACGGTGTCGACGTAGTTGTACTCGCGCCCCGAAGGGGTGTTGGTGACCGACTTCCGCCAGTCGATCCCGAGAGCGGAGTAGAGGGTCGCGACGGTGTTGTCCATGAACGGCTGCCCGTCGTGCTTCCATCCCGGATCGATGCACGCTGAGCAGTCTTCGTTGGTCTTGCCGACGATCCTCCCGCCCTTGACCCCGCCTCCGGCGAAAAGTGTCGTGTAGGTGAGCCGGTAGTGATCCCGGCCCGCCACGGGATTCATCTGAGGCGTTCGGCCGAACTCGCTCGCCGCCACGAGGAGCGTCTCCTCGAGAAGGCTCTTCCCCGGCTCCGCCCCTGGCAGGCTCGCCAGATCGCTCATGAGGGCGCAAAGCCCTCGGTCGAGCCGCGCGCAGGTCGTATAGTGATTCCACTTCTTGGTGCGGTCGAAAATGCCGCTATGGTGGTCCCACTTGTCGCCGTCGTAGAGGTAGACGAACCTGGTGCCGGCGTTCGCTTCGAGCAGATTTCTCGCCAGGATGCAGCCGAGGCCGAACTCATCCTCTCCGTAGCGAGCCTTGTCTTCTTCCGTAGCTCGAAAGAGCGCGGGCCAGCGTGGATCGGTCAGGAGCTCGTGAGCGCCGCGATAGAAATCCCGGTAGTCGGAATGCAATTTCCCCATCGAGGCGCGCTCGGTGGCGGACGCTTCCGCGAGCGCGGTCAGGAGCCGGTAGCGCTCCTCGAGAAGCGCTAAGCTTCCGCCCGCGTCTCCCGCGAAGCCCTCGAAGACCGTCGTGGGATCCAGATCGAGCCCGGAAAAGCGCGTTGGGAGAAAGCCCGCGCCGATCGAGCCGGCGCGCGCGCGGGTCAAGTAGGTGCTCACGTAAGTGGGAAACCGATCGGTGTCTTTCCGCTCCCTCTCGAGCTCGCAGGCGATGACGCTTCCGAAAGCCGGAATCTCGCGGGCGATGGCCACGTTCAGCGCCCGGCCGGTTTGCGTGTGGTACTGGCCGTTGAAGTGGATGAGCTCGGGTGCGCGCATGGAGCGGACCAGCGCCACCTGGTCCATGCGTCGATGAAGGTCGGGAAAAAGAGCGCGCGACATCGAAAGCTCGTCGCTGAGCTTGACGACGTCGAGATCTTCGGGCGTGTACCGAGTCTCCTTGAAGTCCCAGCAGTCCATGGGGCTCATCGCGCCGCCCATCTCGATGAAGATGCAGTTGCGCGCCGTGGCGCGGGGCGTCGCCCGCCCCTTCGCGCGAACCTCGAGCGGCCAGACCAGCCCTTCGATGGAGCTCCCCGCAAGAGCCAGCCCACCCCATTTCAAGACATCGCGGCGAGTCGGAACCATGACCATCTCAAGCTCCACTTCAATGATTCAGGAGGAACTCGGGGGAGTTCAGAAGCGCCCACTGCAAGTTCTCGGCGCCCCGCTTTCGATCGGTAGCGACGGCCGTAAGCGCGACGCGCGCCTCGCCAGGGCTCGGCCAGCGCCCCAGGGTCGCGAGGTAGAGCTCCTCGACCACCGATTCTCCGGAGGCGCTGGAGTCCACCAGCGTTTGCACCCGGCTTCCGTTATCGGCCACGACCCGCGTCGTGACGACCGACGACTGCATCATGAGAAGCGCCTGAAGCGTCGAGCCCTTGTTTCCCTCGGGCATCGGCGTCATGCGGTTCGACTGGAAGAAGCTTTGCATGATGGCGTCGATCTCCGCCCCCTCGCCGCCTCGGCGTCCATCGAGATCTTCGGGGGTGGCCAGCTTCTTCACGCGCGAGACGGTGGTGCCGGAAAAGGCAAGCTCGGGCGGCCGCGAGGTGGCGCGCGCGATTGAGTCCACGATCTCGGGCCCGGTGAGCACCCGGACGAGCTTCCGGGGATAGAAAGGAAGATAGTCATCGCTCCACTCGTGCGGGTAGGACGACTGAAGCTGGTAAGCGCTCGACTTCAGGATCCTCTGGATCAAGTGATGGATGCTGAAGCCGCTCTCCCGGAAATCCAGGGCGAGGGCGTCGAGAAGCTCGGGGTTCGACGGGCGGCGTACGGGACTCACTTCGTCGAGGTCGAAAGCGTTGTAGGGCTCGACGAAGCCGACGGTCATCAGCTTTCCCCAGACGAGGTTCACCGTCGCCCGCGCGAACTGCGGGTGGGAGGTGAGCATGCGCGCGAGCTCGGCGCGCTCGTTGTGCCCCGGCCGGGGCCGCTCCCCGGTCAAGAGAAAAGCGGGCTCGTAAGTTTCCCCCTGGAGCCTCGGAAACTGGCTCTCCGAGAGCGTCTCGAACGGAGCGTCGTCGCCGGTGTCGTAGCCTTTGGCGAGATCGTCGACCACCAGATCCACGACGACGTTCTTGGTGCGATCGTCCCAGGTGGTGATCATCCGTGTCTTCCCCAGAAACGCCGACTGGCGGTAGAACTCTTCCCGGGTCCTCTGGCTGAGCCAGGTGTTGATCGGCTCCAGGTGATTCGCGCCGTCATGACAGGAAATACACGAGGTGTTGACGCCGAGGAAGATCCGGGAGACGTCGACGTTGAACTGATCGATGGCGTCGAGCCGGTTATGGATGCTGTAATCCTGGGGACTCATGACGATGCGGCTCTTCGCCTGATGGGAGCGAGCGAGGAAGGCGAGGGCGGGAACGGTGCCGTGAGCTTTGGCGACCCCGGTGATGAGGTCGTGCACCACCTCGTCGTAGGGTCGATCGGTCGTGAGCCATTCCTTCATCCAGAACTGGAATGCGGTGTGCACCGGCCCCACCTGACGGGCAAGGCGGAAGAGGTCGCCCCAGAACCAGGCCCACTGCTCGGCGAACTCCTCGGAGCCAACAAGCTCCTCGATCAGAGCGTCGCGCTTTTCCGGGCTCTGATTCGCGAGAAAGGCTCTTACCGTTTCTGGCTCTGGGGGAAGCCCGACCGCGTCCAGGTACAGGCGCCTCAGAAACTCCTCGTCGGTCGTAAGCCGCGCGTGCGGAATGCCCCGCTCGTCCATCTGGCGCAGCAGAATGTGGTCGATGAGGTTTTTCGGGACGACGGGGCCACCCGTCGCGGCGACGTCTTCGGTCGCGGCCTCGGTGAGCCGGACGGCCGCGGCCGAGCCGTTCGCGACCGCTGTGCCGTGAGGGTCCTGTTCCTGCTGAGCGACGAGCGAGAAGGCAAAAGAGAGGACGGCGAGGTGCATCCCGAGCTCCTAACGTCGCCCGATGCTACTATACCCGTACGGTTTGCCGCTAACCGGTCAAGGTAGCGGCTCCACCTCGGCACGTTCCCCGTCGGACGCGTAGAGCCGCAGGCGCCGGATCTTTCCCGATTGAATCTGGAAGAACGCCGCGCCCGGGTGGGTAAGACGGACACCGTCCGCGCGCCGGGTATAGGCGGCCCAGTACTGCACAGCGACCGCCTCACCGCCCCAAGGTCCGTCGGCGCGATGGAACAGCGTTGCCGAGGTCTCGTTCGCCGTCACCGACTCTATCCGGTACACGATGCGCTCATAGGTTTCGCAAACCCGGCCGGCCATCGTCCTGATGTTGGCTGCGCCCTCGAACGTGACCGTGCCTCTCTGATGCTCGCCGGCGGGGCCTTCGACGTGAAGGGCATCGGGAAGATAGAGCGAGACGAGCCGCTCGATGCTCGCCTCCGACCCGTCGAGGGCGCTCACCGCGTCGAACCACGCTTCGACGAGACGAGTCCCGTCGGATGGCTCCTGGAGCGTCGCCGCGGAGGCGGTAAGAAGAGTCGTCACGAGGATCGCCGTCTTCCGCATGACGCAGGTCTTACCACGACAGAGCCCATTGATGCGCTACCAGGGACGGTGCGGAGGGTGGAAGCATTGATTCACGGTCGGGCCCCACATAGAATCCAGCCACTTACACGACGATGGTGAGGAGCGGCAGATGACCTTGAGCGCGGGCCGTCGTATCGGTCCCTACGAGATCCTCGAGCTCATCGGAGTCGGCGGCATGGGTGAGGTCTACGAGGCTCGCGATCCGCGCCTCGACAGAAAGGTTGCCGTCAAAGTTCTTCCCGAGGCTTTTTCCAAGGACGAGGAGAGAGTCGCTCGCTTCCGAAGGGAGGCCCGACTCCTGGCGAAGCTGAATCATCCGTCGATCGCGTCGATTTACGAGGTCGAGAAGGAAGCGGACGTGCTCTACCTCGTCATGGAGTTGGTTCCGGGAGAGACCCTCGCGGATCGCCTGAGCCGCGGTCTACTTTCGTGGGAGGACGCCCAACC
Organism: uncultured Acidobacteriota bacterium; assembly: GCA_964553925.1. Lineage (GTDB taxonomy): Bacteria > Acidobacteriota > Vicinamibacteria > Marinacidobacterales > SMYC01 > DAISKN01. The sequence goes on from CAZKNR010000164.1 coordinate 11,396, forward strand.
GCTTTTCAAGCAGATCGCCGAGGCTCTGGAGGAAGCGCATGACAAGGGCATCATCCATCGAGACCTGAAGCCCGCGAACATCAAGGTGACACCCGAGGAACGGGTCAAAGTCCTGGATTTCGGCCTCGCCAAGGCATTCCATGAGGAGTCGGCCTCCGCCGACTCCGTCGATCTTTCCCAGTCCCCAACAACGATACGGGATAGGACCCGCGCCGGCGCGATCATGGGAACCGCGGCTTTCATGAGCCCCGAGCAGGCCAAAGGCAAGGCCGTCGACAAACGAGCCGACATCTGGGCGTTCGGCTGCGTCCTCTATGAAGCGCTCACCGGGCACCGGGCGTTCGCGGGGGAGACGGCGGCCGAGATTCTCGCCAACGTGCTGAAGAGCGAGCCCGACTGGAACCGCCTGCCCGCGCAACTTCCAGGCGGGGTGCGGAAGATTCTCGAGAGATGCCTGACCAAGGATCGGAGCCGCCGTCTCCGGGACATCGGTGAGGCATGGGTGATCCTGGACGAGACGAAAGACGAAGGCGAGTCGCGAACAATAGACAGCGCGGACATCGTGCGGCCGAAGAGGCTGGCTCCGGCCATGGTCGCGTCATTCCTCCTGGGTGCTCTGGTCGCGGGCCTCGCCTCATGGACCCTCCTCCGCTCGGCCGCGCGCGAGGAAGTCCGCGCCGCGAGGCGGCTTTCCATCAAGCTCCCGCCGTCCCATCCGATTCAGGGCCCGTTCGCTCTTTCGCCGGACGGCAGCACTCTCGTCTACGTGGCGCAGATCGGCGGCCGGACGCGGCTCGTCAAAAGAAGGCTCGACGAGAACGTTTCCGGAGAGATACCCGGCACGGAAGACGCCCATTTCCCGTTCTTTTCTCCGGACGGCCAGTCGGTGGGATTCCTTACGTCCTCGGACTACGGGTCTTCTTACTTTCGCGACGCGACGCTCAAGAAAGTCTCGAGGCTCGGCGGACCCGTGGTCACGCTGGCCCCGCTCCCAACGGCAGTGACTGGGGCGGCGTGGGGCGACGATGGGAACATCGTTTTCCCGTCGGGAAGCTTTCCAACGGAAAACCGGCTCAGCCGAGTTTCCGCTGCGGGAGGGGAGCCGGAAGCCCTGGGAGCGGCCGTGAGCGGCTGGGTGGGTGTCGAAGATGTCCTCCCTGGCAACGAGGCGGTGCTTTTGAGCACGGGAAGTGCGGTATCGAATAGTGACGCTGACCGCGTCGTACTGCGCACCCTCGAGGGAGGGGAGGAGCAGGTTCTGGCGCGAGGCGGGCACGCTCGATACGTGCCGACAGGCCACGTCGTGTACCTGGGTCCGGACAACGTTCTGTTCGCCATGCCCTTCGATAAAGACCGTCTCAAAGCAACGGGGCCCCCGGTGCCGGTGCTGGAGCGAGTGAACGATTACAGTTTTTCTCGCGATGGCTCTCTGGTGTATCGGCTCCCTCGACGATACGAGCTCGTGTGGGTGGATCCAGAGGAAGGCGAAACCCCCATTGGCCCATCCCCATGGCCGCACCGCCTGGCTCGCATCTCCCCGGACGGGACCCGCCTGGTCTTGAATCCGAGGGATGGCTCGGACTTATGGCTCTACGACATCGCCCGCGGCGCCCTGACGCGCCTGACGTTCTCTCCCACCCCAGATTTTATTCCCTTGTGGACTCCCGATGGCAAGAAGGTCGTCTACGTTTCCCCCTCCGGAGACGGCGTCGATCTCATGTGGGTAGCCGCGGACGGATCGGGCGCCCCCGAGCGCATCCTCACGAGTGAGAACGCGATCTGGCCGTACTCTTGGGCGGGAGGAGAGCTCGTCGTCGAGGAGAACAAGGTGGAGACGGGCGCCGACATCTCGATCGTGTCCCTGGCCGAGGAGCGCAAAGTCCGACCCTTCATCGAGGCCCCCTTCGACCAAACCAACCCCGCGGTCTCGCCCGACGGCCGGTGGATTGCTTACGAGTCCAATGAATCCGGCCGGAGCGAGATCTGGGTCCAGAGTTTTTCCGGAGACCGAGGAAGGGTTCAGGTCTCGATAGAGGGAGGTGCCGTTCCTCTCTGGGGACGAGACGGCCGGGAGCTCTTCTACAGAAACGGCGGGGATGTGATGCGAGTTTCTCTCGAAAGCAACGCTGCTTTCAAGCCTGGCCGGCCGACGCGCCTCTTTTCCGGAGACTATCGCCAAGATTCGGGCCGCGCCTATGAGCTGGCTCCCGATGGGAAGCGATTCCTGATGGTGAAACCGGTGGAGGAGGAGCTCACAACCGAGCTGGTTTACGTCGTCAACTGGTTCGACGAGCTCGAGCGCCTCGCCCCGTCGAATTGACTGGCGAAAGGAATCGCTTATGCCTACCACCGTGAATCGACAGACCGTGGGACTGCCCGCGCGGGGACCCATGTACTCGGCACGCACCCGCGCCCGCCTCGAAGGCGGGACCCCCGCCCAGCCCTCGGGGGCGGGCGAAGGGGATCTGTACTGACCTCGGGACCATCAAAACCTGAAATCCTGAGCCCGCGGGGAGCGGGGCGATTCCCCTGCGCTCCGAATCGTTCGACGGAAAGAAGCCGCCGTGCCCTCAGCGAATTGCGGGCGGCGCCCCTCTGGCACGCCCCTTGTATGAAAAGAGCTCATGGGACAGGCGGCGCCAAACAGCGTGCCCTTGGGAATCAAGGGCGGGGCGCTTGGTCTCCTCGTCATGGCCATGGGTGGGTTCTTCTTCGGCATCGGGCTCGGGGTCGTCCCGTTTCCGGAGGAGTCGATCCACGCTCCGCGCTGGGTCATCGCCGCCGCTGGACTCGCCTTTCTCTTCGCGGGCGTGTCGGTGGTGCAGCAGGCATTCCAGATCGAGAAATTCAAGCACGTGCCGGGACTCGCGATCGTTCTGGCTCTCGCCGCGGTGGTCAATTGGGTGGCCTTCGGGCCCGGAGACAGGAGCGGTGAGGGAACTCTCACCGTCGTCGGAATCGCGATTCCAGTATCTTCCGATATCGCCGGGCGCGTCGTCTTCGGTTTCGGCGCGGTCGCGATCGACCTCCTCTTCGTCTTTGGGCTCGTCCACTGGTTCCGGAACAAAGGCAATACCGGGACGAACACGGCGCGCCGGGGCACGAGAGAGAGTCTGAGGGCGAAGCCGCGTCCGGGCCCTCGCCGAGTGCCCACTCGGAGCGCCGTCCGTTAGCCCCGTTTTCAAGCGGTTGATTCTCTCCGCTTCGTGCCGCTACAGTACCGGTTTCGAGGAGGCTCTTTCGATGTCTCTCGGCGCCGGTCACCGCTTAGGCCCTTACGAGATCCTCGCTCTCATTGGAGCTGGGGGGATGGGCGAGGTCTACAAGGCCCGCGACACTCGGCTCGATCGAACGGTCGCCATCAAGATTCTGCGAGAGCACCTCGCCGGGAGCGCCGAGCGGCGGGAGCGCTTCGAGAGGGAGGCGAAGGCGCTCTCTCAGCTCAATCACGCCCACATCTGCACGCTGCACGACGTCGGAAACCAGGACGGGATCGACTTCCTCGTGATGGAGCACGTTTCCGGGGAGAACCTTGCCGATCGGCTGATGAAGGGATCTCTCTCGGCGCCGCAGGCGCTCGCGTTCGGAATTCAGATCGCGGATGCCCTCGACGCGGCGCACCGGCTCGGGATCGTGCACCGCGACCTCAAGCCCGGGAACATCGTCGTGACGGAAGCGGGGATCAAGCTCCTGGACTTCGGGCTTGCGCGGCTCGTCGCACCCGCGTCGGGACGGACCGACTCTCTTCTCGATACGGAGCACAAGCCTCTGACGAGCGAGGGCGCCATCCTGGGAACCTTCCAGTACATGGCGCCCGAGCAGCTCGAGGGGAAGGCGGCCGATGCGAGGACGGACATCTTCGCTCTCGGGGTCGTCCTTCACGAGATGCTGACCGGTCAGAAGGCGTTCTCGGGAAAGACCCAGGCGAGCCTCATCGCGGCGATCCTCGCGCGCGAGCCGGAGCCGATCTCGAAGCTCGAGCCCTTGACCCCGCGCTTGCTCGACCGGGTGGTGGCGCGGTGCCTGGCGAAGGACCCGTCGGGGCGCTGGGACTCCGCCGGCGAAGTCCGGGAATTGCTGAGATTCGTCTCCGAGGACGGAGGGCCGATCTCGACGGGCGAGCCGCGAGCGGCATGGACTCGCTGGCTTCCTTGGGCCGTCGCCGCTTCCCTCGCAATCGCCCTCGGCGTTCTCGCCTTCTTCCGGGCGGAGCCGCCGCCCGAGCAACCGCCCGCCCACTTCGTCATCGTTCCCCCGGACGATGTGTCTTTCAGACCGACCCTCCGGTACAGGGACCTCTCGCTTTCGCCGAACGGGGAGCGTCTCGTGTACTCGGGAGGGGGAGGCGGGCCCGCTCGGCAGCTCTACTTGCGTCACCTCGGCCAGACGGAGATCGCGTCGCTCGTGGGTCCGGGCGGAGCGCCGGTCGATCCGTTCTTCTCTCCCGACGGCGAGTGGGTGGGCTTTTACGTGAACGGAGGGTGGAAGAAAGTCTCCGCGAGCGGCGGACCCACGATAACGCTCTGGTCTACGACGGCAGTCACTTCGGGCGCGAGCTGGGGACCGAATGGCGAGATCGTTCTCGCGTCCGACGACCCCACCACGGGTCTCTTGCGTCTCTCCGCCGCGGGCGGAGAGCCCGAGGTGCTGACCCGGCCGGATGCCTCGGCGGGAGAGCTGGACCACCAGTGGCCCGAGTTTCTTCCCGACGGGAAAGCGGTTTTGTTCGACATCGTCTCGGCCCAGATGGAGAGCCAGGTCGCCGTCCTGTCCCTCGAGACGGGAGACCGAAAGGTCCTGATCCCGAGCGGCGCGAACGCGCGCTACGTCGACACAAGCCAGACGGGGCAGACGGGACACATCCTCTACGTGGCCGAAGGAGCTTTGAGAGCCGTCGGTTTCGATCCGGATCGCCTCGAGGTCGAGGGAAACCCGTTTCCCGTCGTCGAGCGCGTGAATCAGAAGACATCTCTCGCTGCCAACTACGCCGTTTCCCGGAACGGGACGCTCGCCTACAACCCGAACTTCGGAGGGCGGGGTCTGAGAGTCCTCGTCTGGATCGACCGCGAGGGCCGGACCACGCCTCTCCCTCTCCCTGTCGCAGCCTACGACGCGCCGAGCCTTTCCCCGGACGGAAAGCGGATCGCGCTCGTCATGACCGACGAGTCCGGCACCAATATCTGGGTCTACGACATCCGGCGGGGGACTCTGGGAAAGCGGACGTTCGCGGGGCAAAATTCATTCCCGATCTGGACTCCCGACGGCGAAGAGATTCTGTACACCGCGGGAGGCGGCAACCGTCGCCTCATGCGGTTGCGCGCCGACGGGGCGAGCGGCGGCGAGGAGCTGGGCATCGAGCAAAAGAATTATCAGATCCCAACATCGTGGTCGGACCGCCACCGGACCCTTCTCTACCAGTACGGTTCGGAGACGTGGAGGCTCTCGCTCGAGCAGGAGAAGGCCGAGCCGTTTCTGAAGCTCGAAGGGGCCACGTTGCGCGAAGCGCGGTTCTCGCCGGACGAGACCCACGTGGCGTATCGTTCGGACGAGAGCGGTCGGGACGAGGTCTACGTCGTCCCCTACCCCGGGCCCGGAGGCAAGTGGCAGATTTCGACCGACGGCGGCGCCCAACTGATGTGGTCCCCGAGAGGGGGAGAGCTCTTCTACAAGAACGGTAACCGCATGATGGCGGTCGAGGTCCGAACGAGCCCGACCTTCGAAGCCAGCACCCCGCGCGTTCTCTTCGAGACCGACTTTCACGAGCTCAACCCCATAGATCCCTCCCGGTACGGGGTCACCGTCGAAGGCCGATTCCTCGTGATCGCCCCCGCGCCGAACGCGGAGAACGAGGAAAAGCCCGAGATCCACGTGATCGTGAACTGGCTCGAAACCCTCCGGGACCGCCCGCCGAAACCTTGAGCCCCGGATAGGACGTTAGGAAGTCCGGAGTTTCGATGCCGGGCATCAGCCGAAGGCAGTTCCTCGAGCGAGCAGCTCGTTGTCCGGCCGTCTCGAGTTGGTCTCGAGTCTCCAGAAACCGCGTCACTCTCTCCTTGAAAGTCGCGCTGTCGAGGGGAAAGGCGATCGAAAAGATACCGCAACGAAGCGATTCGACACGTTACCGACTCGAGCTCAGCGGCGATACTTTCCCAGTACCGCGCGGCCCGGGTAGACACCGGCGACACTCTGACCGTCGCGGACGACGAACGTGCCGCTCACCAGGACGTGCTGAATGCCCTTCGATTCCGTGAGCCCGCCTTCGAACGTCGCGGTATCGAGGACAGTCTCGGGGTCGAAGACCGTAATGTCGGCATCGCAGCCGACCTGGATGCGGCCCTTGGTTCGCATGGCGGGCGCCATGCTTTCCAAACGCTGAGCCGGCATAAGCGACATCTTGGCCAGAGCCTCCATGAGCCCCAAGGTCTTCCGCTCGCGCACGTATCGACCCAGAACCCGGGAGTACGTTCCGGCGGAGCGTGGGTGGGCCTTGGGGTGGTACGGCATCCCGTCCGATCCGATCATGGTGAAGGGTGCTTTCAAGCCCTGGTCGATCCACTCCTCCTTCATCATGTGAATGATGACCGTCCCACCTACTTTGCGATACTTCTCGAACGTCTCCTTCGTCAGCCTCTCGCCCGTCGCCTCCCACTGAATGTCTCCGTAGTCCATGCCCCAGACCTTCTGCCAGCCCTCGTCGAAAAGAGTCGACTCCAAGCTGGTTGAGCCCGCGGTGTAGGGATAGAGCTCGGTCGTGATGTCCATGCCGTGCTTTTGCGCCGAGCCCACCATGTCGAGCGCGACTCCTATCTGTCCGAGCGCCATGCTGTTCAGGTGAACGATATGGACCGAAGCGCCCGCCGCCGCGGCGTTGGCGATGGCCTCCTGAATGGCGGCCACGTTGGGATCGCGCACGTGGGTGTAGACCGGCGCCTTCATCTTCGCCGCGAACTCGTACACCCGAAAGATCTCTTCCCGGCTCGCGCCGGGGTAGTAGCCGACGGGAACGCCGATGCCGAGGGCTCCATCGGCGAGCTCCGCCGACAGGCCTTCGCCCATCTGGTCGAGCTCCGCCGCGGTGAGCGACTCGTAGCGCGCCTGGAATCCCTCCCCGAGCACTTCGCGAAGCCGCGGGTGGTCGAATCCCTCGGTCTCGACGATCTCGCGAGCCTCGCGAGCGAGCTCTCGATATTTCTCCATCGCCATGATGCGAAGGGCACTCTGCGCCATCGTGGCGCCGTAATGGATGAGAGTCTTTCCCTCTTTCGTCTCGAGCCATTGCCGCAGGAACGGACGGCCCGATTCCAGCTCGAGCGCAGTGGTGACTCCGTCGTGTGCCTGGAAGCGGTGGGACTCGTTCGTTTGCCCGTGGGCATGAGGGTCGATGAATCCGGGCGCGACCACCAGACCGGAGACGTCGACGATGGTCTTCCCCCGAAGGGGCGCAGACGAGATCTCCACGATGCGATCCCCGCGAATGCCCACGTTGCGCTCGGCATCGAGTCCCGTTTCCGGATCCATTACGCGGCCGGAGGCGAGGACGAGGTCGAGATCGTTCGTCTGAGCCTGCGCCGCTCGGTTCCCGATCAGGAGGACCCAGAAGGCGAGTGCGATTACTGTCCTTGGAAAAAAGGATCTCATCGCGAAACCATACCACGGCTTATCCTCGAGACACCGACTTGAGATAGCATCTACCACCCAGGAGGGACGCCATGACTCGACGCTTGCTCTTACTTATTCTCTCTGCCCTGCTTCTCGCCTCCCCCGCGTTTGCGGCCGAGGCGCCTTCCGAGATCCGAGCCGAGTCGGTTGGCCTCTCGAGCGAGCGTCTGGAGCGTCTTCGCGCGACGATGCAGCGGTACGTGGACGAGGGACGTGTTTCGGGCCTCGTGATCTACGTCGCCCGAAGCGGCCACGTCGCCGCGCTCGAGGCCTTCGGCAAGGCCGACATCGAGGCCGGGACGCTGATGAAGACGGACTCGATCTTCCGGATCGCCTCGCAGACGAAGGCGCTCACGAGCGTCGCCCTTATGATGCTCGTCGAAGAGGGGAAGATCGGTCTCGCCGATCCCGTCTCGAGGTTCATCCCGGCCTTCAAGAAGACGACGGTGGCCGTGCCCCCGCCGGCGGGTGCTTTGGCCGACACACCGGTGAGCGTCGTCCCCGCGAAGCGCGAGATCACGATCCGCGATCTCCTCACCCACACCGCGGGGATCGGCTACGGCGAGGGCACGGCGGCGGCGCAATGGAAGGCGGCGGGAACCCAGCTCTGGTACTTCGCCGACCGCACGGAGCCGGTCGCGGCCGTGGTCGAGCGGATGGCCGCGCTTCCGATGGACGCGCAGCCGGGCGAGAAATACGTCTACGGCTACAACACCGACATCCTGGGTGTGGTGGTCGAGAAGGTGTCGGGGATGACGCTCGCCGACTTCTTCGAGAAACGCATCACGGGCCCGCTCGGTATGAAGGATACGCAATTCTATCTGCCTTCCGCGCAGAAGGCCCGCCTCGCCGCCGTTTACGGCGCGAAAGACGACGGCCGGATCGAGCGCGCCCCGGACGGCATGCGCGGCCAGGGTCACTACGTTGATGGACCGCGCCTCGCCTTCTCGGGCGGGGCCGGGCTCCTCTCGACGGCGAGCGACTACGGCCGCTTCCTGCAGATGCTTCTGAACGGCGGAGAGATCGACGGCGTGCGGCTTTTGAGCCCGAAGACCGTCGAGCTCATGACCGTGAACCACGTCGGGACGCTCTTCGCCGAGAGAGGGCCGAACGACGCCGGCATGGGCTTCGGGCTGGGCTTCGACGTGATCGAGGACCTCGGGAAAAACGGCCGCTACGGCTCGCCGGGCGCCTTCGGATGGGGCGGCGCCTACCACACGAACTACTGGGCCGATCCGAAGGAGAAGCTGGTCGCGCTCGTGATGGTGCAACTGCTGCCGGCCGGCAACTCGGACCTGCAACGCAAGTTCCGCGCGCTCGTCTACCAGTCGATCGTGGGCCCGCCGATGGCAGGATCAAAAGAGCCTCGCTCAACCGCGGCGTCCCGATAACGTCGTAGACGCTTCGATAGAACAACGCGAGGAAATTCAACCCCGGATCGGGCATCGGCTGACCCCATGGCGGATATACGCCGAGCGAGTGGAGCACGTGGTCGGTGCCGAGGGAAAGAACGACAATCGCGATGAGTCCCACGAGGACTGCTCCGATGCTGCGGACCAGGCTGCCCGGACCCTTGCTCCCGGTTGCTGTCGACAGGCTCATCGCTCTTCCCTGGCGGCGACCGATGCCAATATCTCCTCCAGCTCGTTGTCGACGATGTTCAGGTGGGAGACACCGCCCCGTTTTCGAACCGCTTGAGCTGATCCCGGCCTTCCTCGGGGAGAGGTGCTTGGTAGTTGCCGGAGACGGATGGACAGAATGTATTCGGCGGCCGTGCGAGATTTGGAGAGAATGAAAGAGGGCTCCCTACGGCACGTAGTAGTCGAAGTATCCGATCTGCATCTCGTCGAACGACTGTTCCCCGAAGACGACCTTCTGCGAGGTATCGGGGTTCGCCGGATTTTCCGGGCTGTTGTCGAACCAGCCGGTCGCGGTCAGAATCGACCCCGCGGGGATGGCGAGCGGCTCCGCGAGCTTGTAGTGGAGCTGCCAGTTGAAGTCGTAACGGGAAACGTTCAGCAGGACTTCACGCCTCTGGTCGGGATAGGTCAGCTCGTAGCGATACGCTTTCCCGCGCAGGTGCATGTGAGGGAAGAACGAGAGGAGAACGGAGTCCCTCTCGAAACGGTAGCTCGCCGCCACCTCGTGGTTCGGCGCGCCTGGAGGAATCTCGAACTCGACCTCCGCCGCGGAGCCGGTCGCAACCGGGAATCGGGGCGGTCCGTCGGTGAAGACGAACCCCATGCGCGTGCGGTCGGAAGCCGGGCTTCCGTTCGGGGTGTAGTGAATCTGGAACTTGAGCCAGCCACCCTTGGGAAGGAGTTTCGCCATACCCTCCGGATAAATCGTTGGCTGCTGTCCCGGCACCGTGCTCGCGAAGTAGCCGCGGAGGCCGCCCTGGAAGGCGGGCTCGCCAGGCTTACGCTCCGGATCGTCGATGTCCTTCCGTCCCGGCTCCTCGAGGAAGACAAGAACGTGGTGCGTCACCTGGGGGGCAGTGGGGAGAATCTCCATTTGCTCGATCCATCGATCCTCGGGAAAATCCGTCTTCACGTAGACGTACTGGTAGTCCACCACTCCTTCCGCCGGGACCGCGATGGCCTCGGGAATCGCAACGACCGCGTCCGGCGTCCCGATGGACCAGCCGGTGGTGAAGGTTCGCGGGAGCGGTTCGTCCGCGGGGTCGCCGGCGGGAGCGCCGTTCGCGGCCCAGTCGAGGAGCGCCTTTCGATCTCTATCCGAAAGACTCCGATCGTTCTGCCAGGGCCCGGTTCCGGGATCGGCGAACCATGGGGGCATGATGCCGTTCTCGACCACGAAGCCGATCATCGGGGCCACTTCCTTGGCCGCCTCGTAGGTCCCGAGCGCAAACGGACCGGCCCCGGACTCCCGATGACAGGTCTCGCAGTTCCTCTGGAGGATGCGGCTCACCCGGTTGTGGTAAGTGACGGCCTCCGGCGCGGCGGGATCCGCTCCGTCGACGGCGAGAACGCAGCCCGGCGCGGTGGTCGCCTCGACCGCGACCTCCCCTGTTGCCAGAAGTGCGTCGATGGCGTCCGGCAGATAGGACCTCGTCGGCGCGGGCTTCGAGTAGCCGATCCCGTACTGGTCGTCGATGGCGCCTCGATAGCGGAGGGTCCGGGCTCTATCGAAAAGGAACACCTCGGAGGTCGTCGTCGCTTCGAGAGCGTGAGCGAAGCTCGCTCCTTCCGTGCTCTTCACGTCGAGTGACACGAATCCGATTCCGCGACTCCGATAGCTCTCTTCGAGCCTCGAGAGCGCCGGCCGGTAGCGCTGCGCGACGGGACAATCGGCGCCGCCGATCGCGACGACTAGGCCTTTGTCTCCCATGGCCCCATCCGGGATAACGGAGACGAGCTCGCCCACGCGAGAAGCCCCGGCCTTCTTCAGCTCCTGAGGCGCTTGACGAAACGGCCCTTGAGCTTGTACACGGGTCCCGGAAGCGAACGGCAGGAGCGCGCTGGTGAGAGACAAGCAGAATCCGAAGAGAAATCTCACAGCCCTGAAGTATACGGCGCGGCCAGGCGGCGCCGCTACGAAACGACGGGGCAATCCCAACCGCCCTCGGCGCGGCGGTCCTCCTCGGGAGGCAGGACCGCCGAGCTTCATCGCCGCCATGCGGTCGATCCTCTCCTGGCAGATCCCTCGAGTGAACGGATAGACGGTTGTATTCGGCGGCCATGCGAGATTTGGAGAGACGTAGGCGAGTCGCGCGAGCTCTCCGAGAAGCTCTCGATGAAAAGGGAGTGAACCATTCGGAGGTGCACACCTGAACGGTGCGGCATGGGTGTCGAGGTCGGGGCTGCAGCGACGTGGCCCTCGTATTCGGGTAGTATAGTCGCAAGCGGTAACCCCTCATCCTCCGTCGCGCATGGGCTCGGGTTCACCGTGGGCGGGTCACGCCGCTGAGCCTGTAGTTGGCCCGACGGGAATGTTCGAATGAAGCTGAAAGAATGGAGGCTGGCTTGACGCGTCGTCGCCTGGAAGTCCTTGCAACAGCGATAGCCCTCAGCGGCATGGTGGTTCCGAGGCTTGTCGCGGCGCAGCAGCCGGAGATCGCCACGACGGTTGCCTTTACCGAAGGTCCCACGGTGGATCGGGATGGCAACGTGTATTTCACCGAGCTGGTGTCGCAGCGGATCATGAAGCTGACCCCGAAGGGTATGTTGTCCGCGTTTCGCGAGCGCAGCAACAATGCGAATGGCCTGCTGATCGATCGGGAAGGACGCCTGGTTGCGTGCGAGGGCGCGGAATCGGAGCGAACCGGCGTGCGCCTGACATTCGAGCCGCAGGTCACGCGGACCGATTTGGGCACAGGCGCGATGGAAGTGCTCGCTGACAACTATCAGGGCAAGCCGTTCGTGGGTCCCAACGATGTGACCATCGACGGCAAGGGCCGGCTGTACTTCACCGATCTGCCTGGCGGTGCCGTCTATCGGATCGATGGGCCCGGACGGCTTGCGCGTATTCTTGCGGCTCCGGACATTCAGCGGCCGAATGGGATCCAGATCTCACCTGATAACACGACGTTGTATCTGATCGAAGCGAATCGCGCGGAAGGGGGCGCGCGCATGATCCGCGCGTACGATCTGCGCTCCGACGGAAGCGTTGGCAACATGCGGGTTCACCACAACTTCTATCCGGGCAGAAGCGCGGACGGAATGAGCATCGACACACAGGGAAACCTGTACGCCTCCGCCGGCATGAACCAGCTTCGCGGAACCTCTGAAACTCTTGATACCAAGGCCGGCGTCTATGTCATCTCCCCTCAGGGCACGCTTCTCACATTCATTCCAATCCCGGAGGACTTCATCACGAATAATACGTTCGGAGGTTCAGATATGAAAACTCTCTACGTGACCGCCGGGAAGACTCTGTACAAGGTACGAACAGAGATCGC
>CAZKNR010000165.1:0-3364 GCA_964553925.1 uncultured Acidobacteriota bacterium
TGTTCCTGCTCTTGTGGACGTGGCGGTCGTGGCGCCAGCCGCCGAACAGAAAGCAACCCTGATCCGCTGCATCGGGCACAGCGAGCACCTGGGCTCCTCGATTGGCGACTACGCGCCTGATCTCGCCGTTCGCGCTTGAACGTTCGGCGCCTTTTCACGAGAATGTTCCCCGGCCGGTGCGGGCGGCCGATCGTCCCCCCGTCAGGAGCATGCATGAGGTCTAACTCTCGCCGGTCGTTTCTCAAAAAGGGCGCCCTCGCGGCGGCCGGCTTGGGAGTCCAGGGAGAGCGAGCGCCCCTCGCGGCGAGCTCGCTCCCGAGAGTGGGTATCGTCGGCGGCGGACTCGCCGGGGTCGCCTGTGGCTGGCTTCTGGACGGCGTCGCCGATGCTGTGCTGTTCGAGGCCCGGCCGGAGCTTGGCGGACACGCTCATACCATCCCTGTCTCGGCCGGTAATCAGGACCTCCTCGTGGACGTCGGCTCGCAGTTTTTCGCGCCCGGTCCGCACCCGGCCTATTCGAAGCTTCTCGAGCTCATCGGCCTTACGACCCCGGGAGATCCGGAGGGGGACGAGACGCTCGAATCAGAGATGTCGTTAACCGTCATGAGCGCCGGCGAAACCTCGCCGAGATTCCTGTCTCCCGCCGCGAATCGCTCCTGGCCCATTCTCGCCCCCTGGAATCGCCGCGCCCTCCTGGCGTACTTCGTGTTCGCCCTCGCCGCCAGGAGGCTCACGAAGCGTGGCGATTGGCTCCTTACTACGGACGCATGGTTATCGTCCCTTCCCGTGCGCCCGGAGGAGCGCGAGGGACTCCTGCTCCCGCTCGTGAGCGGCACGGTCGGCTGCTCCCTCGACGAGGCCCGGGTCCTTTCGGCACGAAGCGCCCTGGTGTTCGTCGGGCTGGCTCTCCCGGCGAACCTGCTCGCTCCCGTTCTCTACCGCCACAGTCTCCTTGGCCTGGGAGGAAACGTTCAGTTTCTCGCGGGAATCAGCGGGAACCTCACGACCCACCTGGGCTCTCCCGTGAAGAGCGTCCGTTCGCTTCCTCCCGGCGGCTTCGAGATCGAGAACGCTGCCGGAGTCGTTGAGACCGTGGACGTGGTGATCTTCGCCACCCCGCCGTACGTGACCCGGCTCCTTGTCGACAGCATGTCCGGGTTGAGCCCGGTCTCCTCGGTCCTGGGGGAGTTCCAGTACTTTCCCGCGGAGATCTCAATCCATCGCGACCCGGTCTACATGCCGGAGAAGCGCCGCTTCTGGTCGGCGTACAACACGCTGGTCGACGGCAGTCACAGCGAAGCCTCGATATGGTACGGCGCTCTCCGGCCCGAGGCACCTGGCGAGGCCCCGCTCATGCTCTTCAAGAGCTGGGCGACGGCACGGGCTCGAGCGCCCGAGCAGGAAATCTTCCGGCGGGAGTTTCTCCATCCCCTGATCACTCCCGCCTTCATCGAGGCAGGGCGCAGTCTGGCCGCGCATCAAGGAGAGGGCGGTGTCTGGTTCGCGGGAAGCTACACCCGGGAGGTCGACAGCCAGGATACGGCCCTCCTCTCCGCGATGAGCGTCGTCCGGGAGCTGGATCCGCAGGCGCCGAATCTTCTCGCGCTCGAGTCCCAGCTCTAGAATCCATGAGCTCCGACTTCGAGGATCCCGTGCCGGTTCCCATTGAGGACTCGATCGACCTTCACCCGTTTGCGCCGAAGGACATCCCGTCGGTCGTGGAGTCGTACCTCGAGGCGGCTCGCGAGGCGGGCTTCGAGGAAGTCCGAGTCATCCACGGGCGAGGGAAGGGGATTCAGAAAGAATGGGTGCGCCAGGTGCTTGCGAGGAGTGCGCACGTGGCCCATTTCGAAGAGGCGACTCCCGACCGTGGCGGCTTCGGAGCCACGGTCGTGAGGCTCAAACTCAAGGGGCCGGGCTGAGAAGGTTCGGAAGAAACAGGCTCAGTCCGGGGAAGAAGGTAACGAGAAGCACCACCACCGTGAGCGCGAGGATGAAGTAGACGTTCACTTTTGTCACCTCCCACATCGATTCCCCGGCGATGCTGCAGGCGGTCATGAGCACCGAGGCCACAGGTGGTGTCTGCTGTCCGATCGCGAGGTTGGCGGTGAAAAGAACTCCGAAGTGGACGGGGTCGAGACCGATCTCGGTCGCGAGCGGCATCAGGATGGGCACTAGGAGCACGATGGCCGCGGTGCTGTGGAGGAACATGCCCGCGACGAGAAGCACCGCGTTGATCAGGAGAAGCGAAGCCGTCCGGCCTTCGACGTGCTCGAGAACGAAGCTCGTGATTCTTTCGGGCACCTGCTGATTCGCGAGGTACCAGCCGAGAACCGCCGAGGCGGCGACGAGAATCATGACGACGCCCGTCTGGCGCGCGGAGTCCACGAGAAGCGGATAGAGCTCGCGCAGCCGAAGCTCCCGGTAGACCCCGAGTCCGAGAAGAAGCGCGAGAACGACGGCGACGGCCGCGGCCTCGGTCGCGGTGAAGACTCCGCCGACGATCCCTCCGAGGATGACAAACGGGAGCGCGAGGGCGAGAAGCGCTCTTCGAAACGTCGTCGAGACGCGGCCCCACTCGAAGGGCCGGGACTCGGCGAATCCCCCGCGGCGCGCGAGAACGTAGCTCGTGCCCATAATCGCGACACCGGAGATGACGCCGGGAACGATGCCCGCGAGGAAGAGCTTCACGATCGAGGCCCCGGTGATGGCGCCGAAGAGGATCATCGGAATCGACGGCGGGATCAGGATGGCGGCGGTAGCGGATGAGGACAATACGGCGGCGGCGAAACGACCGGGATAGCCGCGCTCCTTCATCGCGGGAATGAGGACGCTCCCGATGGCGGCGGCGTCCGCGACCGCGGAGCCCGAGATCTCGGAGAAGAACAGGGTCGAGACCGTCGTCGTCATCGCCAGGCCGCCGCGGACGAACCCTACGAGACTCGCGGCGAAATCGACGAGCCTTCTCGAGATGCCCGTCTGGTTCATGAGCGCGCCCGCGAGGATGAAGAGCGGAACCGCGACCATGGGGAAGCTGTCGCTTCCGTTGAAGAGCCTCAGCGGCACGACGACCAGAGGCGTTCCCGTGGTCAACACGATGACGGCGATGGTCGCGGCGATGAGCACGTATCCGATGGGGACCCCGAGGAGCACGAGGGCGGCGAGAAGTACGAGGACGAGGATTTCCAAGGCCTACGGCCTGACCAAGCGCGCGATGCGCGCGGCTTCCACCACCAGCATGAGCGCGGCGGATACGGGAATGACGGCGTAGATGACCCCCATGGGCACCGGGACGGTAATCGCGCGCTCGCCGAGAAAGCGGACGGCGAGCTGGGCCCCATAGACCAGGAGCACCCCGTGAACG
>CAZKNR010000166.1:0-1797 GCA_964553925.1 uncultured Acidobacteriota bacterium
TCGGTCACCGCGGCCTCGATGACGGCCGCCAGGTCTTCCCGCATGAGCGCTTCGAGACGCTCGAGCTTGTCGCGGAGCTCCGCACTCGCTGTGAAGGTCACCTTGTACCTCGCGGGCGCAAGTGGCTGAACGACTGGCGGAACAGGCGGAGGCGCTGGCAGGGACGGCGCTTCATTTTTAACTGCTATGCCGAACTCGGCATCAATGCACGGTCCGGGCCGAGTTCCCCTCGGGTTGGATTGATGATTCCCGATAAATCGTGTAATCTCGAGACGTGATCCGAACGTTCGGAGACGAACCGACTTCGGACGTCTACCATGGACGAGAAACGAAGGCGGCGCGGCGGCTGCCGAAAGCGTTGTGGCCGGTGGTCCGCCGGAAGCTCGATGCGCTCCACCAGGCTCGAACGCTTCAGGATCTGCGACTACCCTCCGGTAATAGACTGGAAGCGCTGAAGGGTGATCGGACGGGATATTTCAGCATCCGGGTAAACGAACAGTATCGAATCACGTTTCGATTCGGGGAAGGAAAGGCCGACGATGTCGCGTGCGAGGACTACCATTGACGGACCGCGGTCCGTGCTGGATTTGAAGAGGCCGCCGACCTCGCCTGGGGAGATGCTACTCGAGGAGTTTCTCCGGCCAGCCGGACTCACTCAGGTAGAGGCCGCGCGGCGCATGAGGATCCCGCTCAACCGCCTGAACGAGATCATCCGCGGGCGGCGCGGGGTCACCGCGGACACCGCGCTTCGGCTGGCTCGCCTGTTGAAAACGTCACCGGAATTCTGGATGGGTCTCCAGTCGGATTGGGATCTCTGGCATGCGGCAGCAGCGCAGCGTCGAGCCGGATAGGCAAGCGACAAAATTGGCGTCCCGAATGGGACTCGCCCAGATGTCCGCGTTCGTGGTTCGGGTAGCAGCGTAAGGGCAGGACCGTAATCGCTACGCGTTTGGGAGCTCGACCAGACCGTCTTCGCCCAACTTGACACCCAGCTCGGCGAAAATGCGCTCCGCTAGGCCGTGAATCGTGCGGTAGTCCTTTTCAAAATCCCAAACCAACTGCGCGAAGAGGCGAACAGCGAGCTCTACGGCGGCTGGCCCATGATCCTCTCCGGCCTGAAGACGCTGCTGGAAACCGGCGAGATGCTCACGACGCCCGGCTCGCTGCGCTACTCGCAAGCCCCGCAACCGGCACCGTGACACGCATGCCGATGACCGTTCTCCCGTTCGGCGAATCGGTGCATTGGCACGACGACTGTCTGTGGTTCTCCGACTGGCGAGCGCAGACGGTCGTCGCCATCAAGGATGGCTGACGCGGCACGAAGGCCAGGTGCTAACCGTTCGCGCACCCGCACCCGCCGCAGGATGGCCGTAGGAAGGCGAGCTCGTCAGGACGCCCCCGCGAGGTGTTCCAGCATAGACGGGCAGAGGCTCGGACACGCGGTCGCCATTCCGGCGATACTTGTCCATGACTTCCTTGCCGTAGTCGAGCTCCGCCAGATACGCGTTATGACATCTGCAGAGAAGACGGACATTTGACGGACTCCGGTCGCCACCGCGACCAAAGGGATCGTCGTGGTGGAACTCGAGTCCTCGACGCTCGGTGCAGCGCCGACCCTGTTTATCGACGAAGGTGCATTGGTCCTGATCCCGCTTGCGCACGACGCGCTTCACCGCCGCCGGCATGTACCGAGACGAGGCCGACGTATCGGTTTGCTCGAGACTCTTCCGCGGCCTCTTGGTCTCCGCAAACCGTTTGGCCTCGAGCCTCTCGAGCTTCTCGGTCACCGCGGCCTCG
>CAZKNR010000167.1:0-17546 GCA_964553925.1 uncultured Acidobacteriota bacterium
GTCGCGAAGACCAACGATTGCGACCTCGCTCTGGCCCACGATCCTGACGCCGATCGACTCGGAGCCGCGGTGAGGCGCGGACCCGGGGACTTCGTCGTCCTCAACGGCAACGAGCTCGGGGTCCTCCTCGCTCACCACGTGCTCTCGCACACTCGGGAGACAAAACCGCTCGTGGTCTCGACCCTCGTCTCCTCGCGGATGCTCTCGAAGATCGCCTCGAGCCTCGGCGTGCGGTACCTGGATACGCTCACCGGTTTCAAGTGGATCGCGAACGAGGCGATGCGGGTCGAAGCGGAGGAGGGGGTCCGCTTCGTCTTCGGCTACGAGGAAGCTCTCGGCTACACCGTCGGCACGGTGGTTCGCGACAAGGACGGGATCGGCGCCGGTCTCGCGCTCGCGGAAATGGCATCCGAGCTGCGCGCGCAGGGGCTGACTCTCCTCGATGCCCTCGCCGGGCTCAGGCGTCAACACGGGTACTTCGCGAGCCGACAGCGAAACCTCACTCTCGAGGGAGTCGAGGGCGCGCACCGGATCGAGGAAGCGATGGACCGCCTGAGGCGCGATCCGCGCGCGCGGCTCGGCGACGAGCCGGTTCGGTCCTTCCACGATCGCCGGGACGGGAACGTCCTTCTCTACGACCTCGAGGATGGAGGCAGGGTCGCGGTCCGGCCGAGCGGGACCGAGCCCAAGATCAAGTTCTACCTCGAGGTGGTCGAGCCCTACGACACTCTGGAGAGCGCCGAGGAGCGCGCCGGAAGCCGCCTCCTGGCTCTGGAGAACGACCTACTCACGGCCTCCGGGCTCGCGTGAGCCGCTCGGGATCACGTTGACTCTAAAGTACGAAGGATTCACAGCCGACCGATAGATCCGCTGCGTTGTCGCCTGGAAATCCACCTCCTGCGCTTTGTAGATGTCGACGAAGGTCTGAGGGTTTCAGCAATCACTTCTACGAGGACTGAGGGCTGAGGAGGTCGAAAGAGTACTCGCCGCGTGTCCATCGAGCCCACGAGGCCTTCGAGACCGAGCGGTCTTACTCTTGCTGATCCGTCTCGGGTTACGCGCCGGCGACGTGTCGAAGCTGCGCTTGTCGGATCTCTGCTTCAAGACGGCAACGATTCGGGTGTCGGGGATAGTCTTCGGAAAGCATCTTGTAGAACAGAGTGACGCGTCCCCGCTTGAAGGTGCGCTTCGGTACACCCAGCCATGGGTCGAGCGCACCGCGAATGGCGTCAAGTACGCCGCCAATGGGATCGGGAGCTGGTAGTCGTCTCCGTGAAGCCTTTCGAGCCGCGCGCGGGTGTTGGCAAGGCCGATTCCGAGGGGTTCCTTCGCCGCCTCGGGAAGGCCGGGACCCTGTACCAGGTCGATGTCCTCCGAATAACGCAGCGCAGTCGAGAAATGAAGCTTGTAGAGAGCCGTTCCCCCCCGAAACGCGAGCGCACGGCCAACTTCCGGCTGCTGGAAGATCTCGATCAGAGCTCGGCTGATGATCAGATCCTGCTCGACTTGTGAATCCTGCGCCCACTTGGCGCGCTGCCGCCACTCCGTGATGTAGTCGATCGGGATCAAAGCTCGGGCTCGACGTTCAAGTTAATGTTCAGCTTCCAGCGTTCGCTGCGTGCGCCTCTTTTCGGCTTGTGCGGGGGTGAAAGAGGAACTGTCTCGGTAGCGGATCTCCGTACGTATTCCGCCAACGCTTTGCCCAATTTCTCTTCCTCCACGAGCTCGAGGAGGTACCCAGCCCGTTGCGCCCAGGGCACTGGCGAGAGCGACGCCACCTCCACGAGGCGCTTCGGATCCAGCTTCTCGGCAAGTTCCGAGAGAACGGTCGCGACGTTGTCGAGACCGCCGCAGTGTTGCGAATATCCGACGAGATCAAAGGCGGTGGCGTCCGGGCTTGAGACGGAAACGTGCCCGCGCGGCGTATTGAAGCGCTCTGTCGGTATCGCGGATGTATTGTGTCGGGCAACGAAGGTGACACCGACCTGTCCGCACTCGATCGGTGGCCGGTTCTTGGGGACGACCACTTGGAACACATGGGTACTTTTGTCGAGTGATTCCGGAATTCCAGGCTTTGAACCCTCACTTGCGTGAGGAAGCGAAACAGTCCCTCCCGAACTCCTCCTCTAGACGACCCACTTTCGCCCTTCCTCGCTCCAGCACCCGCACGGGGGTTCTCGTTGCTTCAATCGACCTGTGCTTGCCATGCCCCTCACACAGTAGCGGCGAGCTACCTATTGGTAGCCTAAGTCTCTGAGTTCACGTGGCGGTAGTTCCTCCTCGGTGCTCTCAGATCGCTGCGGAGCTGATTCGTAATCAGCAGGTCGCGAGTTCAACTCTCGCCGCCGGCTCCATTGTTTACGGAATCGCGGGATCCCCGGTCAAACGTCGGTCAAACATTCCGGGGCCTTGACCCGCGGGCGCGGGCGTGCTAACCCTCCGAACAGGTAGGCGGCTTCGGCCTACCGGCGGCTCAGCGGCTCTCGACGACCGCTATAAGGGCGGAGTCCATTTCGTAACCGTTGACGACTCCCGGATTCTCCTTGACTCTGTCGCGAGCGGCATGTTGCACTATTAACAGGGGGAAGGAGAGAGACATGGCGAAGATCAGATCTTTCCGAGCGGTGCTCGTGCTCAGTTTCGCCTTGGCCGGCTCGCTCGGTCGCGGCGAAGATCTCTACGTCGTGACGAAGGACGTCACCCAACTGCACCTCGAACCCAACGAAGAAAGCGAAGTCGGCACTACTGTTGAAGCCGGCGAAAAGCTCAAAGTTGTATCCGTCGAGCATGTGCCCTTCCTTTCCATCGACTACTACTGGGCGACGATGTACGTCGACAAGGACAAGGTCGAAGAGTCACCGGCGTTGCTTCAAGCGCTTCGCGAAGAAGAGGCCCGTAAGGCGCGTGTCGCGGAGCAACAAACAGAAGCCGCGGAGCAACAGGCGAAAGTCGACGCGCGTGTTGCGAAATGGAAGGAAGAATTCTACGGCGGAGCGAAGAAGAAGAGAGAGCAACGGCGCGCCGAGTTGATCGAGAAATACGGCGAAGACGTCGGTAGCAGAATCGCCGACGGGAAGGTCTGGGTAGGGATGACCACGGAGCAGGCGATCGACAGTTGGGGCAAGCCCGAGGACGTAAATGTCACCACGACCGCGTCGACCCGGCGCGAGCAATGGGTTTATGGTCCCGGCCGATATCTCTACTTCACGAACGGGAAGTTAGAAGCCGTCCAACGGTAGGCGCCAGGTCCTTAAAGAAGAAGTAGAAGCAGAAGTTGCCATCATCAGAACTCCGGCTCCCGGTCGGCGAGCCGGAGGGCGGCCAGCTCGCGGCGGGCGGCGTGGTAGTGGTCGGAGTCCACCGCGCAGGCGGGGCCACCTCGGGGACGCGACCGCGGGCAGGCGCCGGACGGCGTCCCCCATCAGCTGGCCCGTGATCTCCGGCCTCGCCTCGGCCCCGTCGGGCAGGCGCTCCTCCACCAGGAAGTCGGCGACGTGGGATAGCTCGTGCGCCAGGGTGTTGAAGAACTCGGCCGACCAGGGCGCGAGCCGCCCGCTGACCCAGACGACGAAGTCGCGGCGGCTCTTCTTTGGGATCATGCATCCGAGGAGCTTGGAGGACTTGCCCCGCGGTGGCCTGCCGCCGAGGCGGACATCCACCAGGGAGTTGGTCTTGTGCTCCAGGAGCCGGAAGAAGGCATTGCCCAACGCGGGCCACGGTTGCTTCCGCGCGCTATAATGGCGTGGCGAGTGTTTAGGGGAGTGTTGTCTCCGGGCACGTGCTCTGGGCAAGCCACCAAGAACCATCAGGATGAAACCATTGACAACGAATGCACTAAAGGAGAAAAGCCCATGGCACAAACCAACATCTGGAAAATCCTGTTCACCGTTAACCTGATTCTGACCATAGCCTTTGACTTCAACCTGACGGTTCAGGCTTCCGGAGCACTGCCCCAAAGACTCGCCTTCCCCTGAACCCCTCACCCATTCGTCGCTTCCGCGACGGTAGCGATATCGCGCCAACCGTCACCGCCCGATGAGCTCACCCTCGGCGAGCGCGTCCCCAGGCCGAGTGATGTAGAGCACAACCCCATCGAGGAGGCGCACACGCGCCCCACGCGCCCCATACACGAGCACTTCGTCAGTCGGGCCGTACTTCGCGTCATTGTCGAAGGAAGGTCTCATCGGGCTCACCCCAACTCCGCAACACGGCTTCACGGGGCATCCCTTGGATAGACGCGACCTTCCTCTACGTTGTATTCCAACGTTTCGCGCTGCCATCTATCGAAAGCTGCGCGCTCCCGATATTTTTGTGGCGTGGCCCGCGGCTAATAGAGCGACGCTGGACACGCCTACACCGAGCCGTGCTGGATACTCCCTGCTAAGGCACGTGGCGGTCGAGAAGGGTGCCGCAGAGAATCTGAAGTTTGTTCAGCACGTGGAACACCTCGACCAGCACAAGCACCTGAGTGCCGACGGCAAGGACTGGGTAGACGTGATGGGATCGTGAACCGCTTGGTGCCGTCTGGCGCATTGACAACTTGAATCACCACCTCTTTACTCATTCGATGAAGTTTAGCGCGCTGGCGCCCATTTGACGTGTGCGGAAAGCCGGTGGAGGGGGCGGCCGAGATTCCGTGCTCGACACCGTAGGCCTGCTTCTCGCCTTTGATCGCGTTGGCCGCCATTTACCGTAAGACCCGTTTGAAGACTTTGCTGACGCGACTCTGATGCATGCGCTGGCCGGGTCCGTTGACGGAAGACACACGGCGGGATTTGCTTTTTGTCGCGCTGAATCTCGGCGGGCCGACCGCGACAAGCTCGACCCAATTCTCGATGCTTGCATCGCTGTCTATTGGGAGCACCTCGACGAAGACGGCCAGGTGGACTTCAATGGAAAGGCCAAGGCCAGCCAACCCGGACCTACGGTTTCGTTGCTTCGGTCTTTCCGTACGCCAACGCGGATTGGGAGAAGCTCTCGATCTTCCTGAGCGTTCTTGTACCCAAGCTACCAGCGCCCGTCGATGAAGACCTCTCCAAGGCATCCTCGAGTCGATCGATATGGACAGCTACCGGGTTGAGAAGAAGGCGGCCATAAAGCTCCAGATCCGGAACGAAGGTGCCGCGATCGACCCGGTGGCGACCACGAGAGGCGGTCGCAAGCCAGACCCCGAGTGCGACCGTCTCTCCAATATCCTGAAGACCTTCAACGACCAGTTCGGCAAAATATCGTGGACCGATGCCGACCGGGTCCACAAGCTGATCACCGAGGACATCCCGGCACGGCTGGCGGCGGATTCGGCCTACCAGAACACCCAGCAGAACTCTGACCTGCAGAATGCCCGCATAGAGCACGACAAGGCGCTCGGGCGTGTGATGACCGCCGTACTCAAGGACGACACCGAGCTGTTCAAGCAGTTCATGGACAATGAGAGTTTCCGGCGCTGGCTAACCGACACGGTGTTCGGGCTCACCTACGACCGGTCTGCGGCGGGAAACTAAGAAGAGCCGACAAGCGGGGAACGATGCACCGAAAGATGAACCGCGATCAGGTGATCTTTCGATTTCTTCGAAACGACTCCGCGATTCCCATGTCGACATCGTCAGGCGATTGTCTTCGTCACCATTCGATCGCACACTTCCCCTGTGCTTGTTTTCGTCGATGAATCCGGAGACACCGGCATGTCCGGGAAGCCCGGCCAAAGCGATTACTTCGTTGTTACTCTTGTGCGCTTCGAAAATGACGACGAAGGCGCGCGGGTAGACACTCGCATAGACCGACTTCGAGAAGAGCTTGGCCTTCACTCCCGTTTCGAGTTTCATTTCCACAATACGAAATCCGACCTCCGCCAACGCTTTCTCGAGACAGTGCGTCCATTTGATTGGGGTTTCCTCGCCTTTGTGATGAACAAGCGGGCTCTTTGGAGCGATGCGTTCCGCTCGGGCGATACGCTTTACCAACGCACCGCAAAATACGTCTTCGAAAATGCTGGCCCCTATCTCGACAACGCGAAGGTCGTCATCGACAAACGCGGGTCGGACCGCTTCCGCAAGGAACTTTCCCGGTATCTAAAATCGAGCCTTAACACCGCTCCCGGACAACGACCTAGGATCAAGAAAATCAAGCCCGCAGTCTCCGAGCGAAACAACTTGGTTCAACTCGCGGATATGGTTTGCGGGAGTATCTATCGCTCGATGCTGGTGGGGAAGAGCGACCGCGTTCGATACCGGGGAATCATCGAAGGGAAAGCCCTTGAAAGCGTTCGGGTCTGGCCCTGAAGAGAAATGGCCCGCCACCTAGCCTTTTCAGGCAAGCCGCCAATGGCGACGGTTCGGTGATTCGGGCCGCTTCCAAGCTGAGTATAGCTACGGTGCCAAACGAAATCAAGCCCACGGCCGATGGAAACCCTGTTCCCGGCTCCCCGCCGAAGAAAACCCTTACGCCCCTTTCGGGTAGGCCGACATCTACAGGATCCGCTTACGCAAAGTAGCGAATTTCATTACGTTTATCGAGTAAATCCGACTTCTAGATTCTTGTCGCGAGCTCTGGCTTGGGCTACCCAGAGGCGTTACCGTGGCGCGCAAAGAGACGAGAGACCGTCGAATGTGGAGAAATCGAAGCAGAAGCGAACCTTCCCAACGGAGTCACTCGCGTCGCCGATGACTCTGCCGATCTTGGTATGTCCTTTCGGCGCGGAATACGCGGTTCTTGCTACCACTCTGCTACCAGTCTGCTCCGACCCAGGAACGATCTCGCAGCATCTACGGATCGTCTAAGTCGCTGATTTCAGGGGTTGGTGTGTCTTCCTGCGTGCCCCCAGATCCCTCCCGAGAGAATTCGTAATCAGCAGGTCGCGAGTTCAACTCTCGCCGCCGGCTCCATACGGAGAACCGACTCGCCGACCCGTTTTAGCCCCGTGCGATGGGGTCGGCTCGAGGCAAAAGAGGCGATTGAGGCCGTTGCAGTAGTAGAGCCGACCGCCCGCGCATACCACCTCGCCTGGCATCTGGGCGGCGGGAGGCTTGTGCCTCCAGACGTAGCAGGCGTCGTCCCGAGTGAACGCAACGAGCGAGGCCTCCTCGGACGCGATGAACACGTGAGTTTCCGTTACGAGCGCGATGCGAGACAGGCGCTCGGACTGCAGATTCTTGGGAAGGCCCTTCCAGAGCTCATAGCTCTTCACCGCCTTTCCGGTGACCACGTCCAGAATCTCGTACTTCCCCGTCCAGCGACTCAGCGAGTAACAGCGGCCCCCATAAACGTAAATCTCGCCACCGGGTCTTTGCCAGGCGACCGCGCCGGTTTCGAGGTTGATGGCCGTGATCTGTCCGCCGAAGCTCCCAAGGACCAGATCCTGGTCCACGGCGGCAAATCCGGTGAGTGACGCGACCGGGATGCGCCAGAGCTCGTGGAAATCCCTGATGCGGCGAGCCACCAGTGTCGCGCTGCTCGAGCTCGGCGTCCGATCTTCGATGCAATACACGAGAACGTCTTCCGTTGCGCAGGCCGCGCTGACGGAAAGGTCACTCTCGGGAAGATGCTCCGTCCAGAGTCGCTGGCCCGAGGTCCAATCGATGACCCACGTCCGCTGTCCACCGTACTCGTGGTCCGCACCGTGTCCGATGAGGTGCCGTCCCGCCGCGAGAAGCTGGTCGAAGCGCGAGCAGCGGATGGTTGCCATGGGCTTGCCGGTCGGGAGTTCCACGGCGTGCAACTCGTGCTCGTCCGCTTTGATGTAAAGACGCCCCTCATGAATGAGCCAGGGGTCCCCGGTCCATGGATACCGCCAGATTGGCTTCTGGCTGTCCACATCGAGTGCCACGGTATATCCGGACTTGTCGGTGAAGAACAGGAGGCTGTCGCACACCAGGACAGGAGGGCATGATCCTCTCCAATTGGGCAGCACCTGGCTTTCCGCCTGCCACGCCTCGCGAAGAGGGGCCGCGAGAGTGCAGGGCGACGCCGTCCTCCGGGCGTTCTCCCGAAGCATCCCGTACGTCGCCGTCATGGGCGCCGTCCTTTCTTCCGTTCACCCCACGGGATCTTGGGGCAACCCTTCGGCGGTCGAGCTCCCTCGAGCATGGCCCGTGCGGCAGCCGCAAGTCGGGAGTTGCCACATTGCAGGAAGGACCCTGCCATCTCCATCGCGATTTCATACTCCGCGACGGATAGCCCCTTCGCCAGAGCCTCTTCCGTTTCCGGATCGCCTTCTCGGAGTAGAAAACGCCAGGCGCTCGCAGCGACATCGCCATCCCCGGCCCGGGCCACTGCGAGAATCGCTTCGTTCCCTCGGCTGTCCTTCATGGTCTCGAGGGCGGCCGCCGCAGCCGCCCTCACGCGCCGCGATTTGTCTTTCAAAGCTGCAATCGAAACATCGACGGCGGTAGCTCCTCCGATCTTGCCGAGCGCGCCCAACGCCCGGCTGCGGTCCCACTCCGACGGCCGCTCGAGAACCGCGGCAAGGGCCTCGACGGCGGCCTCGGATTTCATCTCCTGGAGAGCCAGCATCGTGGCTCCGCGCACCTCCTCCGACGAGTCGGAGAGCGCGGTGATCAAGCGACCCGAAAACTCGCCCGCCCTGAGTTGACCCAGCCGCCAGGCCACCGTGCCCCGAACATGCTCCGACGGATGGGAAAGAGCCTCGGCGAGAGCTGCAGCGGCCGCATTCGTCCCAATCAACCACAGCGCCTCCGTGGTGTCGAAGTAGGAGATCCACGACCCGAGAAGGAGCTGCCCCAATGCCGGAACCGCCTCCTCGACCTTGAGCTGCCCTAAAGCCTTCACCGCCGAGCTGACCGTCCCCGACCCGTATTCTTCGAGGGCTGTCAGGAGCCCCTCCGGAACGCGCGCGTCCTCTTTCCTCCTTACCAGCGCCGTCGCGGCCTCACTTCGGATCAGGCCACTCGGGTCCGCCAGGGCCAGGAGGAGCAGGTCGACCGTTCCAGACTCGCGGCTCTCTTCCAAGCGCTGCAGTGCCTTGTAGCGAACGTCGCCTCGAGGATCGAGGAGGCCGACGCGAATCGACGCCAGGTCCTTGCCGACGGCTGGCGGGCCTTGATCGTACGGCCCGCGTGGCGTACGCGCTTCCCCGAGGGCGTCCTCTTCGCGAGTCCCGTATTGGCGCAGCGCGGTCCGTGCCGCGTCACGCACCATCTGGGCTTCGTCCAAGAGCGCATGACCGAGCGGCCTGACCTTTCGTGAGTCGTCCAGCTCGCCAATGGCTTCCGCAGAGGCCACTCGCACCGACGGGTCCGGATCGAGTTGAAGAGAGACCAGGTAGCCCAGGAGGCTGCCCTTACGCCTCTGGCCGAGCGTCCGTGCCGCGTCCGCTCGACGTTCTGGATCTCGATGCCGCAACTGCATGAGGAGAGCCAGTTCCTCAGGTTCCGTGACCGGACCGAGGGCGCGCTCGCTCGCTTCCGGTGCGAAGCTCGGCACTTCCCAGGCCTGGGCCACGGACTCCCGCGCCAGCCCACGGGGCTTCTTGGACCGCTCTCCCCGATACAGTCGCGCCTGGACTCCGTCGTCGGCGTGTCGCTCGAGAAACTCGGCGAGCTGCGACACCTCCTCAAAAGGAAAGAACACACGGTAGAAGTTCTCCTCATCGAGCGCGGCAACATGCGTGAGAAATCGCGCTACCTCCTTTTTCGTGAGGGTCCGCGCCTCGAAGGCCCGGAGCCGGTCGGACGAGTTGCTCCGATAGGTTTTCGTACAGGCCGCGCAATGTAACTCGTAAAACGCCTCGACGAAGTTCCGAGCCTTGAACTTGAACTTCCGGGTTCGTCGCGACGCCGATGCCTCGTCGAGCTCCGGATCCTCGTCGAAGTCCTCCGATCCCATATCGTTGTACTGGCGAATCGGATGTCCGGCATGCTCGTCGAGAAACGCCTTGAAGGCCTCGACCTCCTCGGTCAGCAGATCGATCGCCGCCAACCCCGCATGAATGAAGCCGAACGTCTGCATCGCTCCTCGACGCCTGGTCGCGCTCGCGCTCGGAATCCCCGCGTATCCGAAATCGCCGAGCTCCGGAGCTTCGACTCCGCATTGGACGCACACCGAGCCGTAGGTGATACCCAACGGTTCTCCTTCGCCAGCGGGACTATAGGCGAGGTACTTGTTCTCCATCAAGGAGGGTTCATCGTGAACCGAACCACGACCGTTCTCGCCGCTGCCGCATCCCTGCTCGTCGCCGTCGGCGCAGCTCCCGCGCGCGCCCAGGAGGCGAAGCAGATTACCATCCTCTATGACGCGTTCGGGAAACCGTCGGCGCTCGAGAGGGACTGGGGCTTCGCCGAGCTCGTCGAGTACGGAGGACGGCCAATCCTCTTCGACACCGGAAACGACGCCGGGATCTTTGCCTACAACGTGAAAGCGCTCGGCGTCGACCTCGAGAGGCTCGACGCGGCCGTCATCTCGCATCGCCATGGAGACCACACCTCTGGTCTCTCGACCCTCTTGAAGTCGAACCCGGGCGTCACCATCTACGCGCCCCAGGATGGCGCGTTGTTCACTCGCGGCATCCGGCCCGATTACTTCAGACGCCATGCTGGACTTCCGCCGGACCTGAGTTACTACGGAGGTAAGGAGCCGGCCGGCCGCGGGAGCGGGACGCCCTGGGGAGGGGCCAAGTTCGAGATATCCCAGCGGTAGGACTCACAACGCGCTACTCGCGGCCTCCGGGCTCGCGTGAGCCGCTCGGGATCACGTTGACTCTCAAGTACGAAGGATTCACAGCCGACCGATAGATCCGCTGCGTTGCCACCTGGAAATCCGCCTCCTGCGCTTTGTAGATGTCGACGAAGGTCTGAGGGTTTCTATCGATGACCGGAAACCACGAGCTCTGGACCTGGACCATGATGCGGTGGCCTTTTTCGAACGTGTGGTTTCGGTCCCTCAAATCGAGCTCGATGGTCGTCACTTCTCCCGAAACCATGGGCTCCGGCTTCTCGAAGCTCTTCCGGAACTTCGAGCGGAACACCTCGCCCGCGAGGAGCATCTGGAAATGCCCCATGCGGACTCCCGCAGGGTTCGGCTCGTTGTCGGGGAAGTCGCCGGGGAAAACGTCGATGAGCTTGACCACGAAATCCGAGTCCGTGCCCGTGGTCGAAACGGCGAGGTGGGCCAGGATCGGACCCGCGATGGTGACATCCTCCGTCAGCTCCGCGCTCTCGTACACGAGGACGTCAGGGCGCGCGGCGGCGAAACGCTGGTCCTCGATCATCCAGAGATGCCCCTGGGTGGTGCGGGTCTCGGCGGAGAACGGAACCGGTTTTTCGGGATCGCTCACGTAGCTGTCGAACGCCTCCGTAGTCGCCGCGGGAGGCTCGAACGACAGAACTTCGTCCTCCCGCAGGTAAAGGTTCTTCACCACGGCCTCGGAAGGCGGCCAGTCCGCGTACTTCCGCCAGACGTTCGAGCCGGTCTCGAAGACGTAGGCTTCGGGTAGAGCGGGGTCAGGCGCCTGCTTGAGATGGTGCCGGAAGAACGGGAGATGGATCTCCTTCTGGAAATAGTGCGCGGTCTTGGATTCGAACTGCACGTTCCCGAGAGACGCCCCATCCATTCGATTCCATCCTCCGTGGAGCCACGGTCCCACCACGAGAACGCTCTCATTCTCCGCGTTGCGCTTCTCGATCTCGTAGTAGATCGTCATGGGACCGTAGAAATCCTCGGCATCGAACCAGCCGCCCACGTTCAAGATCGCATGATGGATGTCGTTCAAGTGAGGCAAAACGACCTGCTCCTTCCAATAGTCGTCGTAGGTCCCGTGATCCATGAACTCGTTCCAGGTGGGAACCGAGTAGCCGAAGTACCGCTCGTTGACGTTCGCGATGGGACCGAGGTCGAGAAAGAAGCGATAGCCGTCGGGAGTCCCGTAGTCGAACGGCGCCTCCCGTTCAGTCGTGGCTCCCTCGCGAACCCGCGCGTTGGCCGAGAGCCAGCTGAAGGCGTACATCAGACGGAAAGCGCCGTTGTGATGCCAGTCGTCGCCGAGAAACATGTCGGACGGCGAAGCCTGCGGGGAGGAAGCCTTGAGCGCGGGGTGAGCGTCGATCATCCCCATCACCGTCTGGAATCCCGGGTAGGAGACGCCGTACTGGCCGACGCGACCGTTTCCGTTCTCGACGTTTTCGAGGAGCCACTCGATGGTGTCGTAGTTGTCGGTGCTCTCGTCGGTCTCCTTGCCCCTCTTCGACGGCACGTAGGGCCGCATCACCACGAACTCGCCTTCCGAGCGGAACTTTCCTCGCACGTCCTGGAAGACGAAGATGAATAAGTCACGGTCGAATTCGGGTGAAGGTCCGATCTGCGCCGGATACTCGTCTGGCCCGTAGGGAGGAATGGAGTAGGGTGTTCGCAGCAAGAGAAACGGATAGGTTTGCGATCGGTCTTTCGGCTCGTAGAGGATGGTGAAAAGCTTCACCCCGTCCCGCATGGGGATCATGACCTCCCGCTTCTGGTAGTAGGCGCGAGCTTCGAAGGCCGCTTGCTCCTGCGCTTCGAGCCTGGCCGCGGACAGGCTCGAAGCGAGGAGCAGCCGGGCGATGGTCTTCATTGAATCCCCACCAGGCCTTCTACCGAGTCGATGAGCTTTTTCGAGTCGTAGCCGACGCCGTCCTTGAAGACCGTCACCACGTTTCGGATCTCGGCATGACGGGCGACCGGATCGCCCTCGATCACCACCAGGTCCGCGATCTTGCCGACCGCGATGCTCCCCAGGTCTTTATCGACGCCCAGCACCTTGGCCCCGTTGAGCGTCATGATCTGGAGCGCCTCCGCGGGCGTGAACTCGGCTTCGAGGAGGAGCTCGTAGTTCCTCTGATCGCCGAAACCTGGGAGAGCGCCGCCGTTTCCCGTGGGGTCGACTCCGGCGGCGAGAAGCCCGCCGGCCTTGTAGAACGCGTACTCGAACGCCTGCGCCCGGGGGAAGATGTCCTTCATGACCGAGTCTTTCGCCGCAGCCGCGATCTCCTTCCGCTGCACGAGGTACTCCTCACGCGCTTCGGGGGCGATCGCCCTCAAGACGCGATCCTCGAGCGGCGGACGGCCGGGGACGTAGAGCTCGTACACCGCGAGCGTGGAGGTAAGGGCGACGCTGTTCTCGATCATGTGGCGCACCGTCGCCTGTACCTGCTCCCCGCGGATGTCCATCCGTTGCAGGTACTTTTGATTGTCCGTTGGGCACTCGTCCGGTTTCTTGTCAGGGTCGTACTCGGTGTTGGTGAAGAACCCGTGCTCGAGGCCGTCGATTCCGAGATCCACGGCCTCGCGGAACGTCACCGAACAGAGGTGGGCGGTGAACTTCAGGCCGCGGCGATGGGCCTCGTCGATCGCCGCCTTGAGCTCCGCGCGCGAGATGAGGGTATACGCCTTGAACCAGGTCGCGCCCTCGTCCGCCCAGTAGCCCACCACCCGCCTCGCGTCCTCGGGCGTCGTGACCTGGGCCATCGTCGTGTCCGCCCCCTTCCCCGAGATGTAGGGGCCGGTCACGTGCATCCTCGGCCCGGCGATCTCCCCGTTCTCGATGGATCGCTTCAGGTTGATCTCGCTGTAAGGCGAGAAGCTCCCCGTGGTGCGGATGGTGGTGACCCCGCTCGCGAGATAGAGCCTTGGAGAGGTCACATTCATTTGGGATTCGCGCTTCGCCGTGGTGTAGAACGTGTGGTTGTGCATCCCTACGATGCCCGGAATCACCGTGTGCCCCGAGAGCTCGAGCCTGTGAGCTCCCGCCGGAATGGCGACCTCCGCGGCGTTACCGACGGCATTGATGCGCCCGTTCTCGATCAAAACCGTCTGGCCCGCTTTCGGAGGGGCTCCGGTCCCATCGACGACCTGGACTCCGATCAGAGCGACTACGGGAGCATCGACGCTCACGAATTGCCGCGCTTCCTCGGAGAGCTGCGATACCGGCTGCGCGAGAAGCGGCGCCGCCGCGAGAACGAAAGCGAACGAACCGAATGCTTTTCTCAAGGCCTTTCCTCCTGAGGGTCGACAGTGAACACGAGCTTCATCCCGGTCTCGAGGTGCTCGGCGATGTGACAGTGGGCCATCCAGCGGCCCGGGTTCGAGAGCTCGAGAAGAATATCGACGGTCTCTCCCGTCGCGACGAGCAGAGTGTCCTTCCAGACGAGGTTCGGATTCGGAGTGCCGTTTCGCGAGAGAACCAGGAACCGCTGCCCATGGATGTGGAACGGGTGCTGCATGGCGTGAAGCGCATCGCGATCGTTCACCAGACGAAGCTTGACCACGTCGCCCACGGTGAACCTCCAGTCGATGTCGAGGTTCTCTTTCCCCGTGGCTTTGTCCCGCAGCGTCCACCGGACTTCACCATCGGGGCCGCCGGTCGTGGGGAAGTTCATCTCCGGCATGGTCTCGGTCCACTCCACGGGGTTGAAGTAGACGCTGTCGGCGCGCATGCGCCGCACGAGCTTCGCGGGCAGTCCCTCCGTCTCGAGCGTGAGCCAGAGCTCGCGATCCACGGCGCGGGAGAACGAGCTCCGATAGGGCTCGATGTCCTTTCGAACGTCCTCGTGCTCGCGAAGCACCTCGAACGGACGCGAGAGCTGCGGTGCCTCCTCCTTGGCGACGTCGATCTCTCCGAGCGTCGTGCTCTCGGCAAAGAATCCCCCGAACGTGTGATCGAGGACTTGAAGGCGGTTCTCGAGGGCCTGCACGCCGGGAGAGTCGAAGCGGGCCTCGACGATGTAGCGCTCCGCCGGACCGATGACGAGCGACTCCGCCCAGGCCTCTCGCTCGAATTTCCCCAGGTCTGAACCCACCACCTTGAGGCGCGCTCCGCCGAACGAGAGATGAAACGTGCGGGTATTCGCCACGTTCGTCAGGAAAAAGCGCACGACCTCGCCCCGCTTCAGCGCGAGCCGGTACTCGGGCTCGCCGTTCACGAGCATCACGTTTCCGAAGCGGCCCATGAGGGCGTGAGTCGCCCTCTCTTGTCCATAGGGAAAGAGTCCGTGCCCCCCGAGGAGGAGGTCGTCGAGCATCAGGACTTCCTCGCGGTGGACCTCGTTGAAGAAATCCGGATCGGGAGCGCGGACCAGCATGTTCCCGTAGAGCCCGAGGTCCTGCTGGATGTCCTCGCGGTGATGAGGGTGGTACCAGTAGATCCCGGCATCGCGGAAGAAGACGCGGTACTCGAAGCTCTCTCCGGGCAGAACCGGCTCCTGCGTCAGTCCGGGAACGCCGTCGTAGCGGTTGTCGAGCCTCACCCCGTGCCAGTGGACCGCCGTAGGGTGATCGGTCTGGTTCACGAAGCGAATGGTGAGGGTGGAGCTCTGATCGACCTGAATGAGGGGACCCGGGTACTGGCCGTTGAACCCGTACATGACGTAGCTCTCGCCGCGAATCGTGCGCCGCACGAGGCCGGCCACGAGCTCGAGGACGTCGCCGTCCCGAAGAGAAAGCATCTCGCGCGGCCTCGCGAGCGGCACCGAGGCGCCGGGAGCCGGCTGAGGCAGGTAGGGCGTCGCGTTCGGGCGCAGGTCTTCGAGGCCTGGGATCATCGCCACCAGAGGGTTCATCGGCGGGTGAGGCCACCCCCCGCCGGGGACGTGGTCCCTGTGGTCCATCGCGGCCGACGTGCCTTCGGGAGAGGCAGGAGAGGCGCCTGCGGGAATCATCAAGTGGTTGTCGGGCTGGATACGCGAGCTCGGCGAGAGACCGCGGAGGACGAGCCGGCCCTCGCGGGTCGCGACCCCCGCATTCGCCTCGGCGGAAACAAGAACGAGGAACTGGTTCAGCGCAACCGGCCCCAGAGGCCCGCTTTCGCCATTTCCGACTTCCCCGAGCTTCGCCATCGGGCTCAGCACGGGAGTCGTCACCCAGGCGACATACGCCGAATAGTCGCCGAGGGTTCGCGGGTCGGGGAGCCCTTCGAGGTGGAAGTCGAGATCGAACCGAAGGTGCCCATCGGGTGCGACGCTGATCCCGAAGGGGCTCGGAGCCCACCTCAGGCGAACGGTTCCCCGCACGCCCCTCAGGTCGGGAGTGGGGGCGAGCTCGATGCTATAGATGTCCGGATGGCCGTCCTCCGCCGCGAGCGGAAGAGTGAGAACAAAGGTCGCTCCCAAGGCGCAGAGGAGCCGTCGCATTCGGGCGAGAGTATTGTGTGTACACGCGCCGCTGTCAATTCCCGAAGGCGCGTTCGGTTCTACGAGCGACGACGGACGAGAGCCAGTGTTCCCAAGCCGAGAAGGAACAGCGACCCCGGCTCGGGCACCTGCTTCAAGAGAATCGAGGTGTCGATCTGGAAGTTCGACTCCGACGTGTGGCGCTCGGCGAAGAAGAGATCGAAGTCGTAGTCGTTCCCGAGGGTCAGCCCGAGGGTGTCGAGATTCACGCTCTGCGACAACGCACCGTGGACGCCGCCGAGATCGATCGCCAGGCCGTCGTTGATGAACACCCAGAGGTCGTCGTCGCCGGTGAAGGAGAACGTCTCGCCCCCCTGATAGGTGAACGCCGAGTGAATCTCATAGGTGAAATGATAGTTGTGCACGCGGCCCTGGTTCCCGAAGAGCTGATCGTCGATGGGAAAGAAGGAGCCGTCGGCGAAGCTGAAAATGCCCGGATGGCCGGCGTCGTCGAGAGTGATCGGAACAGAATCCGTCAGATTGACGCCGGCAACGTCGCGGTACCACTGATCGAAATTGGCTTGCCCGTGCGTGCTCGGGTTTCCCGCCTGCCCGGCGTAGACGGGCTTCTCGTCCGCGCCCAGTACACTCTGGACGATACCCGGGTCGAAGCCCGCGATGGGATTCACCTCGAAATCGGCATGAGTGTCGTTGAAGTCCCGAATCGTTCCGGTCAACGTGATGGTGGTGGCGCCGGCCGTCGCGGCGAGACCGAGAACCAAGGCGAAAACAAGAAATAAGTGCGTAGTTCTGTTCATACATCCCCCCCAGATGCGTTCCAACCCACGCGTTTCAGAGCACGTCTCATGCCACGCGGGCCAGATCATGTAAACCGTTTCCAAAGAGCCATTTACCACTTGGATGCTACTTGTTTGAGTGTAAGCGAACCCGACGGCTAGACCCGCTTGAAATCATCTAAAACAATGAAAACAAAGGCGGCTATGTCCCGTCGGCATTCCGACGGGCCTGGGTGCGACGACGCTCGCGCCAGTGGGCCGTCCTGAACACTTTGTGAGCGACGGACGGCTTCGGTTCCCTCGGCCCGGCAAGGTGGGATGGGATCAGTCTCTGAAGACGAAATGCAGCACGACCCCTCCGGCGCGTTCGGGGCGAACCCAGACCCCGTCGTCCGCAGGATGCGGGGTGACGGCGTTGTCCTTGAGGTAGCGCCGCGTTTCGTCGACGTCGGAAACGGTAAGGGTCACGACCGCGACGCAGGGCACGGCGGGAAGAACGACGTCCGTGAACCGTGTTACGACCTCGTCGACGCTCGCAATCTCGACCGAGCCCTCGTCGAGCTCGAACCGAAGCTTACCCTCCTCGCGTTCGCGAAGCGTGAGGCGCTCGAAGCGGTCCGCCGTCTCCTCGGGGTGCTCCGAGCACACGGTGATCCCCGCG
>CAZKNR010000168.1:0-25647 GCA_964553925.1 uncultured Acidobacteriota bacterium
CTTGAGCGAGCGGACGAAGCGGACCGCCGCCTCCTGCGCCAGCGGAAGCTTCGAGCGCATGCTCCCCGAGGTGTCCACGAGAATCACCATCCGGAGCGGCAGCTCTCCCTGCGAGAAGAACTGGACCTGCTGCTCGACCCCGTCTTCGAAAATCTGGAAGTTGTCCTGAGGGAGGCCCGTCACCAGACGTCCTTCGTCGTCGACGACCGACACCGCGAGACTGACGGTATCGACGCTCACTCGAAACTGCGGACGATCGGCGCCCGTCGGTTCCTGGTGCGCGAAGCCCGCGGCGGCGACGAGAGCGGCCAGGAGGGCCTCGCCCGGAACCGGGAGACTCATGGTCATGATGCTCAGGGGGGGCTCGCCTGAATCCTCGAGAGGCGCTCGGACGCGCGCACCAGAGCCGCCTCCGCTTCTTTCCCCGGCTCGTCCTTGGCGCCAAGCGCTTTCGCCTGCTCGAGCCACGAGCGAGCTTCCTCGAGGGCTTCCGCGAGGTGCTCCTTGTCCTCGGCCCCGAGGCTCAAGCCGCGCTCTCCGATCTCCTTGTCGACCCAGAGTCCCTTCGCCTGGGCCGCCATGAGGATCAGCTTCCACTCACTCGGGTTCAAGCGGTGCCGGAACCAGAGGCACGCGGCGGCGTCAGAAAGCGCCTGGGGCCGCTCCTGGCCCGCGAGGCTCACCGCGAACTGCAGGCTGAACTCAGGCTCGTCGGGAAACACGTCGAAGAGACCGCCCAGGAGGTGGGGTGGAAACCAGGGCCCGGGCTCGGCTCCGCCGGATGGCCCACCCGCGCCGCCCGCGCCACCCGCGCCACCAGCGATCGACACCCGAAGGGTCGTGTGCTTCAATGTGCTGTACGAGGCGCGTCTCGAGGTCATGGACTCGCGCCTTGCAGCAGTCCAGAGACTGAGCTCGAGGACGTCGTTCGCAACCTCGACGTCGCCGACGAAAGCGCCGCTCTCCTCGGGGAAGCCGCTTCCGGGGTCGAGCGGAACCGAGTGCTCCACCTCGGTGCCTCCCGTCTCCGAGCTCACGCGCGCCTCCGTCACCGCAGCGTCGATCTCCTCGCGCCCGAACGCCTTTCGTGTCACGTCCTCCGGGAGGTGCTGCCGGAGCTTGAGGATGCCGGCGAGCAGGCGGTGGCGGAGCTCATCGCGCCATAGATCGGGAAGCGCTTCGTGGTAGAGGGCCACTTCCTCCGCGATCTCGACACGGTCGCCCGGCGTCAGAGGTGCTTTTGATCGAGCGCGAAGCGGCTCGCCGTTGCGCTTGGTGCCGTTCGAGCTCCCCACGTCCACGAGCTCGGCTCCCTCGGCGTTCTTTCGCACGACGGCGTGCCGTCGCGAGACCCGGGTCGAGGTGAGGACGACGTGGTTATCCGCCAGCCGGCCGATGGAGCTTTCCGCGAGGGTGAGCGGAAAGAGCTTCTGCGTGCGGATGAAGTACAGGTAACCCCAGGGCTCCGCCGGCTCAGGCGGAACCTGGGCGAGCCCGGACGAAACGGCGCTCGACGCCGCCGCGGCGAGGAGAAGACTGGGAAGAAAGCGCATGACCGGCGTAGACACTTCAGCTTAGGACCGAAGGACTCGAGGGTCAAGGGGCGAATATCGCGGGATTGTGAGGGACTTCACTTGGAGTCTTGCCCGAGCCATCCCCGCTCCCGAAGGAAAGAGGCGACTACCTCGGCGGCCGCGCGCCCCTCGTCGTCGACCTGCCGGTTGAGGCCTCGCATGGCGGCCTCGTCGAGATTTCCCTCGAGAAGCTCCAGCACCTCGGCGAGAGCTGGCTCGCGCTCGGCGGTCGAGGGCCGATAGACCGCCGCCGCGTCGTAGGGAGGGAAGTACGAGCGATCGTCCTCGAGGACGGTGAGACCGAACTTGTCGATGAGTCCGTCGGTCGCGCTCCCGACGACGACGTCCACCTCGCCTTCCATCAAGGCCTGGTAGATGAGACCGAGCTCGATCCCCCGGGGCGGCTTCTCGAGCTTCAGATCGTAGGCCGCCACCAGACCGCGGAGACCATCCTCCCGCTCGAAGAACTCGTGCCCCACCCCGAGCCGGAGCGTTGCCTGGTGTGGCCTCAGATCGGAGATGGTTCGGATCCCGAGCTCATCCGCCGCCTCCGGCGTCATCGCGATTGCGAAAGTGTTGTCGAAGCCGAGGGGCGCGGTCCAGGCGAGGCCGAGATCCTTCCGGTAAACCTCGCGGACCCGCTGATACACGGCCTCCGCATCGCGGCTCACCTTCTCCTTCAATACGGCGGTGAGGGCGGTCCCGGTGTACTCCACGTACACGTCGAGGTCGCCCGCGAGGAGCGCCCGATGACAGATAAACGTCCCCCCGAGGTTGAGCCGCCTTTTGACGGGCACGTCTCGGGCCTCTAGAAGCTGCGCCAGGACCTCTCCCAGGATCACCTGCTCGGTGAAGTTCTTCGAGCCCACGACCACCGGCCGCTCCCCGGAGCAAGAGGGAACGAGAGCAAGAAGGAGAGCGCCGAGCATTTTTAACCGGTTTAGTCTGTTCAATCGGTTCATCGATCCCATGCAATCCATCTTTCGAACCGCCCGAGGAGCCCGTCGGCGATGAGGGCGAGAGCCGCCGCGGGCACGGCCCCGGCGAGGATCAGGCGGCTATCCACCATGGATAGCCCCCTTAGGATCGAGTTCCCGAGACCTCCGGCGCCCACGGCCGCCGCGATGGTCGCGAGGCCGATGGCGTTTACGGTCGCGATCCTCACCCCCGCGAGAATGGTGGGAAGCGAGAGCGGGATCTCGATGAGCCTCAGGCGCTCGAAATCGGTCATGCCCATCCCCCGTCCCGCCTCGACCACGGACGGCTCGACCGACTGGATGCCGGCGTAGGTGTTCCGGAGGAGTGGAAGGAGCGCGTAGAGCACGAGGGCGACGATCGCGGTCGTGTTCCCGATCCCGCCGATAAGGGGGATGGGGATGAGGAAGCCGAAGAGTGCAAGGCTGGGAACGGTCTGCATCACGTTCGCGAAGCCGATTACCGGAGTTGCGAGCGAGGGCTTGCGAGTCAGGAGGAGCCCGAGGGGAACCCCGATGAGAACGGCAATGGCGATCGACACCGCGACCAGGAAGAGGTGCTCTGCCGTCTGCGCGGCGATATCGGCGCGCCGCTCGAAAAAGAAAGAGAGTGTGTCCATCACGTCTATGCGGTGTCCAACCGCACCAGCTCGGCGACGAAATCGTCCGCGGGCCGGCCCAGGATCTCCGAGGGCGGACCTAACTGCAGAAGCTTCCCCGCGTGCATCACCCCGATCCGGTCGCCGAGCTTTATCGCCTCGGGGACGTCGTGGGTGACGATGACGATCGTTTTCCTGAGCTTCTGTTTCATCTCCAGGAACTCATCCTGCATCCGGCGGCGGTTCACGGCGTCGAGCGCTCCGAAGGGCTCATCCATGAGAAGAAGGGGAGGGTCGACTGCGAGGGCGCGGGCGACGCCGACCCTCTGCCGCTCTCCGCCCGATAGGTCTCTCGGCCTCTTCTCGGCGAACCTCTCCGGAGCGAGGCCCACGAACGCGAGAAGCTCCCGGACCCTCTCGCTCCTGCGCTCCGGGCTCCAGCCCTCGAGCTTCGGAACCAGCTCGACGTTCTCGGCGACGCTCAGGTGCGGAAGAAGCCCCACGTCCTGGATGACGTAGCCCGTCCGGCGCCGGAGACGAATAGGATCCCACGAGCGAATCTCCAGGCCCTCGACCTCGACTTCGCCCTCATCGGGCTCGACCAGGCGGTTGATGGTCCGAAGGGCGGTGGTCTTGCCGGCGCCGCTCGAGCCCAGGAGCACCAGGGTCTCTCCCGGCTCGACCCGAAACGAGACGCGATCCAGGACCGGCCGCGCGTCCGCGCCGAATTTCTTGCTGACGTTTCTGAGCTCGACCGCAGGCCCTGACATCGCTCGGGTCAGGGGCGCGAAAGCCGGCGGAATCCTGACTCCGATTGGACGAGCACCAGGCCGGCCATTCCGATGAAGAGGCCGCTATCGACGACACCCGGGAGGGCGTCGATGCGCCGCTCGAGACCGGAAGCGTCTTCGATACTCTCGAACTTCGCGTCGAGAATGTGGTTGCCGTTGTCGGAAACGAAGGGCCGTCCGTCTCCGTCGAGCCGGAGGCGGACGTCTCCGCCAAGAGCCTCGAGCTTCCTTTTCGAGACCGGGCCGGCGAAGGGCACGACCTCGACGGGCACCGCCATGCGGGCGCCGAGCCGGGGGACGAGCTTCTCGTCTCCCACGAGGATCAAGAACGTCTTCGAGATCGAGGCCACGACCCGCTCGCGCAGGAGCGCCCCCCCGTGTCCTTTGATCAAGTCGAGAGACGGGTCGACCTCGTCGGCGCCGTCGACGCCGACGTCGATCGCCTCGATCTCCTCGAGTCCGGCGAGGGGGACGCCGAGGTCCTTCGCAAGCTCTTCGGTGCGGCGCGACGTCGGGACTCCTTTGACCTCGAGGCCCTTCTCGATCCTCCGGGCGAGAGCGCGCACGAACATCGCCGCCGCCCGTCCCGTCCCGAGCCCGACCACCATTCCGCGCTCGATCATTTCCGCGGCCTCGATCGCCGCCGGCCAGAGGGAGGATTCCGCATCGTTCATCGGAGAGCCGAGCATACTCGACGGTTGCGAGCGGGGCAAGATTGCTAGAATCCCCGTCATGCGAATTCCGCCTCTCCTCCCGTCGCCGAAGAAGCTCGTGGCACGCGAGGGCCTGTTCCGGTTGCGGCCGGGGGCGCCTATCGTCCTTCCCGAGGGCGCGGGGGAGAGCGATTTCTTCTCCGCGCGGGCGCTTCAGGGGGCGGTCCTCGAGCGGGCGGGATTGTCTCCGCCCATCGAGACCCACGCCCGCCTTGACGACATCGGCCCTCGCATCGAGCTCCTCCGCCGGGGAGTTCTCGGAGACGGCTATCGCCTGGCGATTTCAAAAGAGCTTATCCGAGCCGAGGGGGACGGCGAGGCGGGCCTGCGCTACGCCGCCCTGTCCCTGTCGCAGCTCTGGCCACGGCGGAGCCGGAGCGTCGCCGCCTGCGAGATCGAGGACGCGCCCGATCTCGCGAAGCGAGGACTCCTCCTCGACATCTCCCGGGGGAAGGTCCCTACCCTGGCGACGCTCAAGGGCGTCGTCGACTTCATGGCCGGGCTCAAGCTGAACCTGCTAATGCTCTATACCGAGCACGTGTTCCAATTCCGGCGCCATCCGCTGATCGGAAAAGACGCCTCGCCGATGTCGGCCAGCGAGCTCCGGGAGCTCGACGAGTATGCCCGCGAGCGGCACGTGGAACTGGTGCCAACGCTCCAGTCCCTTGGCCACATGCACCAGATCCTGAAATACCGGCGCTACCAGAAGCTCGCGGAGAGCGAGAGGAGATGGTCGGTCTCGCCCGCGCTCGAGGCGACGTACGAGCTCCTCGACGACCTCTATGCGGAGTACCTCGGAAATTTCAGCTCCCCCTGGCTCAACGCGAACTGCGACGAGCCGGTCGACCTCGGCAAGGGCTTATCGAAGGGCCGCGCGGAGAAAGAGGGGAGCGCCGCGATCTTTGCCTCGCACGTGGCTCGCGTCCAGGAGCTCGCCGCGAAGCATGGTAAGAAGACGATGATCTGGGCGGACTTCATCTTCGAGCATCGCGAAGTCCTTCCCCTTCTTCCGAAGGGACTCCTCCTCATCGACTGGTGGTACGAGGCGAACCACGATTTCGAGCGGGTGAAGCTCCTGCGCGAGAGCGGCATCCCCTTCATGGCGGCCGCCGGCACCTCGGGCTGGAACACTCTTTTTCCTCGGCTCGACAACGCCCTCGCCAACATCCGCGGATACGCCGAGGCCTCGAAGCGGCACGGTGCCGAGGGGCTCCTGGTGACGGAGTGGGGGGACGGGGGCCACGGGAATCTTCTGGGAAACTCGATCTTCGCCTTCGCGTTCGGAGCGCAGGCGGCCTGGGGTCCGACGGATGTCGATGCGAGAACCTTCGAGCGGGCTTTCTCGCTGCACCTCTTCTCCGATCCTTCGGCGGCCGCGGGCCGCCTCTACCGGCGCCTTGGGAGTCTTCACGAAACCGGCTTCGATCACTTCAATCATTCGCCTCTGAAGACCCTGTTCTTCGACGACGTGATCGAGGCCAGGTTCACGTCGAAGGCGAAGCGCCCTATCCTCGAGAGGACTCTCGAGCGCCTCCGCCGGGTCGCGAAGGATTTCAAGAGGGATCGTAAGGAGCTCCGCTCGAGGCCGGCCGAGCACGAGGAGCTCCGCTACGCCATCGAGGCTTCGATCCTTGCCGCGGAGAAGGGGCTCTCGGGAATCGAGTACCTGCGGTGGCGGGAGAACCCGGTGAGGGCGAGGAAGTCGCTCGCCTCGGAGCTCCGCCGAATCGAGCAAGCCCAAACGCGTTTGAAGAAAGAGCTTCGAAGGCTCTGGCTCGCGCGCAACCGCGCCTTCAGCTTCGAGAAGATGGACTCGCAGTACGACGCCTCGATTCGCGGCCTGAGGCGCGCCGCCCGGGAAGTCGGAGCCCGGGCGAACGTTAATTGAGGCGGGTCAGGTCGCTTTCGCCCACTCGCGAACTTTGCGAACCCAGACGGTGCGCGGCTCCGACCATGCTTCCTCGAGGAAACGCGAGGCGACCTCGGACGTGAGACCGGGCAAAACGGCGCTTTCGGCACGGGCCACGTACTTCCCGCCCTCGAGCGCGAAGAAGCGCAAGGAAGTGGCATCGTATCGCCAGACCTCGGGAACGTCCATGGCCATGTAGATATCCATCCTGTCGATGGAGGGGCTCGTGATGTCGACCTCGATGACGAGATCGGGTGGTGGATCGCGGGGGAGCTCGATCTGGCGCCTGCCGCGGACGCGCAGGGCGTTTCGAATGTAGATGCACGTGTCGGGCTCGAACCCGCCATCCAGATCTTGCCGTTTCAACGTGGTCGAGCCGGCGTTGACGAAGTCGATTCCGCGCTCCTCCGCCAATACGGTGAACAGGTCCTGCAGAAGGCGATTAGCCCTTTCGTGTTCGAACGAGACGACCAGGATCTCGAGCTCTCCGCGACGGTACGTGAAACGAGGGCTTTGCCGACCCTCGTGCTCCGCGAGAAGGCGTTCGTAGGTCTCCCACGAGATGCCGGACAATCGCAGGCGTTGTTCTGC
Source organism: uncultured Acidobacteriota bacterium (assembly GCA_964553925.1). Taxonomy (GTDB): domain Bacteria; phylum Acidobacteriota; class Vicinamibacteria; order Marinacidobacterales; family SMYC01; genus DAISKN01. The sequence continues at coordinate 7,152 of CAZKNR010000168.1, forward strand.
GGGAGGAGCAAGGAGAGTGGACATCGTCACACCTATTCTAGCCTGGCTCAGTCTTCTTTCGCCGGCTCCGGCGCCCCCTTCTGTGCCGATATCGAGCGCTGTCGCGGGCGGTAGAACGCGGGAAGCTCGGAATCATCGGCGGGCGGGTTTTCCTCGGGACGGGCTTCGCGGAACTCTTCCTCAATTGGCTCAGTCGGCTCCATTGGGTCAGGCTCCGGCTCAGGCTCGGGTGTGGGCTCGAGGTAGGGTTCTTCCTCGGGCGGCGCGGCTCTTTCCTCCCGCGTCATTTCCGATTCCGCTTCTTCTTCGGTGAGCTCCGTCTCCTCGGGCGCGAGCTCGTCGAATTCCTCCGTCCTCTCGGCTGTCTCGAGCTCTTCCGCGTGAGCTTCGAACGGCTCGTCATCAGGCTCGAGGTCGTGCTCGGGTTCGAGGAGCGGCAAGTCTCCGGTCGAGACCCGGTCCTCGGGCTCGTGCCCGGGCTCGTGATCGTGCTCGGGCTCGTGCGGAGTCGCGGAAACGGCAGGAGGGCGGCTCCTTGCCCCTCTCGACTCTCTCGCGGGACGGGCTGAGCTTCGAAACACCATTTCGTACTTGGGGAGGAGCCGGTTCCAGCCGTAGTTGTCCTTGACGTAGGTCTGACCGTTGCGGCCGAGGGTCCGCCCGAGGTTCCGATCGTCGAGGAGGAGCGTCAAGATCTCCTCGAACTCCTCGAAGTCTCCATAGTAAAGGCCGGCGTTCGCCTTTCGGCAGTGATCCGCGAGGACCCGCGACTGGGCATTGGCGATCGCCGGCGTTCCCACCGAAAAGGCCTCGAGCGTCACGATGGAGAAACTCTCCAGGCGCGAGGGCTGCACCACGGCGACCGCTCCCGCCATGGCGGAAAGCTTGTCGCCCTCGTCCACGAATCCGATGTAGCGGATGGACGGATCCGCGGGAAGCTTCATCCCGAGCTTTCCGATCAGGATGAGCTGCAGGTTCCCGGAGCCAGGGTGCTCTTCCTTGTAGAACTGGAAGTATCGAAAGAGCTCGTCGAGGTTCTTGCCGGCGTCGATCCTTCCGGCGTAGAGGAGGTAATTGCCGGGAATGGCGTGCTTGCCGCGGAAGGCGTGGACGTCGGGCTGATCGAGGAGCTCCATCCCCATCCCCACGGTTTCGCGCATCTTCTTGTGGACGGGGAACCGCTCGAGCACCAGGAGCTCTTCGGCCTCGGTGTTGAAGAGAAACGAGCTCGGGAGCTGGAACATCTCGCGGTAGATGCCGAGCTTCAAAGGAGGCTCGTCGTGAGCCGTGGGAATGAGGACGCTCTTTTCCGGCGCCACCTGGAGGCCGTAGTACGCCGGGTAGTAGAGGTAGGTGAAGAAGACCAGCAGATCGAAGGTCTCCTGCTCCTTCTTCAGGTACTCGACGAGCTCGGGCACCACCGGCCCCTGCTTCCGGAGCCACTCGAGCTCCTGTTCGCGGGTGGGCTGTCCCTTGTAGATCTCCTCGGAGAAACGGTTGAACTCCTCGATGTCGCGCTCTCCCTCGACGGGGAATCGTATGAGCCGGATTCCGCGCCCCTTGTCCTCGCCCGGGGGAAGCTCGTTTTTCCAGGTGATGTAGTCCTTCGCGGTCGTGGTCAAGACCGTGATGTCGTGGCGGCGGGAGAGCCGCTCGGCGAGCTGCCGGGCGAGGGTCTCCGACCCTCCCAGGATCTCCTTGCCAAAGCGTTGAACGATGAACGCGATCTTCACGCGCAAACCTCCTCGATGAAACCGAGGAGCTCCGCCTCCACCCGTTCGGGCGCGAAGCGCTCGAGCCTCCGTCGTCCGGAGGCTACGACTCTGTCTCTCAAGTCGTCCTCGGTCGAGAGCAGATGGGCCATCTCGGCCAGCTCCTCGTAATTTTTCTCGTGAAACTGGATCCCGGCCTCCCCCAGAGTGTCGGGCGTAGCACCCGCGGCGAAGGCCAGTATCGGAACCTCGAACAACATCGACTCCACGAGCGGCACGGCGAAACCTTCGTGCTCGCTCATGCTGATGAAAAGATCGGCCGTGCGGTAGCAGGCGACGAGATCCTCGAAGGAGAGGTGACCGGTGAAACAAAACTCACTGGGCCTCAGACCCCAGCGATCCGCAAGCGCCTGGACCGACTGCTGATAGCGCTCCATCCTACCCGCCTTGCCGACCAGAAGGAAACGGAAATCCTCGGAAACGTACTTCTTGTAGAAGAACGCGAGGCGCGCCAGGTCCTCGAACCGCTTGTTGGGGAACACCCGGCCGACGAATAGAAAGTTGGGGCGGCCATCGCCCAGCATCCTCGAGAGGACCGGGCTCGGCTCGGTGTCCCGATAGGGAGCGAACTCCACGAGAATCGGCAAAACTCCGGTGCGCTCGAAACCGAAAACCTCGAGCTCCTTCCGGTTGAACTCCGAGTCTCCCAGCGCGAGGTCAGAGGCCCCGGCGAGGCTCGAAAGCTCCCGGCGCCCGTGGACGGCGATCCGAACCAGCTCGTCGTCGTATCCGCGAAAGAATTCTGGCGGAGTGATGTTGTGATAGAGGAGAACCCGCTTTGCCTTCGACTGCGCGAAAGCGGAGGTCAAGGGTGAGGGGAGCGCGAAATGAAAGAGGACCACGTCGCTCTCGCGGCGCTCGGAGAAGGGGAGGACATCCCCTTCGGCCTCCTCGTCGATGTCGAGGGCGTAGATCTCGCTCTCCCTTCCCGAGCGGCGGAGGACGTCCCGGATACGCACCGCCTCATCGCCGATGGCGTCACCCCGATGCGCCGCGGGAAGCCACTGGTCTACTCGAGGCATGGCTGTTCTTAAACCTTTACCGGCTCGCGCGCGAGGGCTTGCTCCACGAATCCGAGGAGAAGGCCCCTATCGTCTCGCCGGTCCATTTCCTCGAGGACACGGTCCTGGGCATCGACGATGCGCGCCTTCAGATCCTCGTCGGTCACGATGGCGTGGGCCATCAGCGCAATGTCGTCGATGCGCTTTTCCCGGATGAGGACTCCCGCGCCCCCGAGGGTCTCGGGCACAGCGCCGGCGTCGAGAGCCATCACCGGCACCCCGAACCGGAACGCTTCGACCAGCGGAACGCAGTACCCCTCGTGCTCGCTCAAGCAGAGGAACAGGTCCGCCACCTGGTAGTAGGCGACGAGGTCGTCGTCCTCCACGTGCCCGGTAAAGACTACGTCCTCGAGAGCGAGGTCGTCGGCCATGCGCACCAGTGCCTCGTGGTACTTCTCGAAGCCGACCCATTCGCCCACGAGAACGAGCCGGGAGTTCCGATCGATATGCTTCTGATAGAGCGCGAAGACTTTGATGAGGTCGTGGAAGCACTTGTTGGGAATGACTCGGCCGACGAAGAGGAAGTTCGTCTTCTGGTCGTCGAACATCTCGAGCACGACTTCGTTCGCGGAAGTTTCCAGGCGGCTCGGAGCGAGAAGAAGCGGCAGAACTCCCGTCGGGTGGAAGCCCACGGCCTCGAGCTCGGAGCGGTTGAACTCGGAATCGCCCACCGCGAGCCGGACGCGGGGCACGAACGCCTGGAGCTCGCGCCGACCGTGGTAGCAGAGTCCCGCGAGGTGGCGGTGGAACGCCTGGAACCAGCGCGCGGGGGTGATGTTGTGGTAGACGAGCAGAATCGGATCCGGAAGGTGGTAGGCGTAGGTGCTGACGCCGGCGCCGATTGAGAAGTGGAGGATGAGCAGATCGTCCTTCGACGAAACCGCCCGGTAGTCCCAGAGCTTTCGCGCCTGGCCCGCCATCTCGGGGTGGACGGACTCCGCGAAGATGTCGGAGTCGAAACCCTCTCCCCGCAGGATCTCCTGGATGCGGAGCGCCTCGTTCCCGATGGCGTCTCCGTAGGAGAGAGCGGCGAGCATCTGGTGGACGTGCATCTTAAGAAAAGAACCTGGTGAAGAATCCCGCTTTCGGCGGGGGCGGAAGGGCGCGATCCTCGCGCGAGAGGGTCGCGAGGATGCGGTTGTATTTTTCCTCCACCACCTCCCAGCGATAGTGCTGGTGATAGAACCTCCGGCCGTTCTCCCCCAGTCCCGCGCGAAGATCGGGGTTTTGCTCGAGGAGCGAGAGGGCCTCGCGGAACTGATAGTAGTCGTCGAAGTAGAGGCCCGCGTTCGAGCGCCGGCACTGCCCGCGAAGGACGTCGCACTTCCCGTTCGCGAGCACTGGTTTTCCCAACCCCCAGGCTTCGAGGGTGACCATCGAGAGGCTCTCGAGCTCGGAGGGCATCACCAGGAGCTCCGCTCCCGCGAGCGCTCCCCACTTGTCCTCTTCGGACAGAAATCCGAGGTAGCGAACTCCCGGCTCCGCCGGCACCTCCATTTGTTTTCCGCCGACGAGCAGGAGATCGAGCGCGGACTCGTTCTCCTCGCGGTACCTTCGGTAGTAGTGAAAGAGCGTCCGGCATCCCTTGTTTGGATCGACGCGGCCCAGGAACACCATGTAAGGCCGCGCCACCTCGAACTTCCGCCGGAAGGCGCCGCCGTCGGCGCTCGCGGGGAGCTCGGACCCCACTCCGACGACGTCGCCGGCAACGCCGCGGTTTCCCGAAGCGCTCCAGATCATCGCCCGCTCCTCGATGGAGTTGTAGACGATGGCGCGTGGTAGCCGGAAGAGGTCCCGGAAGATCCCGAGCGAGACCACCTCGTCCCGCTCGGCCGTCGGAACCAGAATCGACTTTCGGGGGACGGCCTTGATCCCGTGATAGCTGTGGTAATAGCGATAGCTGAAAAAGACGAAGTAGTCGTAGTCGCTCTCGCGCCTCCGGATGTGCCGGAGAAGGGCGGGCGAGAACGGACCCTGCTCTTCCAGCCATAGGATCTCATCCTCAGGTCCGTGCTTTTCGAGAAATACCTTCTGCGAGCGCCGCCCGAAGCGATCGGGATCCCGAGGTCTCTTGACCTTGAAGCGGCGCACCGGGACGCCGTTCACCTGGTCGAGCCCTGGGGCGCGCTCGTTCTTCCAGGTAATGTAGTCCCGCGCGCACGAGGTGAGCACTTCGACTCGATGCGCCCGCGCGAGATGCTCCGCCACCAGGCGGCAATGGGCCTCGGCACCGCCGTTAACGTCCTCGCCGTAGCGCTGGACCACGAAGGCGAGGCGGAGCGGGCGTACGCTCGGAATACGCCCGGCTACGAACTCCTGACTTCCTGGCACCGCTGGCACGGCCGACAAGGCCGGAACAGATCGTTCGGACCCGCTCTCGCGGCTCTCACGGGCGAGCGTCCGGTCGGTCTCAACTCCGGTTGCCACCGCTTCCTTCTCGATCGGCTCGGGGATCGGAGGATCCGCCACCGGGCCGATTTCCGGAAGGAGGCCGGCCCGAAGGGTCTCCCCCTCGGTTCGAGTTCGATCCGCCGCCGCCACTGCCGCCACGGCGTCTGCGGACGGAGCGACGGCCACGGCCTCGGCGCGCGCTGTCCCGATCGCCCCCTGGCTCGCCGCGCTCGCGGTCTCCCCGCTCGCCGCGCTCACCTCTATTCGGCCGGGTGTTCGGGCGTTCACTGGTGGCGCCTCGGTCGCGGCGCGCGCTTCCCCGGTCACGGTCTCCTCTTTCGGATGAGCGTTCTCCACGCTCCTGCCTCTCTGAGGGCTCGGGGCGATCGGATCGGGCGGCGAGCGGGCGCGGCTCCCTCGAATCCCGCTCGAGAACGACTTGCTCCATCGTCTTCTCGCGCTTGCCTTGGAAATCGACGCGGATCCCGAGGGTGCGCAAGCGCGCCTTCAGGTTCGTGAGCTCGAGGTTCGCACGAGTCAGCTCCTGGGCCAAGTTGTGGAGGAGGAGCACGTAGTACCGATTGAGATCGGCCTGGCGCGAAAGAGCGCTGATGAGGGGGTTCGGGTTGAAGAAGAGCTTCAGCACCGGATTCAAGAAGCGCCGGGCGGCCCGGATGAGACCTCCGCCTCCGGCGTGCGACGAGGCGTAGATGGTCTCGGGGTTGAAGCGGTAGTTCCATTTCTCGTCGCGCGCGCGAAACGCCGCGACGAAGTCGCTGTTGAACTCGCTCGCCTCGAGGACGGCGTCGAGCTTCATCTCCGCGATCTCCCGCACCTCGTCTTCCGTATAGAGCCCCTTTCTCTTCTCGTCGATCTTCCGCCGAATGTTGGCCATGATGGCCTCGACGTCGACATCCGTTCCCTTCGCGCTGAAGGTAGACATAGGCCTCCTCGACGCCCGCTCGGCCTCGAAAGGCCCGGGCGTCCTTTTCTTGGGCAGTTCGTCGTTCGGGAGAGCCTTCAGCCCGATTCGTGTCCGTGGTAAATCAACGTGACCACGGTCGCTGCCCATAGCGCCACGGTCACGAGAATCGGCCTATCGTTGAGGAGCACCTCGGTAGGATTTCCCCCTTCTTCCTTCTGGTGCACGAGATAGAGGTAGCGAAAGATCCCGTACAAAACAAAAGGAAGGGTCCAAACCAAACGGTCGGTACCGAATCTGGAAGTGGTCTCCGGCGCCAGCGTATAGAGCGCGTAGGAGATCACCGTCGAGGCCGTTACCACGGCAATCATCTGATCCAAAAGATACGGGCTGTACTCTCCCAGGATTCTCCGATGCTCGGCCGCTCCGCCGGCCAGAAGGGTCAATTCTTGCCTTCTTTTGGCGAGAGCGAGAAAAAGCGCGAACAACAGCGTGCATATCAAGAGCCAATGGCTGAAAGCGACACCAATCGCGACGGCGCCGGCGAGCGCCCTCAAAACGAACCCCATCGCCACGACGAGGACGTCGACGACCACGATGTTCTTCAGCGCCAGCGAGTACGCCATCATAGCGCCGAAGTACAACGCGGCCACAGCCGCGAACCTGAAGCCGATTGCGGACGATGCGGCGAGCGCCACTCCCGCGAGGGCCGCCGCCGCCGCCTTCGCCACGGAGGGTGAAAGCGCCCCCGAGGGGAGCGGCCGCATCCGTTTCACCGGATGCCTCTGATCCCCCTCGAGGTCGAGAAGGTCGTTCACCAGGTAAACGGCGCCGGATAGAGCGCAGAACACCACGAAGGCCCCGCCCGCCAGCACCAGCGAAGGTACGTGGTACAGCCGCTCGGCGAAGACTAGAGCGGCGAGTACGAGGAGGTTCTTGGTCCACTGGTGCGGGCGTAACGATATAAAGAGCTTCTCGAGCTGGCGGGTGAAGAGCACCAGCTTGTATTCCTACGGGGCTTTACCAACAGGTACGATAGGCCTGAACGGCCTCAGGGACTCTGCCTTGAATGCCCCCGACGCGGAATGGCTCGTGCTTCGACCTCCGTCAAAGAAGCTACTTTTTTTGGAAACTCTTGACGGCTTCGCCTTCGTTATCGTACGTCTCGAAGACCGTGAGGAGCTTCGTGATCGAGAGCAGGTCGTGAATCCGCTTCGTCAGGTGCAACAGCTTGAGCTCGCCGTTCTTGTGCTTCACGGTAGTGTAGCAGCGAACGATCTCCCCCAAGCCGGCGCTGTCCACGTAGGGAACTTCCGCCAGATTCAAAACGATTCTCTCCGTCCCGTTCTCGACCAGCTGATTGATCTTCTCGCGCAGCAGCTCGTCACCCTCCCCGATCAGCATCTTGCCGTGCAGATCCAAAATAGTGACTCCATCCACCGCTCTTTCATCGATTTTCATCGCTACGACTTCCTCCTACACACCGGGACTTAAACAGGCTCCTGACTGGAGCCGTCCAGAATTATCACAATCTCTTGAATCCTGTCAAACCTTCGGAGCCGGAGGAGTCAGTTAACTCCCATTAGTGCCGCGGGGTCCCACCCCCACGGCTCTCGCTCCGCGACTCGCTTCGCTCGCGCTGCGCTCGGGTCGAGGACTCCCATCAGTGCCGCGGGGCCCCACCCCCACGGCTCTCGCTCCGCGACTCGCTTCGCTCGCGCTGCGCTCGGGTCGAGGACTCCATTCTATGCTAACCTCGGTGTCCGATGGCCGATCGGTTCCTCGAAGGGATCCAGGAGCGCGCCCGTGCCCGCAAGCTTCGGATCGTCCTTCCCGAATCGACCGAGCCGCGCACTCTGAAGGCCGCCGTCGAGATGAAGTCCCGCGGCATCGCGGAGCCGGTTCTTCTCGGCGAGCCCGATGCCATCTTCAACGCTGCCCGTTCCGCGGGGATTTCGAAAGAGCGGATCGATTCGATCGAGATCCTTTCCATCCGATCCCGCGCCGACGCCTACGGACAGAGGCTTCACCAGCTCGCGCGCCACCGGGGTCTCTCCGAGGACGAGGCCCGAAAACAGGCGCTCGACCCCCTTTATTTCGGCGCACTCATGGTCGAAGCGCGAGAGGCCGCGGGCTACGTCGCCGGTGCTTCGAACAGCACCAGAAACGTCCTGAGGCCGGCGCTTCGGGTCTTCGGCACGGTGGACGGGATCCACAAGGTCTCGAGTTTTTTCCTCATGAGCTTTCCCGACGAGCGGGGGCAGTACGTTTTCGCCGACTGCGCCGTCATTCCCGAGCCCACGGCGACGGACCTGGTCGAGATCGCTCAGCTCGCCGCCGCGAACACCCGCCGGTTTCTTCTGACCGAGCCCGTAGTCGCGCTTCTCTCGTTCTCGACGAAGGGAAGCGCCGATCACCCGCGGACGCGGAAGGTCGCCGAGGCGGCGGAGACCCTGAAGGCGCGATCTCCCTCGCTCGCCTCGGACGGGGAGCTTCAGGCGGACGCGGCGATCGTGCCCGAAATCGGGGCGAGGAAGGCGCCGGCGAGCGCGGTTAAAGGAAGCGCGAATACTCTGATCTTTCCCGATCTGGATTCGGGAAACATCTCCTGCAAGCTCGTCGAAAGGCTCGCCGGAGCCGCTGCGATCGGCCCCATCCTGCAGGGATTGAGAGCGCCCGCCAACGATCTGTCGCGCGGGTGCAGCGTCGAGGATATCGTCAACGTCGCGGCCATCACTTCCCTTCAAGCTCCGTGAGCCGAAGGGAAGCGATGACCGGAAGAGAGAGCGGCTAGTCCGTCTGCTCGCGGCGCTGCTTCTTACGCTGCCTCTTGCGAGCGAGCGCTTGTTTCGCGCGCCTCTTGTCGCCAGGCTTCATGTAGAAGGAGTGCTTCTTGATTTCCTTGATGATGTCTTCCTGCTGCACTTTTCGCTTGAAGCGTCTGAGAGCACTTTCAATCGACTCGTTGTCGGTGATTCTGATCTCGGCCAATCTTTGCACCTCCTTCCCTGGCTCAACGATCTTGTACGGCTTGTACGGCTTGAATGGCTGAAAACGGCCGAAAACAGGCGTTAGCTTCGAGCATCGTATCGGCTGGACGCGGTGAGAATGCAGCGGACTCGATGGCGGTTCTAAGGGGCCCGTTCGCTCGAAATCACTATAGGGAACGAACTTACGTCTGTCAAACGCTTTTCGCGGCGCTCGACTTGGTTGACACTCTCGAAGGCACTATGGGATAATCTGAAAGTTTCACGAGTAATGCTAACTTGCTGACAGCGTTGCCTTTGACCTTCGCGGACACGAAGAGCTCCGGGGAGAGCCCGACGTGAGAGTTCTCGTCGTCGGCGGAGGGGGGCGGGAGCATGCCCTGGTGTGGAAGCTCCGGCAGAGCCCCGAGGTGACGGAGATCTTCTGCGCTCCCGGAAACGCCGGAATCCGCTCGCTCGCGGACTCGGTCCCAATCGATCCCTCGGACATCGTGGAGCTCGCGGACTTCGCGGAAAAGCTCTCGATCCGGCTCACCGTCGTCGGGCCGGAGCTTCCGCTCATCCTGGGCTTGGTCGACGAGTTCCAGCGCCGCGGCCTCGCCGTCTTCGGGCCGAACCGCGCGGCCTCCGAGCTCGAGGGGAGCAAGGCCTTCGCCAAAGACTTCCTGAAGCGCCACAAGATCCCGACCGCCCGGTACCACGTCGTCAGCAGCATGGAGGAGGCGAAGTCGGTCGTCGAGAGCGGTGAGATCGGGCTTCCGCTGGTGGTGAAGGCCGACGGGCTCGCGGGCGGCAAGGGCGTCACCATCGTGCAGTCCCGTGAAGAAGCTCTCGAACTGACGAAGAAGCTCATCGCGGAACGCCAGCTCGGAAGCGCGGGCACCAGGCTCGTTTTCGAGGAGTTCCTTCAGGGCGACGAGGTTTCGTTCTTCGCGCTATCCGACGGCGCGAACGTCCTTCCCCTGGTCGCGGCCCAGGATCACAAGCGCGCGCTCGACAACGACGAGGGACCCAATACCGGCGGCATGGGCTCGATTTGTCCCGCGACCTTTCTCAATGCCGACACCTTGAAGCACATCGTGAAGGACGTCGTTTACCCGACCATCTCCGGGCTCGCCGCCGAGGGCAGAAAGTACCAGGGTTTCCTTTACTGCGGTTTGATGCTGACGGCGGACGGCCCCAAGGTGCTCGAGTTCAACGTGAGGCTCGGCGACCCCGAGGCGCAGGCCATCCTCCCTCGTCTCAAATCCGATCTGTTTCCGTTGCTGATGGAGGTGAGCCAGGGGCACCTCGGGCAGCACCGGCTCGAGTGGGTGAGAGAGCCGGCGGTGACCGTGGTCCTCGCCTCCTCGGGCTATCCCGGAAGGTACGAGACGGGAAAAGTCATCGAAGGGCTTGCCTCGGGACAAGTGGAGATGGACGAGGGACTCTACGTTTTCCACGCCGGCACCAAGATGGAGAACGGAAAGATCGTTACGTCAGGCGGGCGCGTCTGCACCGTGACTGGCATCAGCCACAACCTGAAGGGATCGATCGAGCGCGCCTACGAGGGCGTCGAGCGCATCCAGTTCGACGGCCGCCAGTTCCGGAAGGACATCGGGCAAAAGGCCCTCGCGCGGCTCGCGGGGGGTTAGAGCTTGGCATCACCGAAGGTTTTGATCGTGATGGGGAGCGCCTCCGACAAGGACGTCATGGCCGAGGCGGCGGAGGTCTTGCGGGAGCTCGGAGTCCCGTACGAGATGGGCATCTACTCCGCCCATCGAACACCGGAGCGCGCGGCGAAGCTCGCGTCCGAAGCCGCGGGCCGCGGGGTCCGGGTGATCGTCGCGGGAGCCGGCGCCGCCGCGCATCTTGCGGGGGCACTCGCATCGCGAACCAACCTTCCCGTCATCGGAGTCCCCCTCGCGGCGACTCCTCTCGCCGGCCTCGACGCGCTCCTCGCGACGGTGCAGATGCCCGCGGGATTTCCGGTGGCGACGATGGCGATCGGAAAGCCCGGAGCCCGAAACGCCGCGTTCCTCGCGGCCCAGATCCTGGCGGCGTCCGACGAACCGCTCTCCAGAAAGCTCGCCGCCTGGCGCGAAGAGAAGGCGCGAGAAGTGGAAGAAGCCTCCGAGAAAATGGCGCGGGACGGTTAGTCAAGATAGACCCGGCGATGGCGCTGAGAGGCGAGTAACCCTCAGGCTTGCGTCGGCGACTGGTTCGCGAGCTGGCCGCAGGCCGCGAGGACGTCGTCTCCGCGACTCCGCCGCAGGCTCGCGGTGAGACCGGAATCCGCGAGGATTTCGAGAAACCTCGACGTCGCCCGTGGGGACGACCGCTCGTGGGGTGCGCCCGGCCAGGGGTTGTACGTAATGAGGTTCACCTTGGCTTTGATCCCGCGGAGGAGCGTCGCGAGCCTCTTCGCGTCTTCAGGTCCGTCGTTCTCGCCTCCGAGCAGGACGTACTCGAAGGTGATGCGCCGCCTCTTCGGAATCGGAAGCGCCTTCGCCGCGGCGAGAAGCTCTTCGAGCGGGTGTTTCCGGTTGATGGGCATCAACCGGTCGCGGACCTCGTCCGTCGTCGCGTGAAGGCTGATGGCGAGCCCGACGGGCGGCGCTTCGGCGGCGAAGCGGGCGAGCTCCTCGACCATCCCCGCGGTCGAGACCGTGATGCGGCGGGGTGACACCGAGAACGCCTCGTCGTCGGTCAGGATCCGGATTGCCTTCAGGACCGCCTCGGAATTCAGAAGCGGCTCTCCCATTCCCATGAATACGATGTTGCTCCGCGCTTTCGCCTCGGCGAGAGCGCCGCGCGCGAGGAGAAACTGCGCGAGGATCTCTCCCGCGGTCAAATTTCGCTCGAAGCGGATGGTCCCCGAGAAGCAGAAGCTGCACTTGAGGGGACAGCCGACCTGGGTCGAAAGGCAGAACGTGTGCCTGGCCGAAGCCCCCGGGGCGAAGGCCGGCTCGGGGATATAGACGCACTCGACGTTTCGCCCATCCGCGAGCGCGAGAAGGTGCTTGGTGGTCCCGTCTTTCGAGACGTGCCGCGAAGCGGCCGTCGGTCTTTCGATCGCGCAGTCGCGCGCGAGCTCCTCCCGGAGTCCCTTCGGAAGGTCGGTCATGGTCTCGAAAGAGACGGCTCCGTGGGCGTAGAGAGCGCGGTAGATCTGCCGCCCCCGGAACGCGGGGAGGCCCCTTTCGAGCATCGCCTGCTCGATCTCCATCCGCTCCAACCCGAAGAGGTTCATGCGTTTGGATCCTAGCACGGCGCTATGTTACCCTCGCGGGTCCTTTCATGTTTCGCAAGGAAGTTTTCGCGAACGGGCTCACCGTTCTCACGGAGAAGATGCCCCACGTGCGCTCGGTCGCCATCGGTGTCTGGATCCGGAGGGGGAGCCGCCACGAGGACAAAAGCGAAAGCGGGCTCGCCCATTTCCTCGAGCACATGGTCTTCAAGGGCACCAAGCGGAGGAGTCAGGCCGAAATCGCCCAGGAGATGGACGAGATCGGCGGCCAGACGGACGCGTTCACGGCCCACGAGTACGCGGGCTTTCACGCCAAGGTGCTGGACGAGCACGTGGTTCGGGCCGTCGATCTCCTGTCGGACATCGTCTCCCAGCCGCGCTTCGACGCCGAGGAGATCGATCGCGAGCGCAAGGTGATTCTCGACGAGATGAGAAGCGTCGAGGACACGCCCGACGACATGGTCCACGACCTCTTCACCGAGAGCTTCTGGCCCGACCACGCGCTCGGCCGGCCCGTGCTCGGCCGGGTCGAGACGGTCTCGAGCTTCACCCGCGACGATCTGCTCGGGTTCTTCAAGAAGATCTATACCCCGAGCAACTTGATCGTGGCCGCCGCGGGAAACCTCGAGGGGGAGAAAATTCTCGACTTGGTCCGGGAGCGCTTCTCCTCGCTCGCGGCCCCTCCCGATGGAATCGCGAACGTGCCCCCGAAGGTCTCGTCCACGATTCAGCTCCAAGAAAAGGACCTCGAGCTCGCTCACCTGGTCGTCGGCTCCGAAGCGCCTCCTCAGGCGTCTCCCCGCCGCCACGCCGCCTACGTTCTCAACGCCGTCCTCGGCGGCAACCTGAGCTCGCGCCTCTTCCAGGTGATCCGGGAAGAGCACGCGCTCGCCTACGCGGTGTTCTCGGGCCTCAGCGCGTATCACGACACGGGGCAGTTCTCGATCTACGCCGGCACCGAGCCTTCGAACGTTGCCCAGGTCCTCGACCTCGTCCTTCTCGAGCTCCGGCGGATCAAATCGCAGCCGGTCGAAGAGACCGAGCTGAAGCGGGCCAAGAGCCACCTCCGGGGGAGCATCCTCATGGGGCTCGAGTCGACGAGCGCCCGCATGTCGCAGCTTGCCCGCCAGGAGATGTACTTCGGGCGATATGTGACCGCCGATGAGGTAATCTCGGGCATCGATGCCGTCACGTCCGCGGAAGTTCTCGAGCTCGCGGCCGAGATGTTCGGGCGAGGACCGCTGGCGATGACCGTTCTCGGAAGGCTCGAGCATTTGAGGCCGATTCCGGAGAGCCTGGTTGCCTGAGTTTCATATTTCCGTTCTGGGAAGTGGAAGCACAGGAAACGTCACGTTCGTCTCCGACGGCTCGGTGAGGGTTCTTCTCGACGCCGGACTCGCCTGCAAGGAAATCGAAAGAAGGCTTCAGCTCTTCGGGGTCTCGGCCCGGCACGTCGACGCCGTCCTCGTCTCCCACGAGCACGGCGACCACGCCCGCGGGGCCTGGCGCTTCTGTTCCAAACACCGGATCCCGCTCTACGCCACCGAGGGAACGTTCCGCTTCATGCCCCGGCTCCCTGACAAAGAAGTCGAATGGGTTCGCGTGCGCTCGGGCGCGAGCGTCAAGCTCGGCCGCCTCACGGTGGATTTCTTCCCGACACCCCACGACGCCGCGGACCCCGTCGGGTTCCGCCTGAGGCGGGGGAAGCTCGCGTTCGGCCACGTTACCGACATCGGCCACGTGTCGGAGGAAGTGGCGACGGGCCTTCGAGGCTGCGACGCGATCCTCATCGAGTCGAACCACGACATAGAGATGCTGCGCTCGGGCGAGTATCCCGAGTCTCTCAAGAGCCGGGTCGGGAGCCGCTTCGGGCATCTTTCGAACGAGGCCCTCGCGCGCTACCTCGAGCGGCGCCTTCCCGACGCCGTGCGCCACCTGTTCCTCGCCCACGTCTCCCAGCAGAACAACCACGAAAGCCTGGTCCTCGACTGCTGCTTCGATGCGCTCAAGCGGCGCGGTGGGCGAATGCCGAAAGTGCATCTCACCTACGCCGATCGGCCGACCCCGATGCTGCGGGTGAGCGAGGCGAAGCCCGTCTTGATCGAAGAGCGGGCGCAGGGAGTTCTGGTCTTCGAATCATGCTAACCGATCGTTACGTCCACCCCGAGATGGGGAGTCTCTGGAGCGAGGAGTCGAAGTTCGACGCCTGGCGTGAGGTCGAGGTCGTCGCCTGCGAGGTGATGGCGGAAGAGGGCATCGTCCCGGCCGAAGCCGCGCGGGAGATCCGGGCGAAAGCCTCGTACAGCATCGAACGCATCGATGAGATCGAGCGCGAGGTCAAGCACGACGTTCTCGCCTTCACCCAGGCCCTCGCCGAGAGTGTCGGCGAGGCGGGGCGCTGGATCCACTTCGGACTCACGAGCTACGACGTCGTCGACACCGCCCTCGGCATGCGGATGCGCGACGCGATGGATCTGATTCTGAAGGACGTCGCCGCTTTGTCTTCCGTGCTGAAGTCCCGCGCCTTCGACCACAAGAAGACGGTGACCGTCGGCCGCACGCACGGGGTCCATGCCGAGCCGATGACCTTCGGCATGAAGCTCGCCCTCTGGTACGCGGAGATGGAGCGGAACCGCGGAAGGCTCGAAAGGGCTCGCGAAGTCGTCGCCGTGGGAAAGCTCTCGGGCGCCGTTGGCACATTCGCGCACCTCCCGCCGGTCATCGAAGAGAAGCTTTGCAAGAGGCTCGGCCTCACCCCCGCCCCGATCGCGACCCAGGTGCTGCAGCGCGACCGCCACGCGGAAGCGCTCTCGGCCCTCGCCATCGTCGCCTCGACCCTCGACAAAATCGCGGTCGAGATCCGGAGCCTCCAGCGGACGGAGATCCGCGAGGTCGAGGAGTTCTTTTCCGAGAAGCAGAAGGGCTCCTCCGCCATGCCCCACAAGAGGAACCCCGTCATCTCCGAGCAGATCTCCGGGCTCGCGCGCGTCATCCGGGGAAACCTCCAGGCCGGGCTCGAGAACATCGCCCTCTGGAACGAGCGCGACATATCCCACTCCTCCGCGGAGCGGATGATCCTGCCCCAGAGCTTCATGCTCACCGACCACATTCTGAGGCGCGCCGCTTCGGTCCTCGACAACCTCATCGTCTACCCCGAAAAAATGCGAGAGAACCTGGAGTCGATGAAAGGACTGGTCTTCAGCGGGCAGGTGCTTCTGCAGCTCGCGAAGAAGGGGCTCCCGCGCGAGGAGGCTTATCGCCTGGTGCAGAAAAACGCCATGGCCGTCTGGCAGAAGAAGGGAACTCTCCGCGAGCTTCTCGGGAACGACCCCGAGGTCCGGAAATGGCTCGACGAGCCGGAGCTCGATCGAGCCTTCGATCTCGAGCGGCAGTTGGAGCACGTCGACACCATCTACCGCCGGGTGTTCGGTTGACAATATTTACGGCATGAAGGCAAACGTAATCGTCCGGCTCAAGGAAGCGGTCCACGACCCCCAGGGGGAGACCATCGGAAACGTATTGAAACAGGTCGGCTACGGAAGTGTTGCCGCCGTTCGACAGGGGAAGTTCTTCGAGCTCACTCTCGAGGCGAGCTCCAAAGAAGAAGCTCATCGCCTGGCCCGGGAGATCGCCTCGCGCGTGCTCTCGAACCCGGTGCTCGAGGTCTTCGAGGTGGAGGTGAAGGACTAACGTGCCGCGCTTCGCCGTCTCTGTCTTTCCCGGCTCCAACTGCGAAGAGGACGTGAAGTACGCTCTCGAGGACGTGCTGGGAGAGCCCACGGATCTCGTCTGGCACAAGGAAACCTCGCTCGAGGGATACGACGCCGTCATCCTTCCCGGAGGCTTCGCCCACGGCGACTACTTGAGACCCGGCGCCCTCGCCCGGTTCTCTCCCATCATGGACCCCATTCGCGAGATGGCGGAGAAGGGAAAGCCGGTTGTCGGGATCTGCAACGGCTTTCAGATGCTCCAGGAGGCGGGGCTTCTCGAAGGCGCCATGCTCCGCAATCGCACCCTCACCTACATCTGCCGGTACGTGGAGCTCCGCGTCGAGGAGTGCAATTCCCCTCTCACCGCGACCCTCGAGGAGGGCGAAGTTCTCCGGATCCCTATCGGGCACGCCGACGGGAACTACTTCGCGGACGAAGAGACACTCGACTCCCTCGAGACGAAGGGGCGCGTCGTCTTCCGTTACGTTACGAACCCGAACGGCGCCGAGAGGAGCATCGCGGGAATCCGGAACGAAAAAGGAAACGTGGTCGGGCTCATGCCTCACCCCGACCGGTGCTACGAACCCGATCTCGGGACCGGCGACGGACGAAGGGTGTTCGAGAGCCTGGTGGCCTGGACGAAGGCGTATGCCTGAAATCCCTGAAATCCCTGACATAGAAGAGGCCCTGAAGATCCACAACCTGACGCGCGAGGAATATGACCGCATCGTCGAAAAGCTCGGCCGCGAGCCGAACGAGAACGAGCTCGGCATGTTCTCGGTGATGTGGTCCGAGCACTGCAGCTATAAGAGCTCGCGGGTCCACTTGAGAAGGCTTCCGACTCGAGGGCCTCGAGTGCTCCAGGGACCTGGAGAGAACGCCGGGGTCGTCGACATCGGCCATGGCCTCGCCGCGGTCTTCAAGGTCGAATCCCACAACCATCCGTCCTTCATCGAGCCCTTCCAGGGTGCGGCGACCGGCGTCGGCGGCATCATCCGCGACATCTTCACCATGGGCGCGCGCCCGATTGCGCTCATGAACTCGCTTCGCTTCGGGCCGCTATCCATCCAGAAGAACCGATCGATCCTCACGGGAGTCGCGGCCGGCATCGCGAGCTACGGCAATGCCATGGGCATCCCGACGGTCGGGGGTGAGGTCAGCTTCGAGTCCGGCTACAGCTTGAACCCTCTGGTGAACGCGTTTTGTCTCGGCATCGCCCCGAAAGATCGCATCTTCCTCGCGCGCGCCGAAGGCGAGGGAAACCCCGTGTTCTACGTGGGCGCGAAGACGGGGAAGGACGGAATCCACGGGGCGACGATGGCGTCCGCCGAGTTCGACGAGGCGGCGGAAGAGAAGCGGCCGACGGTTCAGGTCGGGGATCCGTTTCTCGAGAAGCTCCTCCTCGAGGCTTGCCTCGAGCTCATGGCGACGGACGCCCTGGTCGCGATCCAGGACATGGGGGCGGCGGGGCTCACCTGCGCCGCCTCGGAGATGGGCTCACGTGGAGGAACGGGTATCGAGATCGATCTCGACAAGGTTCCTCAGCGCGAGCGCGGAATGACGCCCTACGAGATCCTTCTCTCGGAGTCCCAGGAGCGCATGCTCCTCGTGGCCCGCGCCGGCCGGGAGGCCGAGGTCGAGAGGATCTTCCAGAAGTGGGATCTCGACGCCAGCGCCATCGGAAAAGTCACGACCGACGGCCGGCTTCGCGTCTATGCGCGCGGACGCGTGGTCGCCGAGGTCCCCGCTCGCGCCCTCGCCGACGAAGGACCGGTGTACGAGCGGCCCATGGCGCGGCCCTCCTATCTCGATCGCCTCGAAGACGTTTGCATCGACGACCTCGAGGAGCCTCGGGATCTCGAGACGACGCTGAAGGCGTTGCTCGAGAGCCACGGCGTCGCGAGCAAGCACTGGATCTTCGAGCAGTACGACCACATGGTGCGGAGCAACACCATCGTTCTTCCCGGAGGAGACGCGGGGGTCGTCCGCATAAAAGGCACTCCCATGGCGCTCGCCATGTGTCTCGACGGAAACGGGCGCTATTCGTACCTCGACCCTTATCTCGGCGGTGCTTTGGCGGTCGCCGAGGGTTGCCGCAATCTCGCCGCCGTCGGCGCGTCCCCCATCGGCGCCACCAACTGCCTCAACTTCGGAAACCCTGAGAAGCCGGAAATCATGTGGCAGTTCTCGAAGGTGATCGACGGGATTAGAGATGCCTGCCAGCATTTCCAGGTTCCGATCACGGGCGGGAACGTGAGCTTTTACAACGAGACGGAAGGCGAAGGCATCTTCCCGACCCCGGTCGTCGGGCTCGTCGGAATTCTCGAGGATCGCACGCTGCGGGTGACGCACCATTTCAAGGGAAAGGGCGACCTCATTTATCTTCTGGGCGCGACGTCCGAGGAGTTCGGTGGGAGCGAGTAC
>CAZKNR010000169.1:0-6805 GCA_964553925.1 uncultured Acidobacteriota bacterium
GTCCACCGCGGCGACGTTACTCGGCGACTCGGTGATGAACATGACACCGTCGACGACCAGCGGCACGGTCTCGGCTCGATCGATCTGCGGGATCTGATACGCCCACTTCAGCTCGAGCCGGGCCACGTTCTCCCGGCTCACCCCATCTAGCCGGCTGAACCGCTGGCTGTCCAGCGTGCCCGAGTACATCAGCCAGTTCTGCGGCTCGTCCGCCGCGTGCAGAAGCCGCTCCCACGTCACGGGCTTGAAGGCGGACGTCCTTTCGTTTTCCCCAGATGGGACGCCGAGCGCCAAAAGCAGGAACAGGCCTTTCATGTTCCACTCTCTTTCCGCAGCGAGAAGAGATACGCGATGAGGTCGTCCACTTCGCTCGCCGCGAGCGTCTCGGAAACGCTCGGCATGGTGGAGGTCTCGATGCGCTCGAGGGACTGGATCTCCTTCTTCGAGAAATGCCAGAGGTTCTCGCCTTCATCCATGAGGCGGAGGCTAAAGGTGTCCTCGTTCATCCGCAGGCCTTCGACCCGCGAGCCGTCCGCGCGTACGACCTTCAACGTCCACCACCGCGGCGCCACCGTTTCGTCCGGGTCGGTCAGATCGGTCAGGAGCTCGTCGGGTTTTCGGCGGTTCGCGACCGTCGACAGATCGGGACCGCGGCGCCCACCGGCGCCGTCGACCATGTGGCAGCTCGCGCAGTCGCCTTTGCCGCGGAAGATCGCCCGGCCTCGGTCAACGCTTCCCGGGAGGTCGTAGTCGCCCGGGTCGATGCGGAGCGTCTTGACGTAGGCGACGATCTGCCAGATCGTCGGCTCCGGCGCCCATCCGATCCCGATCATCGCCGTGCCGGGGATGCCGTCGCGAACGACCTGGAAGAGGCCGTGGTCGGTGCTCGCGTTCTTGAAGGGGCCCCGGGTCAGGTCGGGCGCGTCGGTCTCGTCGTTGCCCTTGGCGTCCTGGCCGTGGCAGCGTCCGCATTCCGAGAGGAACACCCGCGCTCCGATTCGAACGTCGACTTCGGTTGCGAATGGATTCTCCTGGGCTCCCATCGAGCCAGCAGTCAAAAGTGAGCCGAAAACGACCAGGCCGCGGACCAGGACCGAGACCCTTCTGCGCATGGCGCCGCACCTCCGCGCGTGCCGCATGATAAAGGAAATCGATCGAGGAAAGAGTTAGAATCTTCCTTTCGCGGAGGGGAGCGGTATGCGAACTGTAGCGGCGCCCTTCGGGTTCGTGGTCCTCGCGGCGAGCGGCACCCTTGCCCAGGCGCCCTCCGAGTTCACGACCGAGATCCGGCCCATCCTGGAGCGGAGCTGCTGGAACTGCCACAATGAGGCTCTCCAGCTCTCCGGCCTCGACCTAAGCACCCGCGAGAGTGCGCTCCGAGGCGGCGACAGCGGGGCGGCGATCG
The DNA here is from genome assembly GCA_964553925.1 of uncultured Acidobacteriota bacterium. Lineage (GTDB taxonomy): Bacteria > Acidobacteriota > Vicinamibacteria > Marinacidobacterales > SMYC01 > DAISKN01. Next base: position 1,406 of record CAZKNR010000169.1, read on the forward strand.
TCCCTGGACGCGCCGAGGAGAGCCGTTTCTTCCGGCGCGTCGCCGGACTCGAGCCGCCGCCCATGCCGGTCGAAGGCGATCCCCTGACTCCCGGGGAGATCGACGCCGTCCGCAAGTGGATCGACGAGGGCGTCCATTGGGACAATGGCGCGACGGCGGCGCCGATTGCCCTCGCTTCGGTTGAAGGCAGCGACCTCACGCCGGAGCGTCTGGCGGAGGCCCGGGAGTACTGGGCGTTCCAGCTTTCCGTCCAGGCGCCTCTTCCCGACATCCCGGATTTCGAGAATCCCATCGACCGGTTCCTCGAACGGACCCGGCGGGACGAGGGTCTCGGCAAAGCCCCGCGGGCGGACGCGTGGACCCTCGTGCGGCGCGCGCACCTCGATCTGATCGGCCTTCCCCCTTCGCCGGAGGAGACAGAAGCCTTCGTCGCCGACCGCGAGCCGGGAGCGTGGCCGCGGCTCGTCGAGCGGCTTCTCGCATCGCCGCACTACGGTGAGAGGTGGGGCCGTCACTGGCTCGACGTCGCGCGCTATGCGGACTCGAGCGGCTTCGAGCACGACCGCGATCGGCCGAACGCCTGGCGCTACCGCGACTACGTGATCCGGGCGTTCAACGAGGACAAGCCGTACGACCGGTTCCTGGTGGAGCAGATCGCGGGAGACGAGGTTGACGACAGGAGCGATGAGACCCGGATCGCCACCGGGTTCCTGCGCGCCGGACCGCGGGTCCTGTTCCGCGAGAAAGACAACCCCGAGCGCCGCCACGACTACCTCGACGACGTTCTCGCGACGATCGGCCGGGGAGTCCTCGGTCTCACCGTCCATTGCGCTCGCTGCCACGACCACAAGTTCGATCCCATCCCCCAGAAGGACTACTACAGCCTGCAGGCGTCGATCTTCGGCTACGTCGAGACGGAGTATCCGCTTCTATCCGGAGAGGACGCCGCGGCCTACCGGCGCAAGAACGAGGCGATCGACGAGAAGGTGCAGGATGTCAAAGACGAGGTCGCGAGGATCGAGGCTCCCTATCGAGAGCGCCTTCAGATGGCGCGGGTGAGGGAGCGGTTTCCTTCGAACGTGCAGCGCGCGGTGATGAAAAAGGAGATCGAGAGGACGCCCGGCGAGAGCCTCCTGGTGGTGCAGGTGCTGTCGGTCGGTGTGCCCCAGGAGAAAGTGGACGCCGCGTTGACGCCGGAAGACGCTGTCCGGCTTCGAGCGCTCAGAGAGCGCCTCGAGGTGTTTGAAGCGGAGCGTCCCAAGAAGCCGGAAGTGGCGGAGATCGCGACCGACGGCGACTACCGATACGCGCCCGATGGCTTCGGGGACGAGATCGTCGGTTGTCCCGCGTGTCGCGTCCGTCCCGCCGAGCCCGGAAGCTACCTGCACGAAGGAGCTCGACCGTACGAGGCGCCGCCGAGCTACTTCCTCATTCGAGGCGATCCATTCAGCAAGGGATCGCGGATGTCGCCGGGCTTCGTGACCGCGGCGACGTACGGCGACCCTCCGACCGCGATCCCGCCCCGAGACGGCCGCACCTCAGGAAGGCGTCTCGCGCTCGCGCGGTGGCTCGCGTCGCCTTCGAACGCTTTGACGGCCCGGGTGATCGTCAATCGCCTGTGGCATCACCATTTCGGGCGAGGGATCGTCGCCACCCTCGACAACTTCGGCAAGGTCGGCGAGCGCCCGACCCACCCCGAGCTTCTCGACTGGCTCGCCGTCGAGCTCGTGAAGCGCGGATGGAGCCTCAAAGAGATGCACCGGTTGGTGCTGACGTCCGAGGCCTACCAGATGGCGTCGTCCTACGAGGACTCCGTTGACTTCGCGCGCGATCCCGAGAACCGCTTTCTCTGGAAATATCGCCCGCAGAGGCTCGATGCGGAGACCCTTCGCGACAGCATCATGGCGGTGAGCGGGGGGATCGATCTCACCGTCTTTGGGCCGCCGGTCTTTCCGTACGTGCCCGAGGAGATTCTGAGGTCGCAGGCCCATGGGATCTGGCGAAACCATCAAGACGGCCCGGAAGTCTGGCGCCGGAGCGTCTACGTCTATCGCCGGCGCTCTCTCGGCTTTCCCTTCTTCGGGACGTTCGATCTCCCGGATCCGAACGTCACCGCGGCGGCGCGGAACGTATCGACGGTGCCCACGCAAGCGCTGACCCTTCTGAACAATCCGTTCGTGGTGAGACAGGCCCAGCACTTCGCGGAACGGTTGCAGGAAGACGAGCCGAGCTCGGTTTCCGCCCGGGTCGAGCGCGCGTACCGCATCGCGCTCAGCCGGCCCCCCACCGGGGAAGAAGCGGCGATAGCGCTCGAGCTGGTCGAGCGTGGGTCTCTCCTCGACCTGACGCACGTGATGCTGAACTTGAACGAGTTCCTGTACCTGAGGTGACGGCCCATGAACATGAAAAAGACGTTCCGCTCGCGCCGCCGATTCCTGTTCGATTCGGGCGGCGGTATCGCGGGTCTCGCCCTCGCGCACCTTCTCGACCGCGAGGGACTGCTGGCCGCCGAGTCGTGCCTCGCACCGGTCGAGGGAAACCCCTTCGCCCCGAAGCCCGCGAATTTCTCGCCGCGCGCCAAAGCGGTCATCTCGCTCTTCATGAGCGGCGGCGTCAGCCACGTGGACACGTTCGACCCGAAGCCGGCCCTCACCCGATACGCGGGCGAGCCTCTCGACGGCAAGGTGGAGGGAAGCATCGTCGTTCGCCAGGGGTTTCCCGGTCCGTTGATGCCGAGCCCGTTCGCGTTCCTGCGGCACGGCGAGAGCGGCATCGAGGTCTCGGAGCTTTTCCCTCAGCTCGGAAACAAGGTCGATCAGATTGCGTTCCTGCGGTCGGTCCACGGACGGTCGAACGACCACGTGCAGGCGACGTACGAGATGCAGACCGGCCAGCTGCGGATGGGCTTTCCCAGCGTCGGGGCGTGGGTGACCTACGGGCTCGGCTCGGAAAGCTCGAGCCTTCCCGCGTACCTGGTGATGAACGACTACCGGGGCGGTCCTCTCGGCGGCCCGAACGATTGGGGCCCCGGGTTCCTCCCCGCCGGCTATCAGGGAACGCTCTTGCGCTCCGCGGGGGAGCCGATCGTCGACCTCGAACGACCCGAGGAGATGAGCCCCGAGGAGCAGCGGGCACGGCTCGACGCGCTCGCGAAGCTCAACGAGCTGGACATGAAGAAGTACCCGTCGAGCTCGGAGCTCGCGGCGCGGATCTCGTCGTACGAGCTCGCGTATCGAATGCAGGGCTGCGCGCCTTCCGCGATCGACGTCTCGTCGGAGTCCCCGGAGACCCAGAAGCTCTATGGTCTCGACGACAAAGTGACGGAGCCCTTCGGACGGCAGTGTCTCATGGCGCGGCGGTTGGTTGAGCGCGGCGTCCGCTTCGTGCAGCTCTACCACGGCGGCATGGGGAATCAAGACACCGACACCTGGGACGCGCACAGCAACCTCGAGGAGAACCACCGCCAGCACGCGGCAGAATCGGACCTTCCCATCGCGGGCCTCCTGACCGATCTGGCCTCACGCGGCCTTCTGGAATCGACTCTCGTCTACTGGCACGGAGAGTTCGGCCGGATGCCGATCTCGCAGCGCGGAGTCGGCCGCGATCACAACCCGGGGACGATGACCGTCTGGATGGCGGGCGCGGGAATCCGGGGCGGGCAAGTCGTCGGCTCGAGCGACGAGTTCGGCTACAAGGCGCTGGAGCAGCCCATCTCCGTCCACGACCTCCACGCGACCATCCTGCATCTATTGGGGATGGACCACAAGAAGCTGACGTACCGGTTCAACGGCCGCGACATGCGTCTCACCGACGTGTACGGTACTCCCATCCCGCAGATCGTCTCTTGAAGACGATATCGGCGACGACTCTGGGAGTCGCCTTACTGTTCGCGCGGGAAGCCGCCGCGCAGGAGAACGCCGTCCGGGTTCTCGCCTCCAACGGAGTGAGGGCCGTGCTTCAGGAGCTTCGCCCCGAGTGCGAACGAGCGATCGGACGTACGCTCACGATCGAGTTCAACACTTCGGCGGCGCTCCTGCAGCGGATCGAAGCGGGTGAGGAGTTCGACGTCGCGATTCTGACCTCCGAGATCCTCGACGATCTGGCCGGGAAGGGGAGGATCGCCGGGAGCGGTCGCGGGGATCTGGCACGTTCCGGGATCGGGGTCGGCGTGCGGAAAGGCGCTTCGCGGCCCGACATCCGTACGCCCGAGGCGATGAAGCAAACGCTCCTGGCCGCGAAGTCGATTACCTACGCCCGGGATGGAGCGAGCCGGATCCACATCGAGGCGATGCTCGAACGCATGGGAATCGCGGAGGAGGTCGAGTCGAAAACCGTTCTCGAGCAGGGTTCCACGCGAGCGATGGCGGGTGTCGCCGAGGGACGAGCGGAGCTGGTCCTGACGCTACTCAGCGAGCTCCTGCCCACCCCCGGAATCGAGGTCGTTGGCCCCCTCCCGGCTCCGCACCAGATCGAGGTCAGCTTTCGAGCCGGCGTCAGCGCGCGCGCCCGAAGCGCTGTGTCCTCCCGAGCCCTGATTCAGTGTCTCACCGGCCCTTCGGCCGCGCGGACGTTCGAAGCCAAAGGCATGGAACCGATCCTCTCGGATCGGTTCGTTCACGTGAACGGTCTTCGCATTCACTATTTGGATTGGGGGAGCGCGGGGAAGCAGCCGCTTCTCATGCTTCACGGGATCGGGCGGGTGGCGCACACGTTCGATCACGTCGCCTCGCACTTCAACGAGAGATACCACGTGATGGCGGTCGATTTGCGCGGGCACGGGGATTCCGACTGGGACCCGCGGGGAGCTTATCTCGTCGAGGACTACGTCAAGGACATCGAAGCGCTGGTCGACGAGCTCCGGCTTACGAACGTCGTCCTCTGGGGCAACTCGACCGGGGGACGCGTGGCGCAAGTCTTCGCCGGCATGCGCCCCGACCGGGTCGCCGCGGTCATCGTCGAAGACGTCGGACCGGAGCGCCCTCGAGAAATCGCCGACAGCGTCACGAGTCGCATCCAGCGGGAGGACGAAAAGGGATGGGCCGACGAGAATGAATTACTCGCGGAGCTCAAAGCCTCGAATCCCCGCACCGCCGACGAAGTCCTTCGGGCCTACGCGCACCATGGTTCGAAAACGCGCGCCGACGGCCGCCTCATCTGGAAGCGCGACCCCGATATCGCCAACGGGTTCGTGCCGACGCAGCTCTGGGAGTACGTGCGGCAGATCCGATCGCCCATTCTGTACATCCTCGGCGGGCGGAGCTCGATCGTTCCCCTCGAGACCCAGGAGCGGCTGCGGGAGGCCCTTCCCCAGGTACAGATCGTCACCATGCCCGGACTCGGCCACTATCCGAGCGAGGAAAGCCCCGAGGACTATCTCAGGATCGTCGATCGTTTCCTGGA
>CAZKNR010000170.1:0-30624 GCA_964553925.1 uncultured Acidobacteriota bacterium
AAGCCGCTCGACTGCGCTTCCGATCCCCTGGAGCTCGCGCGGTTCCATCGAATTCGCGCGTTCTCGTCGTTTCCCTCCCTTCGAGGTTCGCAGGAGCGCAACGCGAGAGCGCTCCGGCGAGTGACTGGTCATCCATGGCAAAGCTCGATCGAGGCGCTCGAGTCGGTCCTCGGCGTCGACGCAGGAAACGCAGAAGCGCGGCGGGGGCTTTCGATCCTGCGGGCCGCTGACCAGGCGCTCGACTCCATAACCAGCGACGAGAGTGCGGTCGCGACCCTTCTGGTCCTCCTCGAGTACGAAGGTCAGATCGCGACGAGAGACGCTCCGTGGAAGAGGCTCGATCTGGGCTTTCACCGATTCCGGCGTCTTCCGGCGGATATCGCGCTCCTCACCGACGTCCAGGAGCTCGATCTCAACGGATGCGGTCTCGCCGAGCTTCCCGACGAGTTGGGCCGGATGGACTGTCTCGAGGCTCTCCACCTTCAACGAAACCATCTCGAGTCCATTCCCGACGCCATCGGTGAGCTTCGGGATCTGCGGTTTCTCGACCTCAGCCACAACCGGCTTCGCGAGCTCCCCAAAGGGTTATCGCGTCTCGGCTCGCTCGAGAGGCTCTACCTCGCCGGCAACCGTTTCGAAACGCTGCCGCGTCCGGTCCGCGGGCTATGGGCTCTCCGCATTCTCGACCTGTCCAGGAACTTCCTCGGCGCGATCCCGTATTGGATCCGCGAACTGGAGTACCTGGAAGTCCTCGAAGCGAACGACAACTCGCTCGAGGAGCTTCCTCATCAAATAGGTTGGCTTCCGGACTTGAGGACGCTGCAGCTCAACCGCAACCGGATCGCGCGCCTTCCTCGGGAGATCGGTCTTCTGTCCCGTCTCGAAGAGCTCGGCCTCGCGGAGAACCGCCTTCGCTCCCTGCCACCCACCATCGGAAGACTCGGTTCGCTCCTGCACTTGTACCTGCAGCACAATCGCCTGACGGCGCTCCCGCCGGAAGTGGCGACTCTGCCAAGCCTCGAGGCGTTGTTCGTCCGGGGGAACCCGCTTCCGAGGAAGCTCCCCTTGCCGCGCAGTCTGGGACGCCTGGTCCGGACGTTTCCGTACGAGCTCGGGTGGCAGCCGTCCGCCCAGTCGGGCTAGGTTTCGACAAGCTGATAGTCTCTTTCGCTGCCGTTCTAGAAATGAGCCCGGAGACATCGAGCGTGATTTCATGACGCGTCTTCTTTCGCGTCTCACAGGCTGAAGCCCGTGCACCGTACCGCTTCCCTCCGATGGATCGTGGGCCAGCGCTTCGATCTCGTCTGGTTCGTGGGCGGGGCGCTGAGCGGATACGCGATGTTCTATCTGCATGCGGGGCTCCGGCTCGACATGATTACGGTGTGGTTTCTCTGGCTCCTTCTCCTGGACAGCCCGCACTTCTTCGGCACCTACTCCAGAACTTATCTGGATCGCGAACAGTGGCAGGAGCGGCGAGGTCTGCTTCTAGGGAGCCTGGCTCTGTTTCTCGTCCCACCCCTGGTGCTTCTCGCTTCCTTCGCGATGCATCGGGTTGGCTTGTCTCACGCGACCGCGGGGCTCGTAGCCCTCGCCGCGGGGGTGAACCTCTGGGCCTACTGGCACGTGGTGCGACAGCATTACGGAATCATGGCCCTCTATCAACGCAAGAACGATGACACCGACCCCTCCGACCGGCGCATCGATAGCTTGCTTCTGCACGTGGGGCTCTTCGCCCCGTTCGTTGCCTTCCTCGTGCGCCATCCCGAGACGCGCGCCGTCGTGGGACTTCTGCCGATGAGAGAAATGGGGGCGTTGGAACCATCGTGGGTCGGGGCCGTCGTCGCGGTCTCGGCCATCGCCGTCGTCGTTGTCGCTCTGGTGTTCGCCTCGAGGCAGCTGCAAAGATGGCGGCTCGGCCTGCCGGTGAACGTTCCCAAGATGTGTTTCCTCTCGGCCGTCGTCCCGCTCCACCTCACGATTGGCTACAGCGAGGCGGTGCTCACGGCTCCGATTCTCGGCTTCGCGGCCTTCGTCACCATCTTTCACGACGTGCAGTACCACGCCATCGTTTGGTTCTATCAACGGAACCGATACCGGAAGGGCGATGCATCGCGCTTCGGTCCCGCTGCCTGGGTCGGCCGCAGTTTCGTCACCTTCATGGCCTGCGCTTTGACCTCGAGCGCCATCATGGGGATCGCCTCTTGCTCCCTGGGAGTCCTACCCGGCTGTACTCCCCTCGTCGACACGAGCTTGGTGACTTTCTTCGAGGGCGTGAGCTTACGGGACCTCTTTTTCGGGGTATTCCTCGGTTTTCTCATGCACCATTACTTCCTCGATCAATTCATCTGGCGTCCCAGCCGTGACGAGCGCCTTCGGCTGGACCTCGACCTGGCTGCGACGTGAAGCCCGCGGAACTCCCCCTCCTCTTCGTCCCGGGTGTCCTCGGAACCACGCTCGTCGATCTCTCGAATCCCGGTCGCGCGGTATGGGGAAGCGCCGGGGGACTCCTCGCGCTTGGCAGGCATTCGTTCGCCCCGGGCGAGAACGGATTGGTGCCGGGCGAGGTCCTCTGGAAATTCGGCGTGCTAGCGGGACTCTACTCGATCCCGGTATACGAAGATCTCGCCATTAGCCTTGCGACCATCGGATACGATCGAGCCCGCCCGGCGGCGCCAGTAGCGGCGCGCGCTCTCTACGGTCTTTCCTACGACTGGCGGAAGGACGTGGTCCAAGGCGCGCGGGAGTTGGAAGAGGCGGTCGAGAGTCTCAAAACGAAGCTCGGCGTTCCGCGCGTGGCTTTCCTCGCCCATTCCTGGGGATGCCACGTCGTTCGGTACTATCTCCGCTACGGGGGAGCGGATCTCCTGTCCGATGCGCCGGAAGACCCCAGGCCGGGAGAGAGCAACGCCCTCTCGTTCTTCGCGCTCGGACCGCTCGCGGGGGGGACGCTTCGCGCGCTCCACGAAGCGAATCACGGGTTCCCCGTTGCGCTCGGGCGCCTTGGCGTTTCTGCCCGCCAGGCGTCGAGAACGCCGTCTCTCTACCAGATGCTCCCCTTCGACGAGGATCGGGTGGTGGACGAGGAGGGCCACCCAATGGACCTCGACCTCGGAGGCGTAGAGACGTGGAGAACGCGCGCGTGGGGACCGTTTCAACCGGAGGCGATGCGCGAGCAGGATTCCTCTCGCGCCGAAGAGTTTCTCGCGAACTGCCTCCGCCGCGCGCGGCGGCTGTGGGAGTTGCTCCGAGAACGACACCCCTCCGATGAGCGCGTGCGCACTCATACCTACACCGTCCGCGACACGCCGACGCTCACGAAGCTCGTGCTCGCGACCGGAGGGCGGACGTTCGCGAGCCACGAAGAAGTGGCCCGTCACTGCAAGCATCTACTCCCGCTGGTCACGAGCCCGGGCGATGGCTACGTCTCGCTCGAAGACGTTCGCCGGCACATGCCGGGGAACCTCGTTTCCGTCGAGGGTTGCTCCCATCGGCACCTCTACAGGAACGACGAAGTTCTCGACGACCTGATCCGAAACCTGGGCGGGGAGACCCGATGAGGGAGCGGGCCCGTCTTCGAGCGGCAACCCCGCCGCTACGAGACAAGCACCCGGATACCTGGGCTCTCCTTCGTCTGGAGTCGATCTACGAGTCCTCGCCGGAGAGAGAGGCTTTGTTCGTCTCTGCCCTGCGGGAGATCGCGAGATGGCATCTGGACCGGAATCCTGTGTATCACGCCTATTGCCAAGCCCTCCGCTTTGATCCCGAGCGAGACCTTCAGCATCCCGAGGACCTCCCCCCCCTGTCGGCGGAGCTCTTCAAGGTCTTCGACCTCGTAACCCTCCGCGACGTGGACTACTTCACCGTCTCGTCGAGCGGCACGGGGGGCCGTCGCACTACGATCCCGCTCGACCTCGAGACGGTGATGCGAATGTGGGCCATGGGAGAAGCGAGCTTCGAAGAAGAAGGTCTCACGACCGAAGCGCCGGTGGACTACGTCGTCCTCGCACCCGATCCGGCGGGTTCGCCCGATCACGGCAACGCTCATTTCTTTGCCGCTCTCATGGAAGCGGCGCCGGCGCGGGAGACGATCTTCGCCCTCGTACCGGACGGCGCCGGCAGGCTCCGTCTCGACACGGAAGCGACCGGGCGCACAATCGATCGTTTTGCCGCGTCCGGCCGCGTCGTGCGGATCCTCGGCCTTCCCTCCTTGATTGCGCGTCTGGCGGAAACGTTCGAGTCGGGTCCCGTGCGGCTTGACCCCGAATCTCTCGTCCTGACCGGGGGAGGATGGAAAAAAGAGACGCGAGGCGCTCTCCCCAAAGAATCCTTCCGCGCGCTCGTCGGGCGCGCCTTTGGAGTGCCTTCTCATCGAGTGCGGGATCTATACGGAATGACGGAGCACGCCGTTCATTACCTCGAATGTCGCGAGCACCGGTTCCACGCGCCGGTTTATACGCGGGTGAGGGTCGTCGATCCGTTGAGCGGAGCCGTGGTCGAGAATGGAAGAGACGGCGTCCTCCACCTTCTGAATCCCGGCTTCACCACCCTGCCCTTTCACTCGCTCCGGACCGCGGACGTGGGGCGCAGCGCCGACCCGTGCCCGTGCGGGCGACGCGCGCCGGCCTTCGAGGTCGTGGGACGGGGAGGCACGTCTCTTTACCGCGGCTGTGCGGCGACGACTTTGGAGCGTCTCACCTCATGAAAGGATTCGAGTCCTTCGTCTTCGGCGAGTGGATTCGCGACTTCGTGCTGACGCCAGCGGCGATTCGTGAGATCGTCTCGGAGGCGCGGAAGCGGACCGGGGAAGCACGGTCGATGTCCGGAGAGGCTCTCGCCAGCGCCGTCGATAATCTTCGATCTCTCTGGGAGGAGCAGGGCAGGTCTCGGGCGGCATTTCTCGAGGCGCAACCCGAGAGGACCTTCGGCCTGAGCCGGGCCATGCTCGAGCGAGGCCTTGACCATCTCGGGCGCTCCTTTCATCGAGGTGTCGCCGAACGCCGCGCGGCTCTTCAACTCGGGAGTCCTCGCGCACTCCGCGCCGAGCCGCTCGGAGTCGTCCTCCACGTCGTATCGGGGAACGTCTTCTTCGGCCCGTGCGAGTCGCTCCTGGCGGGACTTCTGACTCGGAACGTCAATCTGGTCAAGCGGCCCGGCGGGAGCGCTGATTTCTTGTCCTGGTTTTTTCGCTCCCTCGAGGAAGCGGCTCCCCGGCTCGCCGCCACCACCGCTCTACTCGCCTGGCCCGGTGCGAGCGAAGAGATCGAGGGCCACCTGGCCCGCGAGGTCGATGGAATCGTCGTCGCGGGTGACATGGAAACGATTGCCGCTTATCGCCGGCTGGCCTCGCCCCTCACCGCGCTCGTGGAGTTCGGTCCGCGGGTGAGCCTCGCGGTCGTCTCCCGAGCGGCGCTCGAGGTCGTCGACATGGACGGCCTCGCGCGAGACGTCGCTCTCTGGGACCAGCTCGCCTGCACGGCGGCTCAATGCGTCTACGTCCAAGGGGAGACCGGTGCTGCCCATCTCGCGGAGAGGCTCGCGAACGCTTTGAAGCAGCTCGCCCAGACGCTTCCCGAGGGTGAAGCCGGGCTCGACGAGCGCATCGAGATCGCGCGATTCCGCGATACGGCGCGCTTCACGGAGGCCATGGGGACGGCGAGGGTCTTCTGCGGAGGGACGGACGAGCTCACTACAGTCGTCTTCGAGAAGGACCCGGGTTTCGCGCCTTCGCCGCTGAGGCGCTCGGTGCGCGTCAAACCGTACGAGGAGGTGGCCGATCTCACCGCGGCCTTGAAAACCGTCCGGGGAATCCTGCAAACGGTAGGTCTGGCCGTGAACGATACGGAACGTCAGGCGTACCGGGACGGTCTGACGGCACTGGGGGCGCGTCGCTTCTGTTCGATCGGAGCCATGAACGAGCCAGCCCCTGACTCCCTCCACGATGGAACGATGGAGCTTCAGCGTCTGACGCGCTGGGTCGAGCAGTGACCGATCTCCTGAATGACGTCGAAGTCTTCATCGACCGAGGCGGAGTGCCTCACGTTCTCGGACAGACCCAGAGAGCGGCGTACTTCGGCCAGGGCTACGTCGCCGCGTCCGCGCGGTTATGGCAGCTCGACCTTCTTCGGAGGACGGCCACGGGCCGCCTCGCGGAGTGCTTCGGCTCGCGCGCTCTCACCGGCGACATCTTTCAGAGGACCCTGGGCCTCGAGCGTTTGGTGCAGCGCGCGGCGCCGCTCGTTTCCGAGGACGCGCGAGAGCGGATGGTCGCCTACTGCGACGGGGTGAATCTCTACACCGAGCGCAACAAGCTGCCTCCGGAGTTCGACATCTTGTCGATCGAGCCGGAGCCCTGGACTCCCGAGGACGTTCTCCGCTGCGCCGCCTTGCGATCGATCGTGAATGCCTCCTTTCGAGCGGACCTCGTTTTCATGAAGGTGATCGACCGGGCCGGCGCTACGAAGGCACGCGAGCTGTTCGCCCATTACGAGATGCCCGACGGCGAGGCCGAGTCGTGGGAAACGGGACGCTATGACGAGTCTCCCGTCGCCGAATCCTTCCGCCTGCTGAGAGCGAGCGAAGACGCTCTCAAGCTCGTCGGCCTGCAGCACGTCGACACCGGCTCGAACACCTGGGTGGTCGATGGGACGCGCACCGAGTCGGGACGACCCCTTCTCGCGAACGACCTCCACATGGGCTTCGTCGTGCCCAATCCGAACTTCCTCGTGCACTTGAAAGCGCCTGGGCTGAACGTGCGAGGAGTCAGCATCGCCGGGATTCCGGGGATCGTCGTTGGACACAACGATCGCATCGCCTGGGGCTCGACCGCGCTCATGGCCGATGCCCAGGATCTCTTCATCGAAGAGCTCGACGAGGAGACGCGGCATTACCGCTATCGGGGAGACTGGCTCCCCCTCGAAGCGTGGGAAGAAGAGATCCGCGTGCGCGACGCCGCGGCGACTCGGCTCTCCGTACGCCTCACGCACCACGGACCGCTAATCGAGCTTCGAGGACGTTTTGGCTTGGCGCTTCGCTGGGAGCGACTCGACGCGCCGCCGGGCGATCCGACGTTTCATGCGCTGAACACGGCCCGGGATTGGACGACCTTCCGCGAGGCGCTCCGCACCGAAAGCTTCCCTCCCACGGATTTCACCTACGCGGATGTCGATGGGAGCGTGGGGGCGCAATCCGCGGGATTGGTTCCGATCCGGGCGGCAGGCGATGGCGCCGTTCCCGTTTCAGGTTCGAGCGGCGCCTTCGAGTGGACGGGCTACGTTGCCTTCGACGAGCTCCCGTCCACCTACGCGCCCGCGAAAGGATTCGTCGTGCGCGCCAACCAGAATCACGACGCGGGCGCGTGCGGTCGATTCCTCTCGCGCCGCTGGCATCCGCCGTACCGAGCCCGACGGATCCAAAATCTCGTGAGATCGACGGAGCGTCACACGGTCGAGACCTTCGCCGAGATCCAGTTCGATCGCTTCTCCGCCCATGCGTTCTTCGTCGCCGAACGCATCGCCGCCGCCGCCGTGGGCCCCCCTAATGGTCATGATGGGACAAACTGGAAAAGGGCCATCGCACTTCTGAAACGGTGGAACGGCGAGCTCACACCCGAGAGTGCGGCGGCGTCCGTAGCGAAGGAGTGTTCCGCGCTTCTCAAGGAGAGGCTGTTCCGCCCGGTGCTGGGGAAGAGCCTCCTCCTTTCGTATCAGCAGTACTGGCCCGCGGTGAACGTCGCGACCGAGAAGATCCTCACGAGCGAAGATCCCGCGTGGCTGCCGGAAGGGGTGTCCGATTATCCGTCGCTCTACCGCTCGGTGCTGGCGAAGGCGCTCGACAACCTGCGCAAGATCTTCGGGACCGAGGACATCGAATCCTGGGCGTGGGGATGGTTGAACCGCGCGCGCTTCGCCCACCCGCTCGAGAACGTCCCGTTCTTCGGCGCCCGCTTCCGCCTTCCCGAAGTCGAGGTGGGCGCCGACGGAGAGTGCGTGTTCTCCGCCCGAAGCGTCGCGGACTATCTCTCCTCCCAGCAGAGCGCCATGCTCGACTGGGGGTCGGGGCGAGGTGCCATATTCGGCGCTTCCGCGCGGCTCGTCTGGGACCTGGCCGATTGGGATAACTCCTCGATGCTTCTGAACCTCGGCCAGTCGGCCGACCCTCGCAGCCCGCACTACCGCGACCATCTGGAGCTGTGGAAAACAGGGCGCCCCCAGAAGCTTCCCTTCTCCTGGGATCGGGTGATTGTGTCCAGCACCCGGATGGACCTCGGAGACGCTTCGGAGTGACGGCCGATTTCGTTTTTGCGGTCTTAACGGCGCTCGCCGCTTGTCTCGCGCTCTACTGGACTACTCTTATCCTTCGTACCGCCGCACGACCGAGCCCACTCCCGGAGCTTCCCCCCTTCGTCGGTGAAGGTGCATCTCGCCCCTCGGTTTCCATACTCGTAGCCGTCCGGAACGAGACGGATCGCATCCTCATCGTGAGCCTCGAGAGCCTCCTCGCTCAGGACTACCCGTCCTTCGAGGTGATCGCCGTGGACGACCACTCCGAGGACGACTCCGCCACCGTGATGAAGACGCTGAGCGCGAAAAATCCGCGCCTCCACGTTCTCGACGCGCCCGCGTGCGGGCGCGGCAAACGAGAAGCGCTCGCCCAAGCGGCCCAGAAAGCCGAAGGCGCGTGGCTTCTCTTCACCGACGCCGACGCGACTCTGAAGCCGGATGCGCTCGCCCGCGGGATGGAGCTCGTTTGCCGAGAGAGAATCGACGGGCTGTCTCTTCTACCAAAGACGGTGACCGTCTCGTTCTGGGAGCAAGTCGCGCTCGCCGCGAGCGGGTGGCTGGCGTACGAAGGACCCGCGCTCCGGCGCTGCAACGACGATGGCGCGCCCGTGGGTCTCGCGGCGGCGGGTCCTTACTTCCTCGTTCGCCTCGAGGCGTACCGCGCGGTGGGTGGCTTCGAAGCTCTGCGCGAGAACGTTCTTCTCGACGTGAGCCTCGCGAGAAAGCTGCGGACCGCCGGCTTCCGATATCGCTACTTCGCTTCCGGAGGCACGGTCGAGACTCGCATGTACGGCTCGCTCCGAGAAATCTGGAGTGGATTCGGAAAGAACGCATTCCTCGCCCTGGGCGGCCGATTCGATCTCGCTCTCGCGGCTGCCTCTTTGCTCGTAGTCCTCGTGTCCTTTCCGCTGCCGCTCGTCATCCTGATGGGGGTCGCAGGCCGGTTCGCGGGATGCGCGTTTGCGATCGGAGCTTTGGCCGCCATGATGGCTGTCCAGCGTCGCGCCGGTCGCTTCATGGGCACGCTCCTCGGCCCACTCCCGCTCCTGGGGTCGGCGTTGGGCGGTCTCCTTTGGGCCGCCATCCTCGTGCACTCCGCGGCAGCGAGCCGGTCGAGCCGAGGTGTCTTCTGGAGGGGACGGTACTTCCATGTAATCGACCGACCGCCGAGATCGAGGTCCTGGATCCAGAGATACTTCTGGGAAATCACGGACGAATGCTGGAACGCGATCGAAGCAAGGCTCGAACCGGGCATGAGAACCCTCGAGACCGGCTCAGGAAAGAGCACGGATCTCTTCGAGCGCGCCGGCTGCGTGCATACCGCGCTCGAGCACGACGTCCGGAATCGCGCGCCCTTTCCCTCCGTCGTCATGGCACCCCTCGCCGGTAACCCTCCCTGGTACGCCTGGGAGCCTTCGCATCCTTACGACCTCGTCTTCATCGACGGCCCGACCGGCCGCGTTGGCCGCTCCGGTATCCTGCGCGTCCTCCCTCGACTCGTTCATCGAGAAACCGTAATCGTCATCGACGATACTCACCGAAAAGCCGAACGCCGGCTCGCGGAAGAAATCGCGATCCGCTTCCGGATGAGGGTCGACGTTCGGACGAAAAGAGTCTTCGGTCTTTCGCGAGGGTTCTCCATCTTGTCTTCCTAGGCAGGCTAGGCGGCTAGGCTGGCTAGCTCAGCCAAGCTAGCGCGACGAACCGAAGGGTAGTCGTCCTCGCGGTGCCGCGGATGCCTCGACGCCGGCCGGATACTCGGTAAGGCGACCGGACTTCTTCAGGAAGCGGGCGAAGGCGTACACCGCGACGATTGGCCCGAGCCACCATAGCAGGCGGCGGACCCCCGGCCAGGCCGCCTCGCCGAGATTTTCGAACAAGGTGTATGCGCGGATCCCGAGGATCCACAGGGCCAGCGCGAAGGGCGTGCCGTATTCCCGGATGACCAGGCGCCTCCAGTTGAAGCGCATGCCCTCGATCGAGGTCCGGAGTCCTTTCCAGTTCGGCCAGATGCGGTTCACGCGGCGGCAGTAGTCTTCGTACTCCGCGCCGAACTTCGCGCGCAAGAAGTTTTCCTCGGCGGCAATGATGGCGGCATAAGCCAACACGAAGAAGGGGATGCCGATCAGATAGAAGAACGCCGAATGGACCATGACCGCGATGCCCATGACCATCAGCAGATTGCCCAGATAGAGGGGATTGCGGCAATGGGCGAAGACACCGCCCTGGACCAGGCGTTCGGCATACACTTTGCCCTGCCGCCCGCCGCGGATGATGTACTCGTATCCAATCGTGACCGCACGCAAGCCCTGCCCAGCGATCGCGATGGCGGTCCCGAGGAGATCCAGGTACAGGTCGATGGCGCGGTCGCCAAACGCGAACCGGGGTGGACTGAGGAGGAGCGCGGTCAACCCGATCACCGGGAACAGCGCGTTGCGGTAGCGAAAGAAGAAGTTGCCCGCTGCGATAAGCCGCGGGCTCCGCGTCAAAGTCATCGCTCAGACGCGCTTCAGGCCCAAAAGTCCACAGAAGTTGTACCAGCGGTAGAAAGTTTCCACCTCCCGGCATCCGCACCGCTTGAGGAGCTCGACGTTCTCGTCCACGCGGTAAGGGATGAGCACGTTCTCCAGCGCTTCGCGTTTCTGCGCGATCTCCATTTCGTCGTAGTCGTTGCGCCGTTTCAAGTCGTAATAGAACTTGATGAAGAGGCGGTTCATCGTCGAGTCGGCCGCCAGCACCTTCTCCACCAGGATCAGCACGCCGTTGTCGTTCAGGCCGGACACGACCTGCCGGATCAGGCTGTCGCGGTACAGCGGGCGGACGAACTGCAGCGTCAGGTTGAGCACGACGACCGAGGCGTTCCCGATCGCGCAGCCGTGGTTGAGATCGGCGTGGTCGAGCCGCATCCGGCCCGATTCGATCAGTGGGAGGAAACGCTGCCGTGCCCGTTCCAGCATCGCCTCCGAATAGTCGATACCCACCAGCGTCACCGTCGGCGCGGTGCTGAGGTGGAGCGTTTCCAGCGTGGTGCCGGTCGAGCACCCGAGGTCGTAGACGCTGGTGCCTGGGACCGAGAACTCGCCGGCAATCTCGCCGATCATCCGCTGCAGCTCGCGGTACATCGGGACACTGCGATCGAGCATGTCGTCGAACACTTCGGCGGTCTGCTCGCCGAAGTTGAAGTCGCCGATGCCATGGCTCTGCTCGGAGAAAAGCCTGTCCTTTTTGACTGTCGTGCTCATGCGTCTGGTCCTTCTCTCCAATCTCGAGATCGAGCGTCAACCATACCAGTTCGCCCGATCAGACGGCAAGGCTCCGGCACCGGCCCACGGGATGGGCGCAGGTCGTGAGAGTGGTGGAGCCGGTAGTTTGAGTGGATTATTGCGATTGTCTTTCGGCGATAAAAGCCTCAGGCATTCGCCATCATCGTCTCCAGGCGTTTGGCACTGAGGAACAGACGGTAGGGACGTCCGGGCAGCACCTCGAACTCCCATTGTTGATAGAACGCCTTTGCGGCGTCGCTGACGCAGTCGAGAATCACGGCAACGAAGGCGAGCGTCTTTCCGGCTTCATAGCAGTCGCGCAGGGCCTGAGCCAGCAGGCGCCGGCCAAGCCCTTTTTTCTGATGCGCCGCATGGATCGAAAGCCAGGCCAGAATGGATACTGGAAGCATACGATGCGGCAAATGCCGCGCGGCCTCGACCGGCAAGTCGCCGAAGTCGACCTGCCCCGCGGCCAGGGTGTAGTAGCCTGCGATGGCACCTTCCGCGTCGAGGAGGACGTTCGTCACCGAGAGATGCTTTTCCTGGTGCTGGAGCGCCTTGGTGGCCAGCCAGTCGTCAACTTTTTCCTCGCCGCTTTCAAACCGGCGACGCGGATGCTCGCGTCGAAGGCGTTCCAGCCGGTGGCCCTCGGGAAGGCGGACGCCGTTCAGGACTCGCCCCGCATCAGAGAGCCCAATCGCCGTTGCGCCCCCGTCAACTTGGGCGTCTGGCTCAAGGCATTCCAAAAAGCCAGTTGCTCCTCAGGCGTCATAACAAGAGCGTTCCTGCGAGCCGCCAGCACCTCCCGGCGTGCCTGAGCGATGGTCACCGTGCGCACGTAGTCACTTTTGCTCATCTGCCGCAGCTCCGCCGCCCGCGTGAGGTACCGTTTGCTCTCAGCGTCCAGGCGCACCATGAGCATGCTCGGCTTGACGACCTTTTTAGCTTTCCTGGCCGGACGGGTTCGTCGCATCGACCATTCCTCCTGGTGCAAGTGTGCTGCAAAGAGCAATACAGTCAAAGGGCTGGGTCAGAGCTGGGTCAGGCCAAGCCGACGCGGGGCTCTTTTCACTCCGCCTTCACGCGATACCCCACACCCAACTCGGTGAGCAAACGCCCGTGACGATAAGGGTCGTCTCCGCCGCGGAAATCAATCGTGTGCAAACGTTTTCCCCAGATTCTCCAAGTTGCTCTTCATCACCGTCAAAAAGTCTCCCGCGCCCGGCCTCCCGCCACAGGGGTCGAAGACGACAATGCCGACGCCGTAGCCTTTGAGCTTTCCCGCCGTTTCCGCGGAAGGCGACGACGTTGTCCTCGTCGCGCGCTCGAGCATCCATCTTCCCCGGCCTCCCGCCGCGCGGACCCTGACTCAAAGTGCCTAGCCTTTGCTCTTGATGGTCAGATGTCCTAACATAAGTGGACATATGTACCATAAGGAGCTCCAGTGACCGCGCCATCGGTCGTCTCCGTGATGGGTGGCCACCGCGCCCTGGGAAGGCGCGTACGCACTCCGCTCGAAATGGCGGAGCTCATCGAACTTGGCATCCCTCAGATCGTCGCCCGGCACTTGCGAGAGCGGCTCGAGCTCACGGATATCGAGTTCGCGCGGAGCCTCGGAGTCAGTGCCAAGACCATCCAGCGGCTGGCCAGACGCCGGGCGGCTCGACTAACCCCAGCGCAAAGCGACCGGCTATATCGTTTGGCGCGTCTCGCCGCACTGGCGGAAGGGGTGTTCGAGGACCTGGACCGCGCACGCGAATGGCTGCGCGAGCCGCAGCGGGGCTTGGGCGATCGCGTGCCTCTCGAGGTGATGCGCACCGAGGTAGGGGCGCGGGAGGTGGAGGATCTCCTGGGCCGCATCGAGTACGGCGTTTTCAGCTGAGCGTGTCCTTGTCGCTCTGGCGTCTCGTCAAGGCCAAGCACGCGGCTTCCGCATTCGATGGCGAGGGAGCCCGGCTCTTCGGCGGACGCTGGAACGAGCGCGGGACCGCGGTCGTTTACCTGGGGGGAACCCTCTCGCTTGCCGCGCTCGAGACTTTCGTCCACCTCAGCGTCGCCGACGCCCGGTTGACGTTCGTCGCGATCGAGGTCGTGGTGCCGGATGGAATCCGCATCGGGCAACTGCCGTCGGGCCACCTTCCGGCCAGCTGGCGCACCGAGCCACCACCCATCGAGACGAAAGCGATTGGCAGCAAGTGGGCGCACTCCGGCGAAACTCTGTTGCTGCGCGTTCCGTCCGTCATCGTGCCGAGGGAATCGAATTACCTCCTCAACCCCGCCCATGCAGACTTCTCCCGTTTGAAGATCCGTCCGTCCGAGCCGTTCGGCTTCGACCGACGCATGTGGAAGTAACTGCTCCTCAGGCGAAGCCATCGGCTCGGATTTCGACGGCTACGTGGATCCCGCGATCGGCGTTTCCGACCTTCCCACTCTCACCGAGCTCCCGCTGCGACGCGGCCATTCCGAGGAGCGGGTCCGGAAGATCCTGGGAGGGCCTCATTGGAACGTGCTTCGAGTCCTCGGCGCCGTCGGGCGACCCCGCAAGTAACCCATGCGCTTTCCCCACGCGGGCCCCGTCGAGAGCTTCGAGGGTCGCGTTCGAAGGGGGGCGCTCCTTTTGCAGCGGTGCCGCCACAGCCTCCGCCTCGGCGAAGGCCCGGACGAAGTTGTGCCCGACGAGCTTCTGCAAATCGGTGTCGTTCCAGCCACGGCGGACGCGTGTACTGCAAAGCGCAATACAGTCAAGGGGCTGGGTCAGAGCTGGGTCAGGCCAAGCTGACGCGGGGCTCTTTTCGCTCCCGCCTTCAGGCGATACCCCACACCCAACTCGGTGAGCAAATGCCCGTGACGATAAAGGTCGTCTCCGCGGCCGAAATCAATCGTGTGCAAACGCTTTCCCCAGATTCTCCACGTTGCTCTTCATCACCGTCAGGAAGTCTCCCGCGCTGGGCCTCCCGCCACAGGGGTCGAAGACGACGATGCCGACGCCGTAGCCTTTCAGCTTCTCCGCCGTTTCCGCGGAAGGCTCGCGCTCCCAGAACATCCAGTGCGCCTTGTGCTCCTCGAGGACGTGCTCCAGGTCGTGCCAGAAGTCACCCGCGGTTATGTCTGCTGGCCTCATTGGATCGTAGCGAAGGCTGTCGATGTCCAGCTGATAGCGCCGCGCGAGGTACGGATACAGGGGATAGGCCGCGAGAAGCGGACGGTCCGTCTTTCCCGCCACTCGTTCGGTGAGCGCGGCATCGATATCCATGAGGTCGCGCTCGAGTGACTCGAAACGGCCCTGGAAGTAGTCCTCGCTCTCGGGTCTCGCCTTCGCGAACGCGTCTCGAATCGCACGTGCCTGCAGGACCGCGAGCGTCATGTCGAGCCAGGTCAGGGACGCGGTTTCGCCGTGGCTGTGCTCGCCCTCGGGGCCGTGGCTGTGGGTGATGGCGTTGTCCACGTGGAGGATCCGGTCGGCGAAACCCGCCGATGTGTCCACGAGCTTCGATTGCGAGATCGACACCTTCGGAAGCCACTTCTCGTACTCGGCGCCGTTGAGCAGGATGAGGTCCGCGCTCTGATAGGCTGCCACCGTTTCCGCGTCGGGCGACCAGTCCGTGGGGTCGACTCCGGCGGGGGCGGGGAAGTGCACGTCGACCCGGTCGCCGCCAATGCGCTCGGCGAAGTATTGGAGCGGGTAGCTCGCGACGTAGACGTTGATCTCGGTCTTCGTGCCCGTCGCCTCGCGGGGCTCTTCCGAAGGCCCGCCGCAGCCCGTGGCGAGCCATGCAAGAATCAGAGGCGAATGCAGTTTCTTCACGCTTCCACCTTTCCAATTCATCCTGCCACCATCCCGAGCATAACGCCTCCAAAACGGCTGACGATAGCCGTCAATGCGGCCGCGATGGCGAAGCTCGCCATAAGGACGAGGAGCACCTCGGTCGCGAGAACGGCGACGAGACGCGCTCGCGGAGCGCCGATCTTGCGCATGGTTTCGATCTCGCGTCTCCGCAGTCGGATGGATAGCGCGAATACCAGCGCCACCGTCGCCAGAGTAGCGATTCCGAGTCCTACGGTCACCAGGAAGACGGCGTCACGGATCGAGAACATCGTATCGACGAGCTCGTCCACGACCGCTCGGGGCACGAGGACCTGGACGTTCCCCGGATCCTCCTCGTACCGGCCCCTCAGAACGATGCCCGACTTCCGGTCGGGCGGCGCGACGATCGCCGCGTCCACGGGAAAGCCGTCCCGATCGCCGTGGAAGTGGAAGGAGTCGATGTTCTCGGGAGTGATCTCGGTGTAGGGGAGGACGGAGGCGTTGGCGACGACGTTTTTCTCGTCGCGCGAGAGCACGCCGCTCGAAGCGCGCGGGGCCGTGACGTCGGTATGGCCGTGCGCGATGCCGGCAATGACCCACGTGGTCTTCACGTCGGCGAAGACCGCTCCATCGTCGGGTGTCCCCGCGGGCGCGAGAACCCCGACCACCTTCATTTTGAGGGGAAAGCTTCCCCCGACGTCGAAAGCTCCGGCGGGTGTCGAGAGCACGTCGTCACCGGGGCCCGCTCCCAGGGCTTCTGCGGCGCGCGAACCGAGGACGCATTCGCCGAGGAGCGCGAGCCCGCGTCCTCTCGCGATCCGGAGCCCGCGAAAGTCGAAGTACTCCGGAGTCGTGCCGACGATGCGCTGGCCTCCCGCGGTGTAGCGCAGGTTCAGCGGGATCGCGGCCGCGATACCGGTCTTGTCGATGCGCTCGACCTCGCGGTACAGCATCGGCGGAAGCGTCGGCTCGCGGAAGTAGAGTGCGGAGAGGGTCAGGTCGACGCCGCTCCCTCGCGCTCCGACGAGAAGGGGAGTCGCGTCCGCGCGCGCCGTCAATACGCGCGCCGCCTCGCGAACGAGCACCTGCATCGCCGCGGGCAGAAACAGGATGAGGCTGATGGACGCGACCAGAACCGCGGTCTTGATGCGGTTGTATCGCAGGTAGCGCCAGGCGAGGTAGAAGACGTCCTTCATGCGAGCTCGGCGACGTCCACTTTGCGCGCGAAGCGGCCGACGAGCTCCGGATCGTGACTCACCACGACGAGCGGCGCCCCGGTTTCCTCCGAATAGCGGAAGAGCGCGTCCGCGACGTGGTCGCGGTTTCTCGCGTCGAGGTTTCCGGTGGGCTCGTCCCCGAAGATCACCGCGGGCTGAGTTACCAGGGCGCGGCAAACGGCGACGCGCTGGCGTTCTCCCTGCGAGAGCTGCCCGGGAAGACGCTGCAGCTTGTCGCCGAGCCCCACCTCGCGCGCGAGAGACATCGCGCGCTCGCGGGCCGCCGCCTCGAGCGTGAGGACCGGCGTGATCCGATACGGCAACAGGATATTGTCGAGGACGTCGAGGTACTCGAGGAGCTCGAACTCCTGGAAGACGAGCCCGAGCTTGAGAATGCGAAGGTCCTGGCGGTCTTCGGCAGCGAGTCCGGCGAGGTCGAGACCAAGAACGTTGATGTTGCCGGAGTCGGGTACGAGCAGCCCCGCGAGAAGGTTGATGAGCGTCGTCTTCCCCGACCCGCTCGATCCGGTGATCGCGACGCTTTCCCTCTCTCCGACGGCGAGCTCCCGCACCCGAAGGCGAAATCCTCCCTCGGGGTAGGCGAACTCCGCTTCTCGCACCGCGATCATGTGGGGTTCCAGGGAAGGACGATGCGATCCTCGCTCGTGAGCTCGACCCCGGCGATTTTCCACCGGTCGCCGTCCACCCGCACCACGATGTTGCCGTTGTAGATATTCCGCCGGTGATGGACGTGCTGCAAATGCCGCACGCGCGCGACCACGATCCATTTGCAGGCGTAGGCGAAGCCCGACTCAGGGCTCGTCCCTCGGACGGTGTCTCCGACCTCGACGACACTCACGTCGCGCACCGTGACCTCGGCGCCCTCTCGAGTGCCCGCGGTCAGCCGCCGCCGGCTGTCGAGATACAAATCCCCCACGAGATCTTCGGTGACGCTTTGCGAAAGCGTCTCGTAGAGCTCGTCCTCGTCGCGAATATTGAACGCGTGGTAGGTGTTCCAGAGCACCTGGGTGAGCACGCGCCGGGCATCGTCTCCCCTCGGAGCCGACGGCTCGAAGAAGGGATTGCCCACGGCCAGATTTCCGATCGGAAGGACAAAGAACGCCAGCCCGACGAGGGCCCAGTGAGCGTCCGTTGCTCGCCGCTCGATGCCGAGCTCTCGCAGCACGCGCCGGCGTCTCGGCCAGACGATGGCGGCCGTGGTGAGGAGAGCGAGAGCGAGGAGCGGGATCCGAACGAGCCCGAGTGCTGCATCGGTCGCGATCGAGACGTCGAAGAAGCGAAGGTACTCGAGCGCGCGCCACGAAACCGAGAGAAGGGCCGCTCCCAGGCCGAGCCATCGGAAACCGCGTTCGATCGCGGGCGAAGCCGGAGGCTCGGACAATCTGAGAAACACGTAGAAGACCGAGAGCGCGAACAAACCCGCTCCCGCCGCGGTCGCGACCGGAAGAGTGACGCTCTCGGCCATCGCGCGGCCGGTGCCGAAGGCGTGGGCCAATACCGCCGATGCGCCGAGGAAGGGAGCGAAGCGGATCGAGACCTTCCGAAAGAGCAGAAGTCCGAAGAGCACCAGAGAGCTGAAGACCAACAGGTTTCCAAACGGTAGAACTCGACCGGCGAATCCGAGCGCGAGCCCCGAGCCTAGAAGAGCGGTGAATGCGAAGAGTGCCTGGAGTCGACCCTTCCACCAGAGTGACGCGCCGGCGCCGAGCACCGCCGCGAGGAGTATCAGCTCGAGCGGAGCCGTGGCGACTCGCCCCGCTTGCAGGAGGGCCGGCATGCGATGCACGAGCCATCCCACGCTCAGGACGCCCGCGGCATAGCCCGTCACGCGCGAGATCCTTTCTGGCGCGAGTCTCAGGCGGAGAACCTGCCGAAGCTCGAGCGCCGTCGCGGCCACGAGAGCGAGGCCGAGCGCGATTCCCACCGCGAAGAAGAGCGACGCCCCGACTTGCTCGGCGCGCGAGAGACCCTGGATGGCCACCGTCTCGGGCCGGGCGCCGCCGGAGAGCGCTCCCAGCAGGATGGCGACGACCCACGGAGGGTCGATCCAGCCCGCGACTCCCTGTCCGCCGCGGGCGAGGCGGATTGCGGAAACGAGCGCCGTCAAGAGAACGAAGGTGGGGGCGACATGGGGTGAAACGAGAAGCCCGTTTCGCGCCGCCGCCCATTGCCCCAACGCATGGGCCGCCGCGAATGCCACGATGCCGAGCGCCGCCGAGCGGCGAGACATACCGAGACAGGTGGCCACGAGGAGGAGCACCCAGAGCTCGGTGCAGGTGACGATTCTGCGCATGCCGCCGAGCGCGGAGCCGGCGGCGAGAGAAAGCCAGGATGGGGGCTCCGGCACGACCAGGCCCGGGCGCGACGGCTTCAGGAGCTCACTGTACAGGCGGCCGTCGTGGGTACGGATCTCGACGAGTATCTCCGTTTGCGTCCCGAGGAGCCCTTCTATCAGGACTGCCTCTCCCGCGAGCGATGCTGGCTCGCAGACCGAGCGCCACCTCTCTGTGAAAGAGCCCGACGTCGTCTCGATCTCGCGCTCCGTCTCGTCCCGGCAACTGGGAGGGAGTGACGGCTCCGCCCGAAGTTTCCGTCCGCCCTCGAGGATCGGAAGGGTGAAGACGACCTCGTAAGTACCCCGCTCGACCTCGGTGAGCAACAGTCTCGCGGGAAAAACGACGTCCGCAACCGCGGGGGATGCGGCGAGAAGAAGAACCGTGGTGCCGACGAGGAAGCGGCCGAAGCTCACTTGGAATCGCTCTCCATCAGCCCTTTGACATCGTCGTCGAATACGATGCGGTACTGCTGCGCGATCTCCTGGAACATCTGCTCTTTCGCCGCGTTCCGGGCCTCGTACTCCATATCGGTCACGACCTGGTCGCGGACCGCGGTCCAGTCGGGGATTCCAGAATCGGTTCGAGCGATGACCCGAACGACGTGGAGTCCGTAGCCCGATTCGACGGGGCCCTGCCAGCTGCCTACCGGAAGCTTGCCGAGGGCCGCGGCGAATCCCTCGCCGAACGCGCGCGCGACGCTCTCCTCGGTCTCGTTCGTGTAAACGCTCTCGACCATCAAGCGGTCTCCCCAGCGATCGAGCTCCGTTACTTCCGGGTCCGTCCGCCGAATTTCTTCGAGGGCCCCCCGCAAGTCGCGCTCGGCTTCGTTGCGCCCTTCCGGATTGAAGTAGATCTGAGCGAAGGTGAGGATCGCCGGGCTTCGATACTTCTCCTGGCGCAACGTGAAGTACGCGCGGATCTCGTCGTCGGTGGGAGGCTCGGCCGCCACCTGGCTTTCTCCCAGGAACTCCATCTTGCGCTGCATCGCGCGGCGCACGACGAGATCGTCGGCGTCGTAGCCCCGCGCGAGAGCCTCCCGGTAGAGGACCTCCTCCCGAAGGAACTTCTCGAGCTCGCCTCTGAGCTCCTCGGCGGTCGGCTCCCGATTCCACGTCCGCATGAATCCGGCGGTGAGATGAGCGAGGTCGTTCCGGGTGACGATCACCCGGCGTGCCTCGTCGCCTGAGCTCGGCGGTCCTTTGGCGATGAGGAGCGACAGGCCGAGTAGCAGGCCGAAGGCGAGAATGTGAACGAGGGGATTCGAGCGCATTGAGATTATCGTGGCCATCTTTTCTTAACGGGCTCTCGGGCGAGCGGGACATTCTAGCGCGAACGGGAAGCCGTGCTCCTGGATTGGCGGAGGAACTCTTCCGGATCAAGCCGTGCACAACGAGGCGAGGACAACGAACGTCGAGCTCTATCCCGGACCGAGCACTAGCGACAAAATGAACATAGTATGTCTGAACTTGTTGGACATATTGGTATTGTTTTGACATAATTCGCCGGTGGCCGCTATCAACGATCTTCGTCGGGTAGTCCATACGGAAGTGTTTGATTATCAGCAACTTATGGACTGTCTCCGCAGCTACGCCAATCCAAGGGATAAGGTCCGCGCCATGCTCAAGTCGGGGGAAATCGTAAGGGTAAAGAAGGGGCTCTATGTTTTTGGACAAGACTACCGGCGGGGCCCGTGGTCACGCCAGATCCTGGCGAACCTCATCCATGGACCCTCGTACATCAGCCTCGACTATGCCCTGAGTCACTACGGCTTCATTCCGGAGAGAGTGGAGGTGGTCACTTCCGTCACCTCGTCGCGATCGCGGAGGTTCGAGACACCCCTGGGACTGTTCACCTACCGTACGTTGTCCCTACGGAAGTACGCCGTTGGGATCGATCAAGGAACGATCGAACCGGATCAGCATTTTTTCATCGCGGCGCCGGCCAAGGCGCTGGCCGACAAGGTCTGGACGGACCACCGGTTCACTCCCCGGAGTGCTTCAGACTTCCGCACCTACTTGCGCGAAGATCTGCGAATTGAAAGCGACGCCCTGGCCAGTATCGATCGGATGCTCCTCGACCTCATCGTGAAGCAATACGGTTCGAGAAAGGTACGCTTGTTGCGCGACTATTTGTGCCAGGCTGAGGGAAAAGGTCCATGAATCCGGCGATCCAACGAATGCTCGAACGCTATCCCCGCGAAACGATCGAGGACAACGTCAACGCCCTTCGTGAGATTCTCCAGCAACTGGTGTTGCTCGGACTGTGGCGTAGCAAGTTCTTCGAGCAGGCGGCGTTCTATGGAGGCAGTGCCCTCCGCGTCCTGTACGGACTCGAGCGGTTTTCCGAAGACCTGGACTTCTCGCTGCTCGCTCCCGAGCCGGACTTCTCTCTTGGCGTGTACGGTTCGGCCCTGGAACGGGAATTGGCGGGCTTCGGTTTCGAGGTCTCGTTCGTGCCGGTGAAAAAGACTCGGCAAAGCCGTGTCGAATCCGTCTTCCTCAAGACGAACACCCTGAAGCAAATGGTCTTCATCCAAGCGGATCGCAGTTTGCTCCGGGGTCTTCAGTCCGAGCAGAGGCTTTCGATCCGGCTCGAGGTGGATGTGGACCCTCCGGGCGGGTTCGAGACGGAAGCCAAGCCCGTCCTACAGCCGGTTCCCTTCGCGGTTCGAACGTACCGCCTCCCAGACCTTTTTGCCGGAAAGATGCACGCGCTTCTCTGTCGGAGGTGGCGCACTCGGGTAAAGGGGCGCGACTGGTACGACTTCGTCTGGTACGTGGCCAACTATCCGCGGCTCCATCTGAGCCACCTGGAGCAGAGGATGCGACAGTCCGGCGACTACACCGCCGAAGGCCCGCTCAGCCCTGAGGCGCTCCGCGAAATGCTCTTGGGAGCCGTGAGGAAGCTGGACGTTGAGAAAGCGCGAGAAGAGGTTTCGCCGTTTCTTTTGGACCGCCATTCGGTTGCGGTTTGGTCCACGGATTTCTTTGCCTCTCTCGTCGACAAAGTGGTGTTCGTGTGACGATCGAATTTTGGGTTTGCGATTGCGAGCCGAGCCCGCTCCTTACCGTAGCCGAACCCTGGACAATCCCTCCGCTAATTCCCCACGTTGGGTGGAGCGGCGCCCGAAGGGTCGAGAGTGACGGTAATCGTTCTCGCTTCGTCGGGCGCGTCATAAGGACCGATCCCGTAGAACATCGCTTCCACAGCGTCGTAGCCTGACTTCTCGACCTTCAGCCAGAAGGCTCCCAGAGGAACTCGCCGCGCGTCCACAGGCGACGGTCCGAGAATCTCCCAGTCGGAATTCGCTGCGAAGACCGGTCGGAAGAAGATATCGGCTCCTTCGGGCGTCGTCGTCACCGAAATAAACTGAGAGAGCTTCGGCCATTGGGACGCGAGAAGGGGATCGTCCGGAACAAGACCTTCCAGACGCGTTGCCAGAGAAAACGCCGACACGTATTCGTCGGCGTCGACGAGCCTCTGCAGCTCGGGAAGCCCTGTTTCGCGCGCCCATCTCTTTTCTTTGGCGCCTCCGCCGCCGACCCAGATCCAGAGGCCGGTCGCTGACGCGGCGATTGCCACAACGGCGGCGAGCCAGCGGGAGGACCTCCCGCCCCGACGGCCCTGAGCCCGAACCAGCTCGAGCGCTTCAGACAGCGATGCCATGCTCTGGTATCGCTCGTCCGGCGACTTCGCCAGGCAGCGGTCGATGATTCGCTGCAGCCCGTTTCGTTTCGACCCGGCGGCAGACGAGGGAAGAGGCGGATGCCGCTCCCGGATGATCGCGCTCAACGTTTCCGGCGCGCTCGGCGCGCGAAACGGGGGAGAGCCCGCGAGGAGCTCGTGGAGGACGATTCCGAAACTGAAGATGTCGGACCGCGCATCGAGCTTCTCGCCGCGCGCCTGCTCGGGGGACATGTAGGCCACGGTGCCCATGATTCGCCCGGGCTCGGTGGCGTTCCTGGCGACGGTGAGCTGCTGGCTTTCGGCCTCGTTCGCGCTGAAAGCGACCTTCGCCAGACCAAAGTCGATGACCTTCGCATCGCCGTCCCGCGTGAGAACGATGTTGGACGGCTTGAGATCGCGGTGCAATACGCCGCTCTCGTGGGCGCGCCCCAACCCGCGGGCCACGTCGAGGGCGATCCCGACCGCCCGCTCGGCGGGAAGCGGGCCGCGACTCAAGACGTCGCCCAGCGCCTCGCCTTCGATGAGCTCCATCGCGATGAACGCCACGCCGTTGTCCTCGCCGATCTCATAGACGACCGCGATGTTTGGATGCTTGAGCGCCGCCGCCGCTTGCGCTTCTCGAACCAGGCGCGCCCGCCGCTCGGGGTCCGAAACCAGCTCCGGAGGAAGGAGCTTCAGGGCGACTTCGCGGTTGAGCGTCACGTCGAGGGCGCGATAAACGACGCCCATTCCGCCGCGGCGGATCTCATTTGAGGAGCCGTTAATGAGAGAGGGTCTCCATGACGTCGCCCGCTGACTTTTCTCGGTGAAGCTATCCTGGCCGCGGTTCGAAAGTCAAAGCATCCACCGGACCCCGATGCACTTACCCGGACTCGGCATGGCCCAAGGGATGGTCGTTGTCGGGAGAACACTTGCCGAGCCCAACGGAACAGTCTCGATTCTTCCGTGAGGGCTCGGACCTCGACAAGTTCGGGAAGTTCTAGTCCTTCGGCGAGCCAGGTCCCTGGCGGCGCCAAAATTGACCGAACGGCAGCCGATATCATCGTGGTAACGTATGTGTTACCATCCAAGTGTGACCGTCCGGGAGTTTCTAGACCGGGGTGGCTCGAGCCCGTTCGCCAAATGGTTTGGCAGCCTCGATGCCACCGCCGCCGCGAAGGTGACCACGGCACTCCTTCGCATCGAGCTGGGAAATTTGTCGAACGTGAAAGGCGTGGGCGCTGGGGTTTTCGAATACCGGATCGATTTCGGACCCGGATACCGCGTGTATTTTGGCAAGGATGGTGAAACCGTCGTCATTCTGCTCGGCGGCGGGACCAAGAAGCGCCAAGATCGCGACATCGCAACTGCGAAGGAGCGGTGGAAGGACTACAAGGAGCGCAGGTCTCAGGAGAAATGAGAATGGGATTGACACGAGAGTTCAAGGAAACCGTCAAGGCGCGCATCACGCGGGACCGAAAGTACCGCAGGGAACTGCTGCGGGAAGGCGTCGAGTGTCTCCTCGCGGGGGATCTCGACACTGGAAAGGCGATACTGCGCGATTACATCAACGCGACCGTCGGCTTTGAGAAGCTGAGCCGCCTCATGGGACGACCGGCGAAGAGCTTGATGCGCATGCTCGGCCCCAAGGGGAACCCGCAGGCACGCACCCTCCTCGAGGTGATTGGTCACCTGCAACGCGTCGAAGGCTTGCAGTTCGAGCTTTCGCTCAGAGCCGCCAGCTAAGGCACCGACGGTAAACGCAGCGGTTGAAGGGAGCGCACGTGCGGGAGCTGTTCGTCTTTGAGCCCAACTCGCTCCTTCAGCTTCCCGAGCTGGGCCTCGGTGAGCCAGCCCGCCATCGCCGACAGGTAGAGCTCGTGCCTCTTGGGAAGCTTCTCGAGCTTCGCTTTCTGCTCCTCGGTGAGGAGGCCCGCGATCCTCGAACCGTACTCCTCTCGAATCGATCTGGCCTCCACGAGAAGGTCGAGGACCGACTCGAAGCTCAGGCCGCCGAATCGATCGACGGCGCCCTTCGCGCGCCCCAAGAGCCCGACGATGACGTTCGATGCGTCCTTCGACTGCTGGTCGGTGAGCGCGAGCTCGCTTCGCAGCTCGGCGAGCGCCGGCGCCAGGGCGGGGAGCGACGAAAGATCTTGGCTCCTGGCCGTCGAAGCCGTCCCCACGAACAGAATGGCCGCCGCCAAAAAACCGCGAACGCTTGCAACACGAGACATCGTTCCTCCAGTCAATGGTTGCAGCGGATGCTACCCAAACGCCCGGACCGCCTCTATTCCACTTTGGTGACACATGGACGCCGATTGACCTGTATGGCTCGCCCGGACGTCAATAGATCCAATGCACCCGCGTGAAGTATTGGTTGGTGTGGCCGGTCTCGTCGAGACGATCCAGGGTTCGCGCGGCCGTAGCCCACGCTGATGCGGATGCGTCGGTTGGCCCACCAGTTCACCCGGCGACTTCGACAGCAAGACGATCAGACCGACGTTGGTTCATGGCGGCGGATCGGCCGCGTAGTGCAACCACAAGGGCGCTCGCGGCGAGGCGACCGACGGCTGAGCTCAAGGAGCCGCGAGGACACCTTCGCTCAGATCACGATGCGCCATGCGGCCGTGGGGAGAAGGCCCCCTCAGGGGGCCGCGCGGCGGGTGGGCGTGGGGGGTCTCCGAACACACGAGCCGCTCTGCCGTCTCTGCGCCACGTCCCCCGCCGAGACTACTTCAGCTTTCCGAGTGCCGGGGGACTGGCCTGTGGGCCGCACCCGATTCGGACGGGTGCGGCCAAGTGAGTTGATTCAGTCTTTCATGCCCATCGTCATTCCCGTATGGCTGCGAGTTTTTTAGCTTCTTCGAGCTTCTTCTCATCGCTGGCCGTGAGACCGCTCTTGCCGAGCTCGATGACAACCTTCTTGAGGTCGCCGGTGAACTGGAACGGCATCTTGTTCAGGTAGTCCTCGACCACGGGCGTGCCGGTGTCCTCGGCGATGTCCAACGTCTCGTCGAGCGAGAAGCGGAGCGGGATGGTGCGCTCGATCTTGCCCTGCGCCACCTGCTTGCCGTCCACCGAGAGCGTGCCCACGGCGCTCTTGCCCATGCCGGGGCCGGCGTATTTGGAGTCGAACTTGATGGTG
This sequence comes from uncultured Acidobacteriota bacterium, assembly GCA_964553925.1. Taxonomy (GTDB): domain Bacteria; phylum Acidobacteriota; class Vicinamibacteria; order Marinacidobacterales; family SMYC01; genus DAISKN01. Next base: position 25,736 of record CAZKNR010000170.1, read on the forward strand.
TGTTGGCCAGGGGCCAGCTTCTCGTTCGAGGCGACCCGGTACTTGTGCTGCTGTTGATTGGAGAACGCATAATCAAATTCGGGCTTGCCGTCGAGGATGAGCAAACCCCAACCACCGAAGCGTCCGCCTTGCGTAATGAGCACGCCTTCGGCCCCGCCTTCGGGTATCTCAACTTCCGCAGTCACGGTGTAGTCCTTGTTCTTCGTGTCGGGCGCCGCGCCTTCGGGCACACGGATCGTGCCCGGATAGTAAGTGAACGTGCTGCGCCCGCGCGTGAGGCTCGGGCGCAGACGGACGTCGGCGCGTTCGGCGAGCGAGGAATCGAGCGGATAGACGTTGTATTTCTTCGCTTCGCGCTCGAAAGCCTCCTGCAGTTCCTTGAGCTTGGCGGGATTCTGCGCGGCGAGGTTGTTCGCCTGCGAGAAGTCCTCCGCGATGTGATAAAGCTCCCACTGGAAGTCATCCGGGTTGGGCGTGGCTTTGCCGATGGCAGGCGGGGCCCACGGGAGTTTCAGCGGCGAGGTATTGGCCATCCAGCCGTCTTCATAGATGCCGCGATTGCCCATCAACTCGAAATACTGCGATTTGTGGCGCGTGGGCGCCTTGGCGTTGTCGAAGCTGTAGACCATGCTGAAGCCTTCAATCGGAGTCTGCTTCACGCCGTTGATCATTGTTGGCTCCTTGACGCCGGCCGCTTCGAGGATCGTCGGCACGATGTCGATGACCGAGCTGAACTGCGGACGGACTTCGCCGGCCTGCTTGATGCGATTGGGCCAGGAGATGACGAGGCCGTTGCGCGTGCCGCCGAAGTGCGAGGCGACCTGCTTGGTCCACTGGAAGGGCGTGTTCATCGCGTGCGCCCAGCCGACCGGGTAGTGGTTGTACGTCAGCGGGCCGCCGAGGTCGTCCATGATGGAAAGGAGATAAGGGAGACTCTCCTCGGCACCGTTGGCGGCGACGCCGACTTCGTTTGCCAAGCCCTGCAAGGTGCCCTCGCCGCTCGCGCCGTTGTCGCCCATGATGAAAATGATCAGCGTGTTATCCAGTTCGCCCGTATCTTCGACGGCCTGGATGACCCGCCCGATGTTAAAGTCGCAATAGGCCAGAGAGCCCGCATAGACCTCCATCATGTGCGCATAGAGTTTCTTCTCGTCGGCGCTGCGCGAGTCCCAGGACGGAATTTCCGTGGGCCGTGCCGTGAGCTTGGAGCCGGCGGGAACCACTCCCAACTGGATTTGACGGGCGAGTGTTTCCTCGCGCAGCTTGTCCCAGCCCTGGTCGAACTGGCCCATGAACTTCGCGATCCATTCCTTGGGCGCGTGGTGAGGAGCGTGGGTGAGACCCGGCGTGTAGTAGGCGAAAAACGGCTTGTCGGGAGCGAGCGAGTTCTGTTGCCGGATCCACGCGATCGCGTGGTCGGCCAGGTCGGCGTCCAGGTGATACTTCGGGTCATTCGGCGCCTCGATGGGATTGGTGCCGTCGAAGATGGCGGGATGCCATTGGTCGGTGTCGCCGCCGATGAAGCCGTAGAAATACTCGAAGCCCAGGCCGGTGGGCCAGAGGTCGAACGGCCCCGCCTGGCTCGTCTGCCAGTCCGGCACGTTGTGGTTCTTGCCGAACCACGACGTGTTGTAGCCGTTCTGCTTGAGGATCTCCCCGACGGATCCGGAGCTCTTCGGCATCAGCGAGTTGTAGCCGGGGAAGCCGGTGCCCATCTCGGTGATGACGCCGGTTGCGTTGGTGTGATGGTTTCGTCCGGTGATGAGCGCCGAGCGAGTGGGCGAGCAGAGCGCCGTGGTGTGGAACGTGTTGTAACGCAGACCCGCCTTCGCCAACTTCTCAAACGTCGGCATGGGAATCGCACCTCCGAAGGTGGACGCTGCCGAGAACCCTACGTCATCGGGCATGATGAGCAGGACGTTCGGCGCGCCCTTCGGGGCTTCGATGGGGTTGGGGAAGTCCGGCGTGGACTCCGCGGCCGTGCGGCCAATCTTGCCCTTGAAGGGCTGTGGCGGATGAGGCAGGACTTCTTGCGCCCCTGCCGGTAACGCGATGACTGCGCCCAGCACAAGGCTGAGCATGGCGAGCATGGTTTTGGTTTTCATGGTTCTGTCCTTTCGTTTGTACCCGATTAGCCCACTTTGATCGCCCGGACCTCGGTGGGGGTCTGCGCGTAGCTGGCCGTAGCCCCCAGCACGCACCAGCGCGGCGGCGATGAGGTACTTTTGGCGTGTGATCTTCATCGGCGTCTCCATTTGAGTTTCGTGCGTGAAGGGAGATTTCATGGATTCACTTCAGCTTTTCGAAGTCCGGCAGGACCCAGCTCTTGTCGAAGAGTTGCTCGGTGGGACCGTAGAAGCGGAAGAGCACGAACCAGCCTTCGCCGGCTTTCGTCTGCACCCAGTTGTTCTCAAACCCCTCGGGTGCGTTCGGTCCGACGTAGACATCCGTCGAGCCATCGGCATTCTTCACGACGGCCTGATTGCGCGAGGAAATGTCCATGCGCCTGGTTTCATTTACCAGCATCTGGCGATTCTTCTCGTCATAGACGGTCACAGACCAGAACTGCCTGGCAGGCGGGTTGGCGGGCACGCGCAGGCGGTAGTTGTTGCCACCGACGAGCCAGCCGCCGTCCTTGTCCTGATAGACGCCCATGTAGCGCTGTCCGAACCCGGGAGTCGTGGACCGCATCGCCTCGGAAATGGCGACAGCCTCGTAGAAGTAAGAGGCGCGCTCGTCAAGCTGGTCGAAATCTCTCTCCCGCTGCGTTGTGTTGACCGCCAGCACATCCTTCCAGTGCGTGCCGGGCCAATAGGCGTCTTCAAAGCGCTTGGTGTAGGTATTGGCCTTGGCCATCAACTCGCCCGTGACGGCGGCATCGGCGAGGATCTTCCTTTGCCGATCTGTGGGCGCAAAGGGCTTGCGCTTCTCAATGCCCAGCGGCTTGAGCATCGCCATGAAGAATCGGTCGCGCTCCTGAACCGGCTCACGGGCGAGCGCCTGCGCCAGACTTTCCCAATAGGCCATGCCGGTCGGCGGGGTCTGGCTCCACTTGGCGTTGCTGGCCGGCACCACCTGCTCTTTGGGCGGATTCGCGCGCGCTCCAGGCATAGGTGCGCATTTGCGGAACCAGCTCGCGGATCGCACGGTCCCGATCCGGATCCAACAGGCGCACCCCGAAGAACACGCTTGTGGTCGTGGACCGGATGACGATGTAACCCTCCTCCTTGGGATCCTCCTGACCGGGGCCCAGGATCAGATACTTGCCACCCTGGCCCTTGTCAGGGCCGACAACACCGACGTCACTGAGAGAGCGCTGCCAGGCGTCGATCACCATTCCGGCCATTAATCCCTTGGGGAGCTCGAAGACCAGAGGTCCGCTCTTCTCCAGATCCGCGAGCGCGGCGATGTACGGTGTGTCGAAGTTGGGGGTCATGATGCCGAGCTTCTGCTCGAAGCTCAGGAAGATGACGAGCTGGCCGTTCCGAACCTTGTAGATGTTGTCATGCGTCCTTTGCCACTCGGTGAGACCGACGATTGGGAGACCCCAGACATACGCTTGGCAGGCGCGCTGGTAGTCGATCTCGTCGGTCAGCTTGGCAATGCTCTCCTTGCTGGGGTAGCCACTCTCGACTTCGAGCTTGCCGAGACGGGTGTTGATGGTCTGCGCGTATGCGCTGGCTGAGGCCAGCGCGTAAACAAGCGCGGCAGCGATGAGGTTTTGTGTGCGTCTGGTTTTCATCGAGCTCTCCTTTTTTGTGCAGTACGTGAGGGGCCCGTTCCACGGCCAGCTACCAATGTCGTATCCGAGCTGCGAAAACTCCGTCTGGGTAAAGCAGATGGTCACGTCGCCGATTGGTCCGATGGCCGCTTTCCGCCCCCACCGCTTCCTACAGCTTCACGCTTGGGATCGGGAACGTCGCCGTGATGACGAGCGTCTGCCCTTCCGTCTTTGTCCGGGCGCCCATCTCCCAGAAGTACCGGACGTTCACCAGCGCATACAGCTTCTTCTTGGTCGCAAGCGGGAGGGTCACGTCGGGCCCGAGGGCGAAGACACTGTGCTTGTTGTTCGAGAGCCCCGGTCCGGTGAGGGTCCCTCCGCCCGGAAGGGGGAAAGCGACCCCCAGGCTGTCGGCCGTGACCTTCCACTGGCCGTAGTAGCCCACCCCAAGGATCACACCGCCACCGAGATACGACTTCCCGAGCCCGCCCTCGAGGGTGAGGATCTGGCCGACCTTGGTGTCGCTGTCCTTCTTGGTTCCGTGGAACTCCCAGTAGAGGTTCGTGGCCAGGCTGAGAGTCTTCTTCTCGTCGAAGTAGAACGTTGCACCCACAAAGGGCTCGTACGTCCACATGCCCTTCCCGGTGTTGTCGCTGCCGCCGTCAACGTAGTGGCCGGTGGGCGGGTAGAACCCGAACCCCGCCGTGATGTCGGCCTTCCCGGTGTGCCAGCCCAGGTCGATCGGGCGCAGGTACATGTCGGCGAACTGTGTGCCGGTCTGCTCGTCGAGCCCGAAGATGGGCGCTTCCAGGGCGCCGTTGGCCCAGGGGATCACGGCCATGGCGCCGTAGTTGGCGCCCAGGACCTTCTTCTTGCTCACGTACCAGAGAATGGGGGCGTAGGCGTCGATGCCGAGGCTGCCCTGAGACGTGGGAGACAACGAGATCGTCTCACCATTGCGGCCCTTGAGGGTGTCAGCGCTGTAGCGATAGTAGAAGAGCGCCGCGTAGAAGCCGGGGCCGGGTTGCGTGCCGGATTGGACCCCGAAGTCTCCGAGAGAGTGGCTTCCGTTGAACTGTGCCTGCGCGGAGGTGGCCAGCAGGGCGCCTGTGGCCACGAATGCGCCTAGCGCCACCTTGTGCATCATGTGCTTCACGCGGTCGTCTCC
>CAZKNR010000171.1:0-7816 GCA_964553925.1 uncultured Acidobacteriota bacterium
TAACATGACTCATGCAACAGAACGACTGGGATGACCGGGAGCTGAGCGGAGAGGACTCCCCGTCGTCTTCATGGGAGGAAGGCGCTCGCAACTGGCTCCCCTGGGCGCTCTGGGCTCTCATTCCCATCGGTCTCGGTTTGCTCTGGCTTTCTCTCGGCGGAGACGACCCCTCTCCCCCAACGGACTCCGCGGTCCGCTCCGAAGGACCAAACCCCCCGGGTTCTCCTCCAGAGGAAGCGTCCGACGTCGAGGAGGTCGTGAAGCTCCCTCCGCTCTCGGAGAGCGACTCTTTCCTCCGGGAGATCCTGGGCAGGCTCTCGAGCCACCCGTTTCTCGCCTCGTTTCTCGAGGCCGACGATCTCGTTCGAAAGATCGTGGTGAGCGTCGCGAACGTGGCCGAAGGGGCGAGCCCGGCGAAGCAGCTCCTTCACCTCCGGCCCGAGGAGCGGTTCAAGACGCTCGAGACGACGGAGCGCGTCGTCGTCGATCCCGAGAGCTACCGTCGCTACGACGCTCCGGCGGAGCTCTTCGCCTCGCTCGACGCCGGCGTCGTGGCCGGGCTCTACCGCACGCTCGAGCCTCTTCTCGAGGAAGCCCATGGAGAGCTCGGTCTTACCGAGCGGAGCGGCTTTCGCGACACGCTTTCCCGGGCGGTTGCCGTGCTCCTCGCCGTTCCCGTCGTGGAAGGCCCGATTCGCCTGCGAGCCATCAACGTCAACTATGCTTTCGAGGACGAAGCTCTCGAAAAGCTCTCACCGGCGCAGAAACAACTCGTCCGGATGGGACCGGAGAACACCCGGCGCGTGCAGAAGAAGCTCATCGAGCTCAAAGTCGCTCTCGGCTTACCGTAACCCTCAGCGCCGGCGCAGGCTGTGATAAGCGCCGCGCACGAACCTCTCCGGCTGCGCCCCCCATTTAAGGTCTAGATCCGCGGTCGGCTTCGCCGCCACGACCTCGTCGGCGGTCTTTCCCTCGTCGACGAGCTTCTGGATTCGGTCCCGCGCCGTCACCAGCATGTCGCGATACGCGCGCACGTCGTCGGGGGTCGCGAGCGCGCCGTGGCCGGGGATGATCTTCGTCGTCGGTTTCGCGAGCGAAAGCACCTTGTCAGCGGCGGCGATGATGCCGTTCAGGTTTCCGCCGCTGTCGACGTCGATGAAGGGATAGCGTCCGTTCACGATCGCATCGCCGGTGTGAAACAAGTCCGCCTTCTCGAAGTGGAGGATGACGTCGCCGTCGGTGTGGGCGGTGGGCACGTGGAAGGCGCGGATACTGTCTCCGTTCCAGTGGAACGTCACCTCCTCGGTGAAGGTGATGCGGGGAAGAGCGTCCGGGGGCGACGCGGGGATGGGGTCGGTCCTCAGGATCTCGCGGACCTGCTCGACGCTCATCCGCTTGCGCACGTTCTGATGAGCGACGACGATGCTTCCCTTCTTCCCGAAGTTCTCGTTGCCGCCGGTATGATCTCCGTGCCAGTGGGTGTTGACCAGGAAACGCACCGGCTCCGGGGTCACCTTCCGAATCGCGGCCTCGATCTTCTCGGTGAGCGGCGCGTACTGATCGTCGATGAGGAACGTTCCGTCGCTACCGACGGAGAGGCCGATATTCCCGCCGCGGCCGGTGAGCATGTAGAGCCCGTCGCCGACCGAGACGGCCTCGATCTGGACCGTCTCCCAGTCGTCCTGGGCGATCGCGAACGTTCCGAAGAGGGCAACGGGGGCGATGAGCAAACAGGTGATACGATGCATGGGGTTCCTTTCGTTTCCGGGAACCATATCGCGTCCGGCGCTGGCCGGCCACTTGCACCGCCGGCCCGCCTGGTCTCTAATCCCCGATTGCGGGAACGAAAAAAGGAGAATCGAATGCGTCACCGATGGTTCGTCACTCTTGCGCTGGGCCTCTCGGCCGCTTGCATGCGCTCACCGGAGACCGCGCTCGTTCGGGACGCGGCCGAGGCCATGGGAGGGCCCTCGAAAATCGCGTCGGTCAAGGTCCTGATCCTGGAGGGTGACGGCGAGGCCTTCAACTTCGGGCAGAACAAGAGCCCCGACGGCGAGCTCCCCAAATTCACCGTCACCGAGCTCCGAAGAGTCATCGACTTTGCGGGCGGTCGCTGGCGCCAGGAAGCGCTGCGGACGCCGATGTACGTGACCGCGAACCCACCCGCCCGGCAGGTCATAGGGATCGCCGGCGACGTGGCCTATAACGTGGCACCGACCGGCGCGGCATCGAGAGCCTCCGCGCGCACCGCGATGGATCGGACCGCGGAGGTTTATCACCACCCCGTCGGGATCCTTCGTGAGGCGCTCGGCACCGAGGCGAGCTTGACGAACGTGCGGAAGGAAGGCGGCCAGGACGTCGTCGACGTCAGCACCCCCTCGGGCGCGGCCTATTCCCTCTATATCGACGAGACCACGAAGCTCCCGGTGAAAGTGGTCTCCAAGACCTCGAACCCGGTGCTGGGCGATGTCCTCATGGAGACCGAGTTCTCGGACTACACGGAAACCGACGGCCTGAAGCTTCCCTCGGTCATCACCTCACGGCTCGACGGCGATACCGTCGCGGTCACGCGCGTGACCGGAACCACGATCAACGGAGACGGAGGAGATCTCGCGGCACCCGCGGACGCCGCGTCCGCACCCGCCGAGCCGCCGGTCGCGATCGAGGTGGCGGAGGTCGCGAAGGGTATCTGGTACCTGACCGGGCAGTCTCACCACAGCGTGGTCGCCGAGTTCCAGGACCATCTGGTGCTCATCGAGGTTCCGAGCGAGGCGCGGACACTCGCGGTCATCGCCAAAGCGCGAGAGCTCGTGCCGGGCAAACCCTTGACCCATGCGGTCGTGACCCACCATCACTTCGATCACTCCGGCGGCATCCGCGCCGCGGTCTCCGAGGGCCTCACCATCATCGCGCACCAGGCTGCGGCGTCGTTCGTCGAGGACGTCGTCAAGCGCCAACACGGAATCGAGCCCGATGCCCTGGCGAAAAACCCGAAGTCCCTCATCATTCAAACGGTCGAAGGAGAGATGCTGGTCGAGGACGAAGCGATGTCGATGGCGCTCTATCCCGTCGACGGAAGCCCTCACGCCGACACCCTCCTGATGGCGCAGTTTCCGAAGCAGGGATTCCTCGTCCAGGCGGACCTCTACTCGCCGCCGGCGCCGGGAGCCCCGCCGCCCGCCGGGTATCCCTTCGCCGCGAACCTGGTCGAAAACTGCACGGGACGCAAACTGAAGATCGCGACTCTCCTTCCGATCCATGGACGCATGATGCCGATGAGCGCCCTCATGGAGGCCGCCGCCCCGGTCAAGACGTCGGAATAAAGACCGCGCCGTGCGCTCCAATCTTCTGCTCCTCGTCGTGGTTCCCGGGCTTTGCCCGGGCGCGAGCGCCCAGGAGCCGGCCGGTTATGACGTCGTGATTCGTGGAGGACGGGTTCTCGACGGAAGGGGGAACCCGTTCTTCCACGCCGACGTCGCAATACTCACGCCTCGAACGTCGGGCCAGCCCACCTCGAACTGATCGCCGCGCGGTATGGGAGTGCCCTTTGAGCCGGGCCAACTATCCCGCGCGGTGAAGACAGCTTTCCCGGCGTCGCCGCGCCCTCAGCTCGCGACGCTTTCGAAGGAGGTCCCCGCGGGCGACGACTGGCTTCACGAGATCAAATATGACGGATATCGACTCCTCTCGTCGATTCAGGACGGACGCGCCCGCCTTTTCAGCCGGGGAGGCCTGGACTGGACGGACAAGCTCTCCCGCCTCGCGTCGAGCGCGAGAGAGCTTCCCGCGCGTGAGGCGGTCCTCGACGGGGAGATCGTCATCCTCCGTCCCGACGGCACTTCCGATTTCCAGGCTCTTCAAAAGACCATCGGCGGCGGCAACCCGTCGGGCCTGGTCTACTACCTCTTCGACGTGCTCTACGGGGACGGCTACGACTTGCGAATGGCGCCCGTCGTCGAGAGAAAGTCGCTCCTCCAGACTCTCCTCGAGGGCAGCCCCTCCGATCGACTGCGCTTCAGCGATCATCTGCGGGGGCACGGAGCGGCGGTGCTCGCGAGGGCCTGCGCGCTGGGCGCGGAAGGGATCGTCTCCAAGCTTGCCTCGAGCATCTACGCGCCGCGGCGGACGCGCACCTGGCTGAAGATCAAGTGCTCCCATCGCCAGGAGTTCGTCGTCGTCGGTTATACGGACCCCGAGGGCTCGCGGACCGGCTTCGGTGCACTGCTTCTCGCAGTGTACGACGACGCAGGCCTTCTCGTCTTCAGCGGTCAGGTGGGTACGGGCTTCAGTGAGGAGACGCTTCACGAACTGATGCGACTCTTGAAGGACAGAGAGCAAGAGGAGTCACCCCTCGGCGAGACGCCGCGCGAGCTCCGCCGAGCTCACTGGGTGCGGCCGGAGCTGGTGGCCGAGGTGGCGTTCACGGAGTGGACCTCGGAAGGGAGGCTCCGCCACCCGTCCTTCAAGGGACTTCGATTCGACAAGCCCGCGAACGACGTGCGCCGCGAGCTAGAGTGACGACGGGCCCCGGGGCTTTCGGAAACGCAGGATGAGGCGGGTGATCCAGACTCCCGTAAACAGCAGATAGAGCCCGAGCACGACGAACATCGACGCGGAATCGAGCCTCGGCTCCGGCGTCAGGTTCGTTTCAACGACCCTCTGGATGACGAAGAGGTAGAGCGCGAGCGATGCCGCTCCGAACCACTCCATCTGCACGGAAATGACCTCGAGGGTCTCCCCGCGACGCTCGGGGGCGAGCCAGTAGTCCCGGTTCGGGAGGTTGAACCACTTCGACGGAATCATCCGCAAGAGCGTTCCCAGACCGCCGAAAATGACGAGGGTCATGATCAGCATCAAGCCGGAGAGGGCGAAGAACGCGTCCTTGGACTGAAATCCGTCCGGCCGTCCCGAGCCGCCGAAGTGGGACGCCATCCGCTCCGGCAGCAGCGAGTAGTAGTAAAGGATCTGCGCCACGCCGGCGGCCGCGAGAAGAAGGAGAATGGCTCTCGAGGCCCTCATGTGGATTTCAGGCTAGCAAACGCATGAGGGGGCAGTCAACGCAGTGGGCAGTGGGAACGACGTGGCGAATGGAGTATAAGTTTACGGCGAGGTGACGTTATGCAAGACGTGAAGGACACGGCGGAGATCAAGGCTCTCGTGGAGTCGGAAGTGCGCCGGCAGCTCGGGGAGACCCGGAAGGAGATCGACCAGGCCATCGCCGAGGTCCGGGAGCGGACCGTCGACGATCGGGCGACTCTCGTCGTCTTCAGCGGAGACCTCGACAAGGCGATCGCCGCGATGGTCATCGCCACCGGGGCCGCGGCCGCGGGGCTCCAGACTTCGCTATTCTTCACGTTCTGGGGACTTTCCCTGCTCAAGAAAAAAGGAGCGGGCCGTCCGAAACACGGCATCAAGGAGAAGATGTTCGCGCTCATGACCCCGTCGAGCTCGGAGTCCCTCGGAGTTTCCCAGATGAACTACTTCGGGATGGGCTCCAAGATGCTCCGCTCGATGATGAAGGACAAGAACATCTCGAGCCTCGAAGAGCTCATCGACATGGCGCGCGACCTCGACGTGAAGATGATCGCCTGCACCATGTCGATGGATGCGATGGGGATCGAGAAAGAAGAGCTGGTATCCGGGCTCGAGTACGGCGGGGTGGCGGCCTACATGGCCGACGCCGCGAGCTCTCGGGTGACGCTCTTCATCTGACGCGCCGATGGAAACTACGGAATCTCCTGCGGTCGGGATCGCGGAGCTCTTGAAGCGGGCGGACGCGGGCGATCCCGTCGTTCTCCTCGACGTCCGCAACGATGCGGACTTCGGGAGGTGGAAGCTCGAGGGGAGGAAACCCCTCGAGACGGTCCACGTTCCCTATTTCGACTTCATCGAGGATGAGGAGCGGGCGTTGTCCCGCCTCCCCAAGGGACGGGAGATCGTCGTCGTATGCGCCTCCGGGGACTCCTCGGCGATGGTGTCCGAGCTCCTGAACGAGAAGGGCCTCCGGGCGAAGAACGTCTCCGGCGGGATGGCGGCCTACGGAGCTCATCTCGAGCCGGTCGCGGTTCCGCTCGCTCCCGGGGAAAAGGGCCGCTTCGAGATCTGGCAGCTCAACCGCCGCGGCAAGGGCTGCCTCTCCTACGTGGTCCGCGCCGGAGACGAGGCGATCGTTTTCGATCCCTCGCGGGACGTCGCGCGGTACGAGGGGTTTCTCGAAGAGCTCGGAGCGCGGCTGGTGCAGGTGCTGGACACCCACGTCCACGCCGACCACGTGAGCGGCGGGCCCGAGCTCGCGAAGAAGCGGGCCGTCCCGTACTTCGTCGCGGCGGGCGAGGACGTCGAGCTCCGGAACACAACGGAGATCGCGGACGGAACCGAGATCCAGCTCGGAGGGGACGAGGGAGTTCGTGTCCAGGTTCAAGCCGTCAGAACCCCCGGTCATACGCCGGGCTCGACCTCGTATCTCGCCTCCGGCAAATATCTGTTCTCCGGGGACACGCTCTTCGTCAAGAGCGTGGGACGCCCCGACCTCGGCGGGCAGGTCGTCCCCTGGGGGAAGTCGCTCTTTCACACGCTCAAGGAGCGCATCGCTTCTCTCCCGGAGGATACCGTCGTCCTTCCCGCGCACTACGCCGACGTTTCAGAGATCGGACCCGATGGCGTCGTGTCGGGCCGACTGGGCGACCTGAGAACGAGCGTTCCCGAGCTCCAAATCGAGACTGAAGAGGAATTCGTGGAAGCGATGCGCCGGGGCGTGAGCGAGCCTCCCGCCGCTTACGCCGATATCATCCGCGTGAACCTGGGTGCTCTCGAAGCCTCCCCGGAAAAGATCGCCGAGTGGGAGCTCGGGAAGAACGAGTGCGCGGCCAAAGGCCGCAAGCACTGAAAAAGGAAGCCATGGAGACCAAAAAGCTCGATGTGCGCGGAGCCAAATGCCCGGTGCCGATCGTCAAGGCCAAGAAGATGATCGACACCATGCAGGTGGGCGAGATCCTCGAGGTCCAGGCGACCGATCCCGGGTCGGTCGCGGACTTCCAGGGATGGGCGAAAATCTCGAAGCTCGCGACGCTCAAGGAGCAGCGGACCGAGAAGGACGAGACCGGTAAGGACGTTTTCGTTCACGTAGTGGAAAGAACCGCGTAAACGGCATGTCTACGGCCGTCGCTTCGGATCCCGTGCGGTGGGCGAAGGTCATCGACCAGACGCGCTGCATCGGATGCCACGCGTGCACTACCGCCTGCAAATCCGAGAACCTGGTTCCGCTCTCCGTCAACCGCACGTACGTGAAGTACGTCGACGTGGGCGTCTTCCCCCAGGCACGGCGCGCGATGCAGGTCACGCGCTGCAATCAGTGCGAAGCCCCTCCCTGCGCCGACGCCTGCCCGACGGGAGCGATGTATCAGCGCGGAGACGGCATCGTCGATTTCGACAAGGCGATCTGCATCGGCTGCAAGGCCTGCATCGCCGCCTGTCCCTACGACGCCATCTTCATCAACCCCGAGGATCACTCCGCCGAGAAGTGCAACTTTTGCGCGCACCGCCTCGACGTCGGGCTCGAGCCCGCCTGCGTCGTGGTCTGCCCGACGGAAGCGATCTTCATCGGAGACTTGAACGACCCGTCGTCCCGGGTGGCGAAGACGGTGAACCGCGAGCCCGTTCTCGTGAGGCGGCCGGAAAAGGACACCGGGCCCATGCTCTTCTACAAAGGAGTGCACCAGGCGACGCTCGATCCCCTCGCCGCGCGCAGGCCCGAGGGCGGGCTCTTTCTCTGGAGCGAGCAAGGGAGTCTCTCGCACCAGGTGACCTCGGGTCATCC
>CAZKNR010000172.1:0-10506 GCA_964553925.1 uncultured Acidobacteriota bacterium
CGTGAGAGGCGTGAGAGGCGTGAGGGGCGTGAGGGGCGCTTTCGCGATTGCGATTTCGGGGATGCTTTCCGGCGCCGCGGCGGGCGGACAACACCAGCACCACCCAACACCCGAGGCAACTTCTTTGACCGCCGAGCTCCCGCGAATGGGGAAGTCGCAGGAAAATCCGGGGGCCCCGCTCATCGAGCTCGCCGAGCTCGAGCGGCTCGCCCTCGAGCACAACCCGACTCTCGCCCAGGCGGATGCCGAGATCCGCACGGGAGTAGCCCGAAAGCTACAAACGGGACTCTACCCGAATCCGACCGCGGGCTACGCTGGTGAAGAGATCCGCGGAGGCTCGCTCGGAGGCGGCCAGCACGGGTTTTTCGTTTCCCAGACCCTGGTTACCGGGGGGAAGCTCGGTCTCAATCGGGAGATCGCGGGCCACGACGTGCGCATCTCTGAGTTGGAAGCGGAGGAGCAGCGTCTCCGAGTAATGAACGCGGTGAAGCTCGCGTTCTACCGGGTGCTCGCGGCGCAGGAGATGCTCGATCTCGAGCGGGACCGCCTTTCGATCGCGGTCGCGAAACTCCGAACGGAGGCAGAGCTCGAGAACCTGGGGCAAGCGGACGACGCCGAGCTCCTGCAGGTTGAGGTCGAGGAGCAGCACCGCGAGATGACGGTCGGAATCCGAGAGATCACGTTGCGCCAGTCCTGGCGCTCGCTCGCGGCGATCGTCGGTGTACCCGATCTACCCGCCCGCACCGTTAGAGGAAACCTGGAAGACATTCCCGCGGAGCTCGGGGAGAGCCAGGTGCTTGAGCGTCTGACCAAGGAAAGCCCGGCCGTGCGCATCGCGCATGAAGTCGTGGCGCGCACTCGGGCCGAGCTCACCCGGGCGCGGCGGGAGCCGATTCCCAACCTCGAGCTTCGAGGGGGATTGCAGGACAACCGGGAGATCCTCGAATCGACAGGGGCTCGTGTTGGATTGCAAGGTTTCCTCGAGGTCGGTGTGCCTCTCCCGTTATTCAACCGCAATCAGGGAAACGTCGCCGCCGCCGAGGCACAGCTCGAGCGCTCCGAGCGAGAGGTCGAGCGCGTCGCGCTGGTGCTTCGCGAGCGGGCGTCGAGTCACTTCGAGGTCTACGAGACTTCGAGGATCGTGGTAGAGCGGTACCGGGGTGAGCTCCTTCCGCGGGCGCAAAGGGCGTACGAGCTTCGGCTCCAGAGCTACGGGCTCATGCTCGCGTCCTACCCGCAGATCCTCGAGGCGCAGGCGCGGCTCTTCGAGCTCCAGGCGGAGTACGTCGCCGCCCTCGAGACGCAGTGGATGACCGGGATCGCGCTCGCCGGGCTCTTGCTCACCGACGGGCTCGAAGCGCCCGCGAGGCCCGGGGACATCGACCTGCCGGTCCGCGAGATCAACGTGCCCACGCTGCCGCGCGCGATGCAGAGGAACTAAGAAGGAGTGTAAGAAGGGGGATAGGGAGATAGGAGGAGATAAGGGGATTTTGATTTTGATTATCTCCCTATCTCCTCCTGTCCCCCTTATCCCCCTTCTCTTGGATCAGAAGGGGACGCGGGTGCCGGCGCCTTTCTCCAGCGCTTTTCGGTACAGGAACTGCGCCGCGGCGAGGTCCTCGATGGCGAGGCCCTGTGATTCGAAGAGGGTGATCTCCTCTTGGAAGCTGCGGCCGAGCTCCTCGCCGATGAGAAGCTGTCCGAGCTCGGCGCGGATGTGCCCGGGGCCGATGGCGCCCTCCGAAGCGGGGATGATGTAATCTCCCGCCTCGTTCAAGGCAGACTCCCGCCGGTCGACGAACAACGTCGACGCTACGACCGTCTCGGTATCGAGCTCCCGCATCCGGGGGGAGCACGAGCCGACGGCATTGATGTGGGCCCCGAGCTTCACCCACTCTCTGCGAATCACCGGCTCGGCCGAGTTGGTGGCGGTGACGATGACATCGGCGCCGCGAACCGCATTCTCCGCTCCGTCCACCGCTTCCAACCGGAACTTGAATTGGGGCGAATGCTCGGCGACGAAGGCCTGGGCTTTCGAAAACGTCCGGCCGGCGATGCGCGCGCGCTCGAACTTCCCCGCCGCCGCCATCGCATCGAGATGCGCCCTCGCCTGGACTCCGGTGCCCACGATGGCGAGCTCGGTCGAGTCGTCTCGGGCCAGGAGCCGTGTCGCGAGCCCCGAGACCGCCGCGGTGCGGATGGCGGTGATCGCGGAGGCGTTCAGGACCGCGAGGACCGGTCCGTTCTCCGCGGAGTGAAGGAGGACCGCCCCTTGATGCGCGTCGAGACCGCGTTTCGGATTGTCGGGAAAGATACAGACCTCTTTGAGGGCGTACGCGGGGTTTCCTCCGCCGCGATAGGCGGGCATGAGTCCAAAGAAATGACCGGTCCCCTCGGGGCGCAACACGGAGCGCAGGGGGTTCGTGACCTCGCCTCTCGCGAGCGCCGAGAGCGCCTCGGACATGAGCTCGATACAGTTGGGAATCGGGAGGAGCGACGTCACGTCGTCGTGAGAGAGAACGACGATATCCATGAGGCTCGTGAGGATAGCATAGAATATCGCGGCATGCGGAGCGCGACGCTCGCGGGTCTCATCCTTGCGAGCACTCAATCCCTTCATGCTGAAGGGACGCGTGTCGACCTCTATACGATCGGCCCCGGCGACGATCTGTTCAGCAAGTTCGGCCATGCCGCGCTCTGCGTCTCGGGGGGCGACGCTCCGGAAGAGGGGCTCTGTTACAACTACGGCACCTCCGATTTCTCGCGTCCGGTAGGCCTCGGGTGGGAAGTCGTTCGCGGGCGGTCGCGGTTCTTTGTGTCGGTCTCGGACCTTCCGGATATGATCGCGTCTTTCGAGCTCGAGGATCGGACGATTTATCGTCAGCCTCTTCCTTTGACTGAAAAGCAGGCGTCGAATCTCGCCCGCACTCTCGAGCGTGACGCGCATCCGGAGAACCGCGCCTACGTCTACAACCACTTCCTCGAGAACTGCTCGACGCGTCCTCGGGATCATATCGACGAAGCGACTTCAGGCCGTCTTCGCCGCGTGAGGCTCAAGGGTATCGGCACCTATCGCGACTACGGCGCTGAGGGGCTTTCCCGCGCGAGCTCGCTTCTCGTGCCCGCGAGCGACTTTCTCATGGGCCGATGGGTGGACCATCCGATCGACGCCTACGCCGCGATGTTCCTCCCCGACGTCCTGCGCGACGGAGTGACCGCGGCGCTTTCGGCTTCACCCGAGATCGTGTACCAGCGCTCGGGGCCGGAGTTTCCGTCTCCCGTGAAGTCAGCGCGCGTGGCGTTTTTCGGGGTCTCGATTCTCGTGGCGGTCGCTTTCCTCGGTGCTCTCCTCTTCGGTCCCCGAGTGCGTCGTTTTTTTCGAAAGCTCGGTGGGACGCTCCTGGGAAGCCTCGGAGCGCTGCTCCTCGTCGCGGCTCTCGTCTCCGTCCTCCCCGAGCTGCGGCGAAACGAGCTTCTGCTGGTGTTCTTCCCCCTCGACTTTTTCCTCTGGTCGTCGAACCGCGCCTTCGTCACGAGCTATTCCACGATGCGGCTACTCGTCCTCACCCTCGTCGTGGTTCTCCGCGGTCTCGGAATCCTGATCCAGCCGCTCTGGCCGTTCTGGCTCGTCTCCGCTTCGATCCTCGTGTCGACCCGCATCTCGTCCCGGGCGTATACTACCGGCCCATGAGCGAACCCATGGACCGGCGTGAGGCAATTCGAAGACTCGGAGCTTCGGCGGTGGTTCCGTTCCTCTCCGGCTTTCATCCTTCGGTCCCGCCTCAGGAGGGCGAATGGAAGCCTCGATTCTTCCAGGATTCCGAGGTGGAAACGGTAGCCGCGGTCGCGGAGCGAATCCTCCCCGAGACCGACACTCCCGGAGCGCGGCGCGCGCTCGTCCACCAGTACATCGATTTCATCCTGTCGAAGGGTGAGGACGCGGGCCGCGATCGATTTCGCGAGGGACTCCTCTCGCTCGATCGGAGGAGCGCGGCTCTAGTGGGCAAACGGTTCGCGGAGCTCGAACCCGGTCGGCAGGAAGAGATTCTCACAGAGATGTCCGAGAGCCCATTCTTCCAGGAGGTGAAGCGGCTCACCGTCGACGGCTACTACCGCTCGGAAGTGGGAATGAGGCAGGAGCTCGGCTTCGAGGGGAACACGTTTCTCGCGGAGTTCGAGGGTTGCAAGCACCCGGAGCATCATTCGTGGAAGGTTGGAGACTAACGATGCCGGACGTGATCGTCATCGGGAGCGGCGCCTCGGGCGGGATGGCCGCCTACAACCTCACGCAAAAGGGCGTCAAGGTCCTCATGCTCGACGCCGGCGACGTGTTCGACCGCAAGAAATTCTGGACCCACGTGCTGCCGTTCGAGGGCGATGGTCGTTTGCGGCGGGGAGACGCGCCGCCGCAGTTCTTCCTCGACAAGAAAGAGCAGCCCTACCTCACCCCCGAGGGCCGCCCCTTCGATCTCGCGCGGGTCTGGGGCCGCGGAGGAAAGACGAACGTCTGGGGCCGGGTGAGCCTTCGCATGTCCGATCTCGACTTCACCGCCGCAGAGAGGGACGGGTGGGGAATCCCCTGGCCGATCCGCTACGCCGACATTGCTCCCTACTACGATCGAGTGGAAGCGCTCATTGGCGTAAGCGGCGGGACCGACGACTCCGACGTGCTCCCCGGGAGCCGCTTCTTGATGCCGGCGCCTGCCCCGCGCTGCGGCGAGGTCTTTCTGCAGAAGGCCTGCGGCAAGCTCCACATTCCCATCGTCGCCGGCCGCCGGGCGAACTTCACCCGCCCCCATCGAGGCTTTCCCGCGTGCCACTACTGCGGCGCCTGCGGCGAGGGGTGCGACACCGCATCGTTCTTCAACTCCGCCGACCATCTCATTCCCTTCGCGCTCGCGACGGGAAATCTCGAGATTCGCTCGAACGCCGTCGTCGCCCGCATCCTGGTGGACGATCGGGGTCGTGCGTCGGGGGTTCAGTACTTCGAGAGACAGAGCGGGGCCGAGCGCCAGGTGAGCGGCCGCGTCATCATTCTCGGGGCCTCGGCGATGGACTCGACCCGCATCCTGCTCAACTCGAGAACCACCCGATTCCCGACCGGTCTCGGAAACGGATCCGACCAGCTCGGCCGTAATTTTTGCGAGCAGATCATGGTCCACGTTCGCGCGTTCCTCCCGCAGCTCTACGGGCGCGGCTACGTCAACGACGACGGCATCAGCGGCGAGCACGTCTACGTGCCGAGGTTCAACCATCGTCCCGACCGGCCGAAGCCCGACTACCTTCGCGGCTTCGGGATCCAGTTCTGGAGCACGGGAGCGCAGACCACGGGCGCCGACGTCGCCCAGCGCCTCCCGGGGTTCGGCGCCGGCTTCAAGGCGGAAGTGAAGAAGCGCTACCCGGCGCTGGTGTCGCTCCATCCCTTCGGTGAGGTCCTTCCGAGACCGGAGAACCGGGTCACCGTCGACGAGAGCCGAACGGACCGGTACGGCGTTCCCTTGATGAAAGTCGACGTCACCTTCGGCGAGAACGAGCGGAAGATGCGCGCCCACATGTACGACACCTGCGAGGAGATCCTGCATACGCTCGGCGCCGAGATCGTGCCCATCGATCGAGAGGCAAACGACGTCCCCGGCTCCGCCATCCACGAGCATGCGACCTGCCGGATGGGGAAGGATCCCAAGACCTCGGTCCTCAACTCCTTCAACCAGATGCACGAGGTCCAAAACCTGTTCGTGGTGGACGGCTCGGCGTTCACCGCCGCCTCGGAGAAAAACCCGACGCTCAGCATCCTCGCCCTTTCCTGGCGGGCGACGGACTACCTCGCCGAGGAGATGCGGACCGGCAGGCTATAGCGGGTCAGCTCTCGCCTCGCTTCTTCAGCTCTCGGAGCTCTTTCAAGTGGACTCGATCCTTATCGCGAGCGGCTGCTTCTTTGGCGCGGATGAGGTCATCCAAGCCCATGATGCGAATGGCACGGCCGTAGACCTCGAATTCGACCGAGCCTGGTAGAGCGTCTTCGTACCGACCGACCCCCTTGACTTCGCCCAGGATGTCGAGGTCTCCGGCATCGGTCGTGAGCGTGAAGTTGAGCCCCGCTTTCAACGTGGGTGCGTCGAGGTGGAACGGCAAGCCTGGCGGCGCGCCGCGAAGATAGGGCCGGAGAGGCCGAAGTGCTTGGGCCAGAGCTTCGAGATTGACCTCGGATCGTTCGTAGCAGATGTCGAGGTCGGCGGTGATGAAGGCGGACCCATGCGACACCATCGCCATCCCCCCGACGACGATGAACTTAACTTTCGTCTCGGTCAGTAGGTTGAGAAGTTTCTGAAAGTCGGCGGGCTCGGGCACGACGGATCTCCGTGACGAGCTCTAGCGCTCGCCGGTGCTCTTCCCATCGCTCGGTCGGAGTCATCCGGAGGCGTCGCTCCAGGAGGGTGACGTCGATCTCGGGGAAAGGCTCTCGGGAGCCAAAGGCTTCCATGCCTTCATGCTACCGCTAAAGCCGTTTCCGCGCGAGCTTTCGCTTGCAAGACGAACGTGAAGTTTCTAATCTCTCCTTCCATGAGCCTCGGCCCCGGGCAGCGCTTGGGTCCGTACGAAGTTTTAAGTTCGCTCGGCGCCGGCGGAATGGGCGTCGTGTGGCGCGCTCGCGACACGCGCCTCGGGCGAGAGGTCGCGCTCAAGGTCCTTCCCGATGAGCTCGCCTCGAGCGCCGAGAGGTGCTCTCGCCTGGAGCACGAGGCCCGGCTCCTTGCTTCCCTGAACCATCCGTCGATCGCGGCTCTCCACGACATCCTCGACTTCGAAGGCAGTCCCGTTCTCGTGATGGAGGTGGTCGAGGGCGAAACTCTGGCCGAGCGTCTTTCCCGCGGCCCCGTCCCTCTGAAGTCCGCTCTCGAGCTCGCGCTTCCCATCGCTGAAGCGCTCGAGGCCGCGCACGAGCGAGGCATCCTCCACCGCGACCTCAAGCCCTCGAACGTCAAGCTCACTCCCGCGGGAGGCGTCAAGGTTCTCGACTTCGGGCTCGCGAAGGCTCTTGACCCGGAGGGGAGCTCGGACGAGGGGGTTCCATCGTCGCTCGCGACGTTGCCGAAGCCAGCAGAGAAGACGGAAAGCGGCGTAGCCATCGGAACCGCGCCCTACATGAGCCCGGAGCAGGCGCGGGGAGAGCCGGTCAACCGGCGGACGGACGTCTGGGCGTTCGGATGCATCCTCTTCGAGATGTTGACCGGCCGGCGCGCCTTCCCGGGAGCGACGCGTGCGGACGCTCTCTCGGCGGTGCTGGAGCGCGAGCCGGATTGGGGGAGCCTGCCTTCGGGTACGCCCGGCGCAGTTCGACGGATTCTCAAGCGTTGTCTTCACAAGGAACAGAGAGAGCGCCTGCGAGACATCGCCGACACGAAACTGGAGCTGAAAGACTTGCTCGTCGAAATCTCGGCGGGTGTTCCGCTCGCGGCGGGACGAACGCCCCGTCGCCGATGGAAGACGGCAGCCGTTGCGATCGCGAGTCTCCTAGCGCTCATTGCGGTCGGAACGCTCGTTATATTTCGCCAAGACCCCGCGCCCCTCGGCGAGATTCGTCTGCCCCGAACTCAGCTTACCCTGCCTCGCGGTGTGAGCCTGGGCTTCGGCTCTGCGTCCAGCCTTGCGATCTCGCCCGATGGGCGTCAGGTGGTTTTCGTGGGGACGACGTCCGGCGGCGCGTCACAGCTCTACCTGCGCGACCGTTTGGAGCTCGACGCTCGGCCCCTCCCGGGCACCGAGGAAGCGATTGGCCCGTTCTTCTCTCCGGACGGCCGCTACGTAGGATTTGGCACAAGGGGCAAGTTGAAGAAGATCGACCTTGAACATGGCAGCGTCGTGACTCTCGCGGACGCCCCATCGCTCCGCGGCGGAAGCTGGGGTGAAGACGGAACTATCCTCTTCGCAACGGGACGTCGGGGACTCTCGCGCGTGTCGGCCGAGGGGGGTGAGGTCGAGGAGATCACGAAGCTCGAACCCGGGGAATACGGTCACCGATGGCCGCAGGTTCTCCCCGGAGGCCGATCTGCGCTGTTCGACGTGCTGACGAATGGGAGCTTCAAACACGACGTCGCAGTCGTGGACCTCGAGACGGGAACGAAGCGGATTGTCGTTGAGAGCGCAGGCTGCCCCAAATACGTAAGCGGGCACGTGGTCTTCGGGCGGGACGGAATCGTCTACGCCGCGCCCTTCGATCCCGGGCGACTCGAGCTCAGCGGTCGGCCCAGCGCCGTCCTCGAGGGTGTCGCCATGTGGAGCAGTGCCAGTATCGTTAACGTTACTAGCGGAGTCGTCCACTACGACGTCGCGCGCGACGGCACGGTGCTGTTCTCGCCGCGCGAGGCCCGCCTCCCCCAGAGGACGCTCGTGTCGGTCGACCGGCAGGGCCGGCAAGAGATCCTGTCGCCATCGCAGAGGGCTTACCACTATCCGTTGTTCTCGCCCGACGGCCGGCGCATCGCGGTCACGGTGCAAACCGACGTGGGCGCCTGGGATACCTTCGTATTCGACGTCGGCTCCGGCGCCTGGACACGGGTCAGCGTGAAAGGAGAAACCTCGACGAGCTCGGGGTGGGCGCCGCGGCCTGGTTTTTACAACAGGGCGTGGATGCCGGATGGTGAGCGTCTAGTACTTGACGGTAGCTCACCTCGCGATCGCGGACTGCTGGTGGTAACGGTCAACGGCAGCGAGCCACCCCAGGTGTTCCCCAACGGCGTCTTAGCGGAATGGCCAGTCGTCGCTCCAGATGGTAGCGCCGTTCTCTTCGCCATCAACTCGAGGCCAGGAGATTATGACATCTGGCGCGTCGCGCTCACGGGCAAGAGCGTGGCCGAGCCGTGGCTCGCGACGCCGAATTCTGAGTGGCGCCCGACTTTTTCAGCCGATGACCGCTGGGTCGCGTATCAGTCGGACGATTCCGGGCGAACGGAAATCTACGTGCGAGCCTACTTTGGATCCGGCGGGCGACAACAGGTTTCCACGCAAGGCGGGGATCATCCTCGATGGCCGCGCGATGGGCGAGAGATCTTCTTCCGGAGCGGTCGCAGCCTATGGTCCGCAGCGGTCCGCACGTCCCCTTTGTTTATTGCAGGACCGCCTTTGAAAGTGTTCGAGTTGCCCGAAGACATCCTGGGTGATTACGACGTTGCACCCGACGGCCAACACTTCGTGATGGTCCAGAACGACCCCATTGAGCTGCGCCCGTTCGACCTCGTCGTCATCCCAGGCTGGGTCGAAGAGATGAAATCCCGCCTCGCCGCGGCGAAGTAAACGTTTCCGCGGTCGGCGAGGCAGATTGCATCAAGGCACGGAGGCCACTCGCAGTTCGTTCTCGGGAGGAGAACGGAAGGCTGAGGCATATACCGGCGCCGACTCGGACACACCATTGCTGCGCCGCCGATACTGGTCCATCACGTCTTTCCCGTAGTCCCGCTCCGCGAGATACGAATTGTGCATTTTGCAGAGAAGGCGCACATTCGATGGACTTCGGTCGCCACCGCGGCCATAGGGATCGTCGTGGTGGAACTCGAGCCCTTGCTGCTCGGTGCATCGCCGACCGTGTTTGTCGATGAAGGTGCACTGTGCCTGATCCCGTTTCCGCACCACGCGCTTCACCGCCGCCGGCATGTACCGCGACGACGCCGAAATATCCGTCTCCTCGAGACTCTTCCGCGGTGCCTTGGTCTCCGCGAACCGTTTGGCCTCGAGCCTCTCGAGCTTCTCGGTCACGGCAGCGTCGATGACTGCCGCCAGGTCTTCCTGCATGAGCACTTCGAGACGCTCGAGCTTGTCGTGGAGCTCCGCACTCGCTGTGAACGTCACCTTGTAACGCGATGGCGCCAGGGGCTGAACGACTGGGGGAGCAGGTGGAGGCGGTGGAGCGGGACGCGCGTCGACCGCTTGCGCTGTCCCAACGGGCTCCGCTCTGTGTAGAACGGTTACTCGGTCCAGACCGAGCTTGAGGTTCAGAGCGGTCTCCGGCCTTGTGGGGAGCTTGCGCACGCTCGACGGCACATCCGGCTTGGGTGCCAGCGCAGCCACGAGCTCCTCGATCTCACGTTTCGACTTGTGAGCCGCGCGAGTAAGAACCTCCTCGCAGTTCCCTTCAGTGAGCTGCGGCGCAAGCTTCCCGATGCCGCTCAAGTGAAGCCGGCCGTCACCCAGCATCGCGAGCAGCGTCGGGTATTTCCGCGAGGCCCGAGCCGCGGTGATGCGCAGATACGCCTCGTGCTCCGAGAGGTGCAATCGCTCGATGCAGTACGAGAACATGCTCGAGCAAGCCTCGCGAGCAAAAAGCCGCCGCTCATCGACTTCACCGATATGTGCAACGATCTCGGCTTCGACCCGCCGCGACTGCTGCACGAGCTCCGCGAGATGGCGGAGCAGCTCATCATCCGAAAGCGATTGGAGTTGGTTGACGTGCGTCATACTTCTTCTATAGCACGGACTTTTTTAGGCCCGTCTCGTCGCGCACAATCGACGACG
>CAZKNR010000173.1:0-8299 GCA_964553925.1 uncultured Acidobacteriota bacterium
TAGCCGGCTTCGGTGAAGGGAGGCACCTGGTGCTCCCAGACCCTGCTGCTGCCGGTTGCCGAGTGAAGAAAAACGACCGGGACTCCGCCGCCGCCGCTATCGACGTAGAAAAGGCGGACCCCAGGCAACTCCGCATAGGCATCCTCGGTGAGCCCGGGATAGATTTGGGTTTGGGTCCAGGCGGGAGCGCTCAGCACCACGGCCAGAAGCGGCCAACGCCACCGTCGCTTCATTCGGGTCTCGCTGACGTGAGATCCTACCGCATCCCTCCCTTGGCTGCCCATTCCCCATGCGTTACCGTCACAAGCACGGAAGCAGAAAAATGGTTTATAACGCACGTCTATTGATCCGATCGGAGAGATCCAAATGGCCGATGACAGACCCGAAATGAAGCGCCTCCTCACACGCGACGCCTACCTGAACCCGACGCTGGACTGCGACATGGTCATGAAGGGCGGGATCACGAGCGGCGTCGTCTACCCGCTCGCCGTTTGCGAGCTCGCGACGAAGTACAAGTTCCACAGTGTTGGAGGATCGTCGGCCGGTGCGATTGCGGCGGCTCTCTGTGCGGCAGCCGAGCTGGGCCGGGCTTCTGCCGATGGAGGATTCCACAGACTGGCGTCCCTGCCGGCCTATCTCGCGGGCAACGATTACCTTCTGAAACTCTTCCAGCCGAGTCAGAAAACACGGCCGCTGTTCAACCTGCTGGTGTTTTTCTTGAAACATCGAGCCAGTGGACAGAATCCCGGGTTCCTGGGCTGGACCCTCGCGGCTCTTCGCGAAATCTGGCGAGCGCCTGGAGGCAAGGCTTGGTTCTTGTCGCGTCTTCTCTTGCTTATGGGCATCGCTTCCGGAGGAGCCTATCTGGTCTCGACCATGGGCTCGGCGGTCGTCGCTCTTCTCACTCTGCTGGCACTCTTGGTTGTAGTCGTCCTGTTTCTTCGAGGGGCGGTGCAATCGCTCTGGAAGAAAGCCACGTCGATTCTCGAGACCGGGACAGGGTTCGGGCTCTGTACCGGGGCCCGAACTGGGAGCGCCCCCGCCAAACCGATCGAGCGCGATCCCTTCAAACGAAAGTACCCGGGACCCAACTGGGCGCTCACCGATTGGCTGGACGAGGAGTTGAACGCTCTCGCCGGCCATCCCGGCGGTGAGCCTCTCTCCTTCGGGCATCTGCTGGCGAGAAACGCGAAGTGTCCAACGGAACCCACCGACTACGACCCGTTAAAGCGCATACGCCTGGAGATGTTCACCACGAATCTCACGCACGGCCGGCCCCATCGGCTTCCACTCAGTTTCAACACCTCCTTTCACACCGACGCGTTCTTCTTCGATCCCGAGGTGTTCCTCAACCATTTTCCCGAGCACGTCGTGAAATGGATGTTGGGCCATCCACCATCGAAGGGCAAAGGCGTTGAGGAGCGCGACTGGGACGACTGGCAGCTTCTTTGCCAGTTGCTGGATCGCGGGCACGGTCTGAAGCCACTGCCGGCGATTGAGTGTTTGCCGGTAGTGGTCGCCACCCGAATGAGCCTCAGCTTTCCGCTCCTCATCAGTGCGGTTCCCCTATGGGCCATTGACTGGTCGACTGAGCAAAACCAGGCGCTGCGCCAAGAGTGGCGCCACCTGATGAGATCCCGCCCGGACACCGGAGGTAGTCTCGAGGACTTGCTCGAAAGCAACCCGAATCTGGCTGCCCCGGTCCCGTCTCTCTGCTGGTTCTCCGACGGCGGTATCTGCAGCAATTTTCCGATCCATTTTTTCGATCGACCCCTCCCTCGATGGCCTACCTTCGGCATCAACCTTCGGTCGCCGTTTAGCGGCCGCGGCATCTCGAAGATGAACCAGGGAGACAACGTCTGGATGGCCAAGGACAGCGCCGACGGCCATCAGTATCGGTGGGCTCCCGTCGAGAGACTCCGGGACTTTCTCCTCTCGATCCTCGATACCATGTACAACTGGAACGACAATGCCCAGATGCGCGTGCACGGCTACTGGGACCGCGTGGCGCACGTCTTCCTGGACGAGTCGAAAGAGGGTGGCCTCAACATGACCATGACGGGCTCGCTGATTGACGACCTTAGCGCGCGTGGCTGGCACGCCGGCCGGCGCCTCGCCGAGCGGTTCGATCCGGACGAGCAGAACGAGCGGCCATCCTGGGACAGCCACCGGTGGCAACGGTACCGGACTTTGATGTCGCTTCTCGAAAACTTGCTGGAAGGGATCGAACGGGGCTATGGCGGCCCGCGACAGGGAACAAGCCGCAGCTATGCCGATTTGATAAACCGAGACAACGACTCACCACCGGATGCTGGTTACTGGTGGGAGCGAAACGACCAACGCGACCTGGCGCGGAACCGCACGAATCACTTTCTGGATTTAATCGCCGACTGGCAGAAGTCGGGTGAGAGCTTCGAAGAGGGCGCTCCCCGCCCGCAGCCGTTGCTGCGGACGATGCCGCCCATCTGAAGAGCTTACTTGACGCCGCGGTCACGGTTCCGCTTTCTCTCGCTATCGCCGTCGTGAGCCTCTACTGGGCGGTGAGGTGTTCCGCCTGAAGGTTCGACTCGAATCCCCAACTTCCGGCAGCTAGAATCTCCCGTGGGTCCGGAATCATTACTTAAGGGAGCATGACATGAAGCGCTGGTTTCCTCGGGTCTTTGCGCTACTGGTTCTCGCGGGCGGGGCGCCCGCCTTCCCCTCACAGCAGGCGGGCTCCGAGCTGGACCGTCTGTTCGAGCGGCGCGAGGTGATGATTCCGATGCGCGACGGCGTGCGTCTTTTCACCGTCGTTCTGACGCCGAAGGGCGCCGGGGCAGCCCCTCTCCCCATCCTCCTATCGAGGACGCCTTACGGCACGGATGGGTGGGGAGGCACCGAGGACGTCCCTCTCGCGTTCCGGGAGCTCATCGAAGACGGCTACGTCTTTGCCTTTCAGGACATCCGCGGCCAACACCAGTCGGAGGGGACGTTCGTGATGAATCGGCCGCCCCGGGACCGCCGCGATGAGAAGAGCATCGACGAAGCCACCGACACCTGGGACACCATCGAGTGGCTGCTGCAGAACGTTGCCAACGTGAACGGGCGAGTCGGGATGCTCGGCATCTCCTACCCCGGCTTTCTCGTGAACGCGGCGATGGTCGAGCCCCATCCGGCGTTGAAAGCGGCGAGCCCTCAGGCGCCCATGGTCGACACCTGGATGGGGGACGATTTCTTCCATCAGGGCGCGTTCCGCCAATCGTACGCCATCGAGTGGATTCACGGCCGGGAGGCGCGCCTCGCGGGAACCGGGCCGCTCGAGATCGCTCGCTGGGACACGTTCGACTGGTATCTCGGCTTTTCTACGCTCGCCGAGCTCGCACGGACGGTCGGCGCCGTCAAGTGGCCGACGTGGCAGCGCTTCACCGAGCATCCCGCCTACGACGCGGAGTGGAAAGCTCGCGCCGTGCAGCGCTACCTTCGTCGGACGACCGTCCCCTCGCTCACCGTGGGAGGGTGGTGGGATCAAGAGGATGGATACGGCCCCCTCGCTTCCTACGCCGCGATGGAGTCGAACGACGCCGCCGGGATCAACTACCTCGTCGTCGGTCCCTGGTACCACGGGCAGTGGTACAGCGGCTCCGGGGAATCGCTGGGGGCGATTCAGTTCGGGCGCCGGACGGGAGACGACTTCCGTGAGCTGCAGGCCCGGTGGTTCGCTCATTGGCTCAAGGATGAGGGCGAGGGACGCTTCCCGGAAGCGACGCTTTTCGATGCCGGCGTGAATCAGTGGAAGGACTACGACTCCTGGCCGCCGAAGGACGGGGTGAAACGACGCCTATACTTTCGCGAAGGGGGGATTCTGTCGTTCGACGGGCCCCAGGAGGCGGCAGGCGAAGACAGCTTCCTGTCCGACCCGAACCATCCGGTTCCCTACCGGCCGCGGCCCATTGGCTCTTACGTCGAGTGGGACATCTGGCTCACCCGGGATCAGCGTTTCGTGGATGACCGACCCGACGTTCTCACCTGGCAGACCGAGCCGCTGCCCGAGCCGGTCACGCTCGCAGGTGACGTGGTCGCCCGTCTCTTCGCTTCGACGACGGGCACGGACGCCGACTGGGTGGTGAAGCTGATCGACGTCTACCCGGAAACGCTAGAGGACCGAAAGGAGATGCGCGGCTACGAGCTCATGGTCGCATCCGATATTCTGAGAGGGCGCTACCACCGGAGCTTCGAGAAAGCGGAGGCAATCCCGGCGAATACCGTCGTGCCCTTCACCGTGGATCTTCATCAGCAGGCCTACACCTTCCAGAAGGACCACCGCATCATGGTTCAGGTCCAGAGCACCTGGTTCCCTCTCTACGACCGCAACCCCCAGAACTTCGTTCCGAACCTCTTTCTGGCCCAAGGGTCGGACTACAAGGCCCAGACGCACCGAATCCACCGGACCCGAAGCCACGCGTCTCACGTCGAAATCGAGGTCGTCCGATCCGAGCCGAGATAGTCAGTCTCGGGCATTCGGTTTTTTCATTGCCATGATTTATTGATGGTACCAATTCGAGACCATGGTTTTTTCTCAGAGAGGGAAAGCTTGCCCGTGAAATTAGCGAAGAATATGATTCGTTCCGAATGACTCATCAAGTCCGATCGGTCTCGTTTCTCGGTGAGGGCTATGAGCGTCACGACTGGCGGGTCGACCTTGTCAACGAAGGGCTTTTCTGGTTCTCGCAGCGAGGGACAACCCCGGCCGTGGTGCGCTTCCTTTGACGGACACCCTCGAGAACTGTCCCGCTCTGGTCTGCGACTGCCGAGGTGCCTTGAACCGCCGCGCGGCTCGGACATCCAGGTCCCAGGATCGGACGGGCGGCTACTTCGATTTCGGCACTTCGACCGTGTCCGAGGCCTCCGCCTCGTTCTCCGAGCCGTCCGTCGCGGTGTAGGTGGCGGTGTAGACGCGACCGTCGCCGGCGCCGGCGCGTTCGCTCCGCAGACTGAACGTGAGATCGGGCGCGCCCAGTTCAGCGTCGACGATGTCTGGCGCGGTGTTGCCGTCGCCTGCCCCGTTCTCGAGCTCGTCGCTGACGAGCCCGGTTAGCGCGAAGCTCACCCCCGGGCAGTTGTCGCTGGCGACAACGGTGGCCTGGATTGGCTGGAACTTGTGGTTCGGCGGCCACAGCGTGTTCGGGTCGAGCGCGACGGCAATCTCGGGTGGGGTGTCGTCGACGACCACCGCTTCGGCGATGTCGTTGCTCTGCGCGCCGCAGGCGTCGCCGGCGGTGACGCGGATCGAAAGCTGCGCCGGTGAGCTCAGCAGGTCGGAGACCACCACGCTGCCGGTCACGCTCACTTCATTCGCGTTGACCTGGACGACGTTCATCGTCGGCGTGCCCAGAGTGAAGTTGTCCTGGGCCTTGAAGAACTCGACCTCGACGTCGGCCGCGATCAGGCCGCAGATGTCGCTGGCGCTCCCGGTGAATTCGACCGTGAACTCGCAGTTGTCATCGACTGCGCCTCCGGCGGTCACGACCTCGACCGTTGGCGGCGTGTTGAACACCGTCAAGTTCTCGTCGTTGACGTCGAAGAAGATGTTGTCGGTCGCCTGCAGCTTGATCCGGCCGCTGGCGCCGAGCGGACACGGCACGGTGAATTCGTCGGCGCCGTCGTTGGCAATGGGTCCGATGAGCGGCGTTGCGAAGTTCAGGCCGCCGTCGGTCGAGAATAGCGCCTCGACCTCGAGCGCAACGGCACCGCCGCCGACCTGCCAGGTCAGCGGCACCTGGCAGGCCGCCTCCAGCGCGCCGTCGTTGGGGGCCATGATGAAGAATGGATCCCCCTGCACCGTGATCCCCATGCTGTCAGAGGCGACACCTCCGCCGCCCATCAGGTTGTCTCGGGCGATCAGCCGGAAGTTCAGCTCGCGGTCGACCTGCGGCAGGATCTCGCCCTTGCGGGTCACGCCGTCGAGCAGGTCCGGGAGGCGGGGGATCGTTCGCGAGGGGTCGGACCCAGGCGGCACGGAGCGGACGATGGGCCCGTCGCTGGGGTCGGTATTGATCGGGCGCTGGGTTAAGGCGCGGTCGAACTGCTCCCAATTGAAGGTCAGCGGCTCGGCGTCGAACGCCGTGCCGGAGAGCGTGAACGGCGTCTGCCGCGGAATGGTGTAATCGAGCCCGGCGTCGACCACCGGCGGCGCGTTGGTGGTGTTCACCAGGCTGCCGCAAGTGGAGCCGTCGCCGAAGAACACGTTGTCGACGATCTCGTCGAAGCTGCGCGAGTGGAAATAGGAACCGGCGGACACCGCGGTAGTATCGACGTTGTCGCTGTCGCAGTTGCCGTTGTAGGACATGCGGGTAGTGCCGCTTCCCGGCTCGTAGCCGCTTTCGCTGTCGCCGGCGAGGAATTCGTTCATCGTGCAGCCGCCGGCCTGGCCGGTGAAAGTGTGGCGGGCGCCGAGCTGGTGCCCGACCTCGTGCGCCAGCAGGCCGCTGGCGCTGTTGAGACCGTTATTGCCCATCTGGCCGGCGCCGCGTGCCTTATGCAGGGTGTTGTTTGTGGTCAGGCAGACCACGAACCAGGCGCAGCCATTGGCGCCGCCCCCGCCGCGGGTGGCGAATAGAAACCCCAGGTCGTAATCGGCGTCGTTCAGCTCGAGCTTCATGTTGTCGCGGTTGTCCTCACGCAGATCGCAGGGCGCGTCCGAGTTTACGAACGGATCGGTGACCGGATCGTCATAGAGCACGTTCAGGCTGGCGGCGGCCAGAATCAGGCGGACGCTCACCTCCGGTTCGAACACGGCATTGGCGCCGGCGATGTCGATGAGAAGCGAGAAGACTACGTCGAGAAGGCCGTTTCCGGTATCTCGCGCCTGGTAGAACTCGCCGGTGGTGGAGGCGGCGAGGCGGTAGATGCGCAGCTCGGTGCCCGCTTCGAGCGCCAGCGGCGCGAACCCCTGCAGGGATAAGGGCGCGAGCGCGGGGACCGGCGGCGGCTCCTCGCGCTCGGGCATTTCGGGATCGTGAATGATCACGTTGGCGCCGTCGGTCCGGTCCTGGTCGAAGTAGCTTACGTAGACGCGGCCGGCCGCGGTCGGGACCGGCTCGACCCGCCAGAGGCCCGTGCCGGTCTGCGCCGTCAGGTAGGCGCCGCCGGGACCGAGCGCGAAGTGGCCAGCGATTCCCTCGCCGGTGAAAACGTAAGTCCGGATCTGAGGGAACTGACTGGCGAGATCCGCCTCCATGAGCTGGCTCTGGGCCACTGCGACCTGGGCGAAGCCGCCGGTAGCAAGCGGTAGCCAGATCTGCGTCTGCGGCGGAATCGGGCCGAACACCTCGCGCGGAGCATCGGCCAGGAGTTGGCCGAGGAGTGCCTCATCGAGGCTGAGCGCCACGAAGGCCGTGGGCGGACTGTAGCGCTCGGGAAACTCGATTTCGCCCAGGTCCTGCCAAAGTTCGTCGGGCGAGGGGGCGGGGTCCTCGGGCAGCGCCTGCCCCCATGCCCGGTAGGTAAATGCGACCGCAGCGATTGCTGGGAGCAGCGCGACGAATCGTCCTCCGCCCCAACCCGTGGATGCGTGCTTGTCCATGGCCTGGCCCCCCCGTCTGGCTCGTGCGATTTAACCGCTGGGGAGCGTCCCTGTCAAGCGATCGTGCGTCTCTCGTGCGGCAAAGCGTGATTTTTGTGACCACCCTCGAGTTGAAATCGAGCGATGCGAGCGATAGAACGCGGTCGCCCTGACAGGTACGCGAACCGGCGCGCAACGCGTTTTGGTCATTTGCCAGTGTTCGTATCGGGCACGGCATTCGTCACCGGGCGCGGCCCGGCCCGTATTCTCGACGTGACCGAAACCGTTCCCCGTTGGGTCGACGGAACTCGCGTTTCAGGAGACGGCGCCCGCGGCTTCCGCCTCGAAGAGGGACGCCGCTATCTCGCGTCTGCGACCGCTCACGGGTGGATCGAGGTCATCCCTGGAAGCTTAATCGCCGACGGGCAGAAATCGGGGGAGAGCTTCGACGAGGGCGCTCCCCGCCCGCAGCCGTTGCTGCGAACGATGCCGCCCATCTGAAGAGCTTACTTGACGCGGAATCCCACGGGCTCGGTCCAGGTCGGGGGGTCCTCTTCGGACTTCCACACGCGGGCTTTCGCCACGTGCCGGCCCCGGCTCGGGGGCCACAACGATCTGCCGTTGTCTTCCGTCGACTCGGCGAACGGCTTGTCGTCGATCCACCACTCGACCCGGGCGCCCTTCTGGAGACCCTCGAGCTCGAGCGCGAACCTCTCGAGCTCGTCGGGAATGCGCGGGTCGAGGGCCAGGTGGAGTCCC
>CAZKNR010000174.1:0-3044 GCA_964553925.1 uncultured Acidobacteriota bacterium
CGAGTCCGCGCCGCCGGCCTCGGCGCGGCACCGGTCTCCGGGAAGATGGGTAGCCGAGCCCACCTGGCCTCGAGCCCGGCGAGAGTTCCGCCGGTTCGGGCTCGCTTCGCGAAGACTCCTCGACGACGACTCTGGAGTGAGGCAAGCCCTGACGCAAGCCGTGCATTTCGTGCACAGGTCGTCGACGCCGATATCGACGGGGGCGTCCTCGACCGCGAGCGGGAGGTCGGTCACGACACACCCCAGACGGAAGTTCGAGCCGTGGTCGCGCGAGATGAGCGAGCCATGCTTTCCGAGCTCGCCAAAACCGCAGTCGATGGCGATCGGTATCTGGAGGAGATCGCCGCTGTTCGGGTTGCCGTAGGCGCGGGCGGGCCATCCCATCCGGCGAATTTCCTCAGAGAGCGTCGAAGCGATCTCTCCGATCCGCGCGTAGACCCGCATCACCTCTCCCGCCGAAGCGTCGTCGGGGACGTTCCTCATCCGCTCGCGGTTCATCGGAACGCCGATCGAGATCGCGAACCGGTAGGACGCCTCATGGCCCGCGTAAACGTGCTCCGGCTTCAAAGGGGTGACGCCCACGAGGTCGGCCCCGAGCGCCCGAGCGCGGGCTTTCACCTCCCGGGTCATCGCGGCGGGATCGGAGACCGCCCTTTGGACAAGTGCCGCCGGTCCCGTCGATTTCCGGAGGTTCCAGATGTTCTTCATGATGTACAGGACGGCCTTCCAGCTGTTGACGTAGGAGAACAGGCGGTCGAGGGCGTCCCAGGGAAGAGAGTCGGTGCCGTCGTTGTGGAAGACGTGCGCGGCGCGACGGAAGCCAGTCTCGCCGAGCCCGTTGATCTCGTTTCCCGAGCGAGGCGGGCTCCGGTAGGCGAAGGTGGTCCCGCGCGGTATGTCGTCGCGAAGCTTGAAGCGCACGGGCGTCAGCCCCTCGGTCTCGGCGATGGAGCCTCGTCCACGTAAAACTTCGCTCCCGCGCGCTGCAGCTCGCGAAACTTCCTTCGAATCAGATGCCCAACGAGCAGATAGTTGAGCCCGAGCTTCGCGATGTGGATGAGGAGGGTCAAGTCATCGAGGAAGCTCCGCGGACGCTCCTCTCCCTTGCGCGGTTTGGCGCTTACCGTCCTCACAGAAGCGTTCTACAGCGAAGCGTGGGCCAAAGCAACCCTCCGCGTCACGCCGGGCGCGGGGGCGGAGCCGAGCGCTGTGGCACGTCGCTCGTGACGTCCTTGCCTCCTCCGAGATTCGTCACCAGGGACGAGACGGTGTAGATGGGCCCCCAGGGAACCAAATCCCTTGGAAACAACAGTGGGTGGAAAGGTTCTGCGTCGGACCGTGGGGTTTCCCATCGGGAGACCGACGCTGTGCTTTAATAATGTTGAGGTGTCAAAGATTGATCGAATCGTGGATCGTCTCTTTCGCTCTCCTACCCGCCGGCGGGACGTTTTCGGCCCAGGCCTCGTCCGCCCCTCGCGAGCAGCGATTCTTCGAGTGGACCGGGATGCCGTTCTCGACGGAGGTCTACCGCGCTCGACGGGAAAAAATGATCGCCCGGCTGCGCCTCTCGGGAGGGGGAGTCTTCCTCGTCCCGGGCCGCTACGGCGTCTCGGATGGGTTCACGTTCCGCCAGGTCGACGACTTCCTCTATTTTGCCGGGCTCGAGCTCGCGGACTCCATGCTGGTTCTCGACGCCGACGCCGGAACCGCTATCCTCTTTACCCCGCCGCGCGACACCCGCTACGAGAACCCGTCGCGTCCGAACGACTTTCCCGGCCGGCTTCAGGGAGCGGATCCCGACCTCGCGGAGACATCGGGCATCGCCGACGTGCGGACGTTCTCCGAGCTTGCGAGAGCGGTCGATGGGTGGGTTTCCGAAGGCAAGCGTCTGCGAGTGAACTTCGGTCGTCCGGGCTCGATCCCAACCGTCACGCCGGACTTCGTCACCGGCTGGACCGCTTCCGAGGCGCTCACGTTCCATGTGCAGCGCGAGTATCCAAAGGGACGAATCGAGAACGCTTACGAGGACGTAGCCCGGCTCAGAATGGTGCACGGTCCCGAAGAGATCGAAGCCATGCGCCGCGTCTCTGCCCTGACGACGACCGCCATCCGGCAGGCGGCGGGGTTCGTCCGCGACGGCGTCGACGAGCGGACTCTCGAGGCCGAGCTCGAAGCTGCGTTCAAGAGAGGGGGATCTCAGCGGCTCCCTTTCGCTTCCATCATCAAGTCGGGGCCCAACTCCCTGTGGCCCTGGCGCATCCTCGCCGCCAACTACGACCGCCGCAACCGGGTCCTGCGCGACGGCGAGCTCGTCGTGTTCGACGTCGGCGCCGAGCTCGACTACTACGTGAGCGACGTCGGGCGCACCTTTCCCGTCTCCGGCAGGTTCACGAAGAAGCAGAAAGAGAAGCTCGAGATGATCACCTCGGTCTCGGACGCGATCCTCGCCGCCATACGTCCCGGCGCCACGTTCGCCGAACTCAAGAACGTCGCTCTCGCGAAGATCCCGGAGGAAGAGCGGTCCTACATGCAGGCCGGCGGATTCTACGGGCATCACATCGGCCTGTCCTCGGGCGACCCCGCGCTCGCCGATGCGCCGCTCGAGCCCGGCATGGTCTTCACCGTGGAGCCGTGGTACTACAATCACGATGAAGAGCTCGCCGTTTTCATCGAAGACGTCGTTCTTGTAACCGCGGACGGCCACGAGAACCTGACGGCGTCTCTGCCGAGGACGACCGAAGAGCTCGAATCCCTTATTGCCGTGAGCGAGCAACGGCGCTAACCTCAGCGTCATGAAACGCACGAATCTCGCGAACGTCGCCGCGCTCTTCGTCCTCGCGACCGCTTCCGCCGCAGGCGCCTCTCCTTTCCGTGTCGGAGAGCCCGTTCCCCGATTGCGGCTCCCCTCGATCGCCGACGGGAGTCCGCTCTCTCTCGCCGACTTCCGCGGCGAGAAGCTCGTGCTCCACGTCTGGGCCTCCTGGTGAGCGGGCTGCCGCAAGCACGTGCCCGGGTGGCACGAGAAGACGAAAGCGCTCCAGAAA
>CAZKNR010000175.1:0-2350 GCA_964553925.1 uncultured Acidobacteriota bacterium
TTTCTGGAGCGCTTTCGTCTTCTCGTGCCACCCGGGCACGTGCTTGCGGCAGCCCGCTCACCAGGAGGCCCAGACGTGGAGCACGAGCTTCTCGCCGCGGAAGTCGGCGAGAGAGAGCGGACTCCCGTCGGCGATCGAGGGAAGCCGCAATCGGGGAACGGGCTCTCCGACACGGAAAGGAGAGGCGCCCGCGGCGGAAGCGGTCGCGAGGACGAAGAGCGCGGCGACGTTCGCGAGATTCGTGCGTTTCATGACGCTGAGGTTAGCGCCGTTGCTCGCTCACGGCAGTAAGGGATTCGAGCTCTTCGGTCGTCCTCGGCAGAGACGCCGTCAGGTTCTCGTGGCCGTCCGACCTCCCCCAGGGCCGCTTTACCACGAAGCTTGTGAGCACCCGGGTCAATTTTTCGCTCTCCCCGCGCATTTTCGTGGGGGCGCTCTTGTAATACAACTCCAGCAGCGATTCGCTCGCGACCAACGTGCGCTTCCGCTGGGAATACGAGGCGGGGAGCGATCTGTTCGTGGTGTACACCGACGGGCGCTACACGGAAGGGTCGGGTTTCCCCCTGCTCCAGAACCGGAGCCTGGTCGTCAAATTCACCCGCCTGTTTCGATTCTGAGATCTCCCTACTTCACAGCATCCGCCAGCGTGTCGTGGTGCGTGGCGATGAGGGTCCTCAGGAACGGACCGATGCCGTCCACTCCCAGGAAGCCCGCGGCGCGCGCCGCCGTTTCCAGTTTCTCGCGCGGAATGTCACCGCTTTCGGCAAAGTGCTTGAGGTCCCGAAAGACCCCGATGGTGAAGAGATCCCAGCCCGCTCCCTCGACGTGGGTGAAGATGAGGCGCTTCGGGCGGCCGATCTTCTCGAGAAACGCGTTTTCCATCTCGCGCTCCCGCCGCAGCTCGGCTTGCTTACCGGCGAGCGCCATGAACATCTCGACGTGGAAGAGCCCGGCCCCCTCGAACGCTTTTTTGAGGTCTTCGACCGAGGGGCCCTCGACGAAGACTTCTTCATGCCAGGCCATCCGTTCGCGGACCATCTGCCTGAAGTCGCTGGGAGTGGGAAGGCCGTGCTCTTGAGCGGCGGTGGCGCGACGAGCCACGCGCTCCTTGGAAAAATACTCGGTGAAGCTCTCCATGGGAAAGAGGAGCATGAGATCCCACTGGTCACCCAAGCGGTGACGCATCCACAAAGGAGGCTCGTCGCCCGCGGCTTCGAAAGCGGGAACTCTCTCCTTGTAGAGCGCGATGATGTCCAGGAGCCTCCCGGGGGCGGCTCGCACGAACATGGCCCGGTACAGCGTCGCGGCGTCAGCAGTGGAGGTCACCAAAACGAAAGCAATAGCAGCTAGAAAAGAGCGCATGGTGCCTCCTTCCGGTTTGCGAACTGGCCCATTATAGAGTCCTTCTCGCGAGACCAGCGCCATTCTACGTGAGGCCGAGCATTCGCATGTATCATGGCACCCGATAGCGCCCAAGCGGAAAGCCCGATTCTGGCTCATCCTCGGCTGCTGGACCGCGCTCGCGCTTCTCTTCGGGGTCCAGATCCATCTCATCAACACCCGCGTTCTCGGCGGGAGCGGCTCGTGGTCCGAGGCCCTCGCCTGGTCGTTCTCCTAACTGGTACGCCTGGGCGGCGCTGGCGCCTTTGGTCGTTTGGCTCAGCCGGCTCTTCCTGAAAGAGGGGACCGACTTTCTCGTGAGCCTCCAGCTCCAACTTCCCGCCTGCCTTCTGGTCTCGTTCGCGCATCTCGCGGTCCTCGTGCTCGTGACCCGGGCGAGCCACATTCCCGTCGAGCCGCTCCGCGCGGTCTACGCCGTCCACATGCAGTGGAACCTCCTCATCTACTGGGCCCTCGTGGGCGCGACCCACGCTCTTCAT
Source organism: uncultured Acidobacteriota bacterium (assembly GCA_964553925.1). Classification (GTDB taxonomy): domain Bacteria; phylum Acidobacteriota; class Vicinamibacteria; order Marinacidobacterales; family SMYC01; genus DAISKN01. Next base: position 1,881 of record CAZKNR010000175.1, read on the forward strand.
TATTACGACCGCTTCCGTGAGCGGGAGCTCCGTGCGACACAGCTCGAGGCGGAGCTCGCGCAGTCGCAGCTTCACCGGCTGAAGATGCAGCTGCAGCCGCACTTCCTTTTCAATGCTCTGAACGCGATCTCCACTCTCATCGAGACCGACCCCGAGGCCGCCGATCGCATGCTCTCCCAGCTCGCCTCGCTCCTGCGCGAGAGCCTCCGGGCTGACGCCCCGCACGAGGTGAGCCTTCGCGAGGAGCTCTCGCTTCTCGACCGGTACCTCGAGATCGAGAAGACCCGCTTCGCCGATCGACTCAGGGTGAGCTTCGAGATCGACCCGGGCATCCTCGACGCCCGGGTGCCGAACCTGCTGCTTCAGCCGCTGGTCGAAAACGCCATCCGCCACGGCGTCTCTCGGCGCGCCGGCGGCGGTCGAGTCGACGTGCGCGGGTGGCGCGAGAACGGCTGGCTCCGGCTCGAGGT
>CAZKNR010000176.1:0-8911 GCA_964553925.1 uncultured Acidobacteriota bacterium
CCCCGGGCGAAGCGATAGCCGCGGGCACGAGCGTCGGGGCGCAGATCCTCGGACTCGACGACCTCGGGACGCTCGCTCCAGGCAAGAGCGCGGATTTTCTCGTCCTCGACCAGAGCCCGCTCGAGAACATCGCGAACACCATCGAAGATCAATGCCGTTTACAGAAAGGGACTCCGGATCAATCCTCTGCCGCCCAGTGAGTGACGGCGAAGTTCGCCTGAAGCTTCCCGCAGCCAAAGGTGCAGGAACCGAAGCCGGGACGAGCCAAACGGTAGCGTAAGGCAGTGCCAAACGGTAGCGTACATACGTGCCGAACGGTAGCGCTTCAAGGGCTACCTTCGTCGATCAAGTATTGCCGCAGTAAGGCATAGTCGGGGTGGTTGATCTGGAGAAGAGCGACTGTGGCGCGGCCGACGGCGGTGAGTCCGATAAGAAGCGGCCCGTGCCACTCGAAGTGCTCGGACCAATCATCTCGTCGCGGATGAAAAAGTCTAACGAGGTCTCCGGTCTCCGGGTCGAGACTCGCGATATTGGGTCCTTTGTGCAAATTGCATCGGAAGCAACTGAGACAAAGATTATCGGCGCCGTCAAGCCTCTGTGCTGCCGAGCGATGATGTGATCGACTGGAAAGGTGAAGAACGGGTCTTGGTCTTGATGAATGCGACAGTACTCGCAGCGATTGCCCGCCCGCGTGCGGACCAGCAGCCGCAGGGCGGAATCCATCAGGCGGGGCGGTTCTTGAGAAGCTTACGAGCCTTGGACTGAAGGATCGCGATGAAATTACCCATCGACACGAGTGCCGCGAACTCCTCACGCTCCGCGTCCGAGAGAGTTCCTGCTTCGGCAAGCTCTTCGATTCGCACCTTGACCGATTCGGGTGCTCGGAGCTTCGTGAGCTGTTCGGCCACCTCAGGCGTAAGACACGCGCCCACCGGCTCGAGGAGTTCGTCCAGGATACCTTGGGCTGTGTTCACAGCTCAATCATAGCAAAACTCGGCTCGCCATCTTCCTCGATTTCGGGCTTGCCAAGCTCCGGCTCGATCCCTCCATGGCTGACGCCGAGACGCCGACTCGCGAAATCCCAGCGAGCGATCGAGCTCAACCCGAATTACGCCAAATCCCACCAGTTGTATTCCATGTACCTGGTGGCGCTCGGTCGATTCGACGAGGCGATTTCCGAGGGTAGGAAAGCGGTCGAGCTGGACCCGCTCCCTGTCAACTCCCTGGCCCGGCTGGGCCAGATCCTCTCTTACGCTCGTCGCTACGACGATGCCATTCGCGAGCTCCGGAATGCGTTGGAGCTGGACACAAAACCGCAGCTGGGGCCGCAGATGGAAGAAGGTCTCGCCGGCCTGAAGTCGCTTGCCGAAAGCATCGAGGAGCCCGCGCCGCCGGCAGTCGAAGAGGCACCCACCGAGACGCAGCCCAGCACCTAGGCAGGCTAGGCTACTTCTTCGGCCGCCGGGACTGTCTGCGCCCGACCCGCTCCCATACCCTCGGGTCGAAATAGGCATCCTCTGCCGCATCGGGCGTTCGTCGATAGGCCTCGGCAGTTCGTGCCTCCTCCAGATCCCGGAGCGCCTTTCGTATCGCGTTACGCACGACCTCGGTAACGTTTTCTCGATCCTCCGGGCGCGACCTCTTCGAGCTCGATCGATACTGCTTCATTGGCGCTCAGACGCCCATGAGAAGCTGCATGTAGAAAGCGACCATCTGCACCAGCACGTCCACCGAGAGCCGCTCGTTCGTTCCGTGGGTCCGTCGAAGGTCGTCGCTCCCGACGCGGATGGCGCCGAACCGGTAGACGTCCCTTGTCAAAGCGGTGAAGTGGCGCGAATCCGTCCCGCCCGGAAGAAGGTAAGGCGCGACGATGGCCTCGGGGAAGATCTGCCGGATGGTTCGCTCGATCAGACGATACCCCTCGGAGTCGGTGGGCGAGACGGGAGAGGGCTCGCGGGTTTCCCACGCTTCGACGACACTCACCCGCGGATCGGCAATCACCCGCCGCGCGTGATCGAGGACGCCTTCGACTGTGTCTCCGGGGGCGATGCGGAAGTTCACGACCGCCGTTGCCCTCGACGGAAGGACGTTTTCCTTTACGCCGCCCTCGACGATCGTGACCGCGGTCGAAGTGCGCATCATGGAGTCGGCCGCGGGGACGCGCGAGAGTTGCCGTTCCACGAGCGGCCCGAAGAGCCAGAGGTTCGCGAGCACGAGACGGCGGGAGAACGGCATCTCCCTGCCGACGGTCAGGAGCATGTCGCGAAACGGTCCCTGAATTCCTCCCGGAAGGGGGTTGTCCTCGAGGCGAACGAGCGCGCGGCTCAAGATGCCGATCGCTGTCTGGCGGGGAGGCATGGAGGAATGCCCGCCCTCCGCCTTGACCTCGATATCGAAGCTCGCGGCTCCCTTTTCGGCAACGCCTACCACCGCGAGCGGCCTATCGAGTCCGGGCAGAAATCCTTCGACGATGGCGCCGCCTTCATCGAGAACGAGAAACGGCCGAGCTCCACGGCTCTTCAGCAGCTCCGCGGCCGCGGCGGCACCGGCTTCACCTCCGACCTCTTCGTCATGACCGAGCACGAGATAGACCGTGCGCTTCGGGCGAAACCCGCGCGCGAGGAGCGCCTCGACCGCTTCCAGGATCCCGATGAGCGATCCCTTGTCGTCCATCGCCCCGCGGCCCCAGATGTACCCGTCGGCGAGCTCCCCCCCAAACGGGCGATGGCTCCACTCCTCTTCGGTCCCGGGCTCGATCGGAACCACGTCCTGGTGGGCCATGAGGACGACGGGCGGAAGACCGGGCTCCTCGCCTTTCCAGGTATACAGGAGACTCGCGGGTCCGACGACCTCGAGCTCGAGCTCGGAATGAGCTCTCGGATACGACTGACGGAGGTAGGCGTGGAGAAGAGAGAACATTCGGGAGTCGAACGCGGCCGGGTCCTCGTGCGAGATCGTCGGAAAACGCAGAGCCTGCGCGAGGTGAAGCGCCGCGGATTGGGCGTCGACCTCGGGCGCCGCGACGGGCTCGACCGCGACGGGCTGGGGCCGAAAGAGAGCGGCCCGTGCGACGAGGAGCGCGAGAAGGAGCGCGAGGGCCGATCCGATGACGACAAGCGCTTTTCGCATGGGGAACGCGAAGCGTAGCACAGCAGGCACGCTCTGTACCTGTCACGCGGCCTTGTCTCCAGCACGGTTGCGTAAGGAAACCAGGAGATCCGCCCACCGGAGGCCGATCATCGAAGAGAATGCCTCTCCCTTCCATCCGTGGCGCGCGGGATGGCCGGCCGGGATCGAATCCCAGCCGCGATGCTCGAGGGTCACGCGCGTGCCCTCGTTCGTCCTTTCGAATCGGACCTCGACCACCGTCGTATCGCCGGGCTCGAAGTTTCGCGCCCGCCAGTCGAAGACGAGGCGCTCTCCGGGCTCCCAGACCAGAATGCGGCCAATCTCGAAAGCATCGCCTTTCGCTTCGTCGTAGACCTCGACGAGACGGCCGCCGACACCTGGCTCGAATCGCATCGTGCCCTCGCCCCTGACCTCCGGGCGATAGCGCGGACCCCGTCTCCACCAGAGGTCGACCTCGTCGGTGAAGAGGCGAAACGCGGCGCCGGGCTCGACGCTGAGGAGGGTCGTCACGGTGACGCTGTCGGTCCCCTTCATTTGCGGCTCCCCTTCTTCTTGCGCTCGACGTGCTTCTGGAACGCGCCGAGCTGCTCACCCCAGAAGCCCTCGACCTGTCGGAGCCAGTCCTGGAGCTCGGCGAAGGGCTCGGCCCGAAGCCGGTAGATGCGCAGCCGAAAGTCGCTTTCGTCGCGCTCCTCCTCGATGAGGCCGCGCTTTCGTAAGACGCGAAGGTGGCGGCTCAGAGCCGGAGCGCTCACCTCGAGAGCGGCCGCGAGCTCGCCCGCCGCCCGGGGCCGGCGGCGCAAGAGATCCACCACACCGCGCCTCGTGGGGTCCGCGAGCGCCGCGAGGGTCCCGTCGACACCAGCTGCCATCATTCGGGGGCCTCCTTCACCTGGGTCGCGAAAATCCAGCGGTGTCCCTCGGGATCGAGAGCCCGATAGCTGCGGGCGCCGTGGAACTGGTCCTCGGGCTCGGCGATGAGGATGGCACCCGCGTCCCTGGCGGTGCGATAGTGCGCGTCGACGTCGTCGACGTAGCAATGAATCAGCGTATGAACGCCCCCGAGGTCGAGAGGGCTGAGCTGGCCCGCTTCCTCCCAGGCCGTCGCCAGAAAGATCACGTTGTCCACCAGCACCATCTCCGCATGGCCGATCCTTCCGTCGGGCATCGGCATGCGGAACCGCTCCTCGAAGCCGAAGGCGTCACGAAGGAAGTCGAGCGCTTTCGGGCAATCGCGGTACCCAAGATAGGGAATGATGCGTTGATACCCCTCGGGCGGGTTCTTCGCGCTTGTTAACATGTTCGGTTACTCCTGCTGCAACGCAAATATTAACGCTATCGTTAAGTGAGTGTCAAGCCAGGATTCGTGAGGCAAAATAGGCGGTCATGGGTTTCGAAGCCTGGGTGACCGTAAGCGTCCTCCTCTCGATTCTGGCGCTTTTGGCGACGACGAACGTCTCCGCCGACTTCGCCATGCTTGGAGGACTCACGCTCCTCATGATCGTCGGCATCGTTTCGCCTCGCGAGGCTCTCGCGGGCATGGCCGAGCCGGCGATGATCACGGTCGCGGCGCTTTTCATCGTCGCCGCCGGGATCCGCGAGACCGGGGCCCTTCACCTGGTCACCGAGCGGGTGTTCGGCCGGCCGCGCTCCGTGGTGAAGGCCCAGCTGCGGATGATGCTCCCGGTCGCGAGCCTTTCCGCCTTCATGAACAACACCCCTCTGGTCGCCATGCTCCTTCCGGTGGTGACGGACTGGTCTAAGAAAATGTCCCTCTCGCCATCGAAGCTCCTGATGCCTTTGAGCTTCGCCACCATTCTCGGGGGCCTCACGACCAAGATCGGGACCAGCACCAACGTGATCGTGAGCGGGCTCATGCTGACCCAGCTCGGCCGGCCCATGGAAATGTTCGAGCTCGCTTCGATCGGAGTCCCGGCGGCGCTCGCGGGCATCGGGTACATGCTCGCCGCGAGCCGCTTTCTCCTTCCCGACCGGAAGCCCGCTCTGAATCGGCTCGAGGACCCCCGGGCTTACACCGTCGAGATGATGGTGCAGCAGGGAAGCTCTCTCGCGGGAAAGACCATCGAAGAGGCGGGCCTCCGCCACCTCTCGGGCATGTACCTCATGGAGATCGACCGCAACGAGCAGATCCTCACCGCCGTCGGACCGGAGACGAGACTCCAGGGAGGCGACCGGCTCATCTTCGTCGGGATCGTGGAGTCGGTGGTGGAGCTTCAGAAAATCCGCGGGTTGATGCCGGCGACGAACCAGGTGTTCAAGGTCGACGCTCCATCGGGAGACCGGTGCCTGGTGGAAGCGGTCGTCTCCGACACCTGCCCTGTCGCCGGCAAGAGCGTCCGCGAGGGCCGCTTCCGTTCGCTCTACGGGGCCGCGGTCATCGCCGTCGCCCGGAGCGGCGAGCGCATCCAGAAGAAGATCGGAGACATCGTCCTCCTTCCGGGCGATACCCTGCTCCTCGCGACTCATCCGTCGTTCGTCGACCAGCAGCGCAACTCCCGCGACTTCTTCCTCGTGAGCCCGGTGGAGGGCTCGCATCCCGTGCGGCACGAACGCGGCTATGTCGCGCTCGGGATCCTAGGCGCCATGGTTTTCGGCCTGAGCTTCTCGCTACGAAGCGAAGTCACGGTCGCCCTTGCCGCCGCGGCGCTCATGATCCTCACCCGCTGCTGTTCGCACGCCGCCGCCAGGCGAAGTCTGGACTGGCAGGTGCTCCTTACGATCGCCGCCTCCATCGGCCTCGGCGCCGCGCTCCAGAAGACCGGCGCCGACCGCGCCATCGCCGATGGCGTGGTCGCGCTGGCCGGGACGAACCCCCAAGTCGTCCTCGTGGCGCTTTACGGAGTCACCATGATTTTCACCGAGGTTCTCTCGAACAACACCGCGGCGGTTCTGATGTTTCCCATCGCGCTCGCGACCGCCCGCTCGATCGGCGCCGACCCCATGCCTTTCATCATGTCCATCACCGTCGCCGCTTCGTGCGGGTTCGCGACTCCCATCGGCTACCAGACGAATCTCATGGTCTACGGGCCCGGGGGCTACCGCTTCAGCGACTACGTCCGCTTCGGGGGGATCCTCAACCTCATCGTGTGGGTAATCACGGTGACGCTCGCGCCGCGGATCTGGCCCTTCTGATCAGACTGCACGGTGCCCGAGACCCATGCGCTCGAGTAGCGCCCGGAATCGCGGGTCGCCCCGCAGGGGATCGAACTCCGGAGACGCTGTGACCAGGATGAGCGAGCCGTCCCGCTCCTCGAAGGCGCGGTCGAGCCATTCGAACGCGGCGTCGACCTCCGAGAGACCCAGATGCGCGAGAGCGCTCCAGATGGGCGACGCGTATCCCCGAGCGGCGCGGGTTTCGATCTCGAGGAGCAGCCTTCGCGCTTCGTCGGTCCGCCCCGCGAGTCCATTCACGTAGGAGAGGATGGCCAGGTGATTCACCGAGGTTCCGCCCAGGCGCACGGACTCGTCGAGATGGGAAAGCGCCTCGTCGTATCTTCCCTGTTGCGCGTGGACGTCGCCGAGCGCGTAGTGGCCGAAGGCGAAGTGCAGGTCGATGGCCAACACCTTTCGGAACTGGGCCTCGGCGCGCTCGAGCTCTCGAAGGAAGTAGTAGACGTATCCGACCTGGGTCTTGATCTTCAGGTCCAGCGGGTCGAGCTCCTCGGCTACCCGGAGCTCCAGAAGCGCCTCTTCATAGCTCCCCTCCAGAAGCGAGAGCCTCCAGGCGTTCCACACGCGCGCGTCGGCGGAGCTCGGGTTGAGCTCGATGGCCCGAGCGAGGCTCGCCTCCGCCGCCCTTCGATCCCAGTCGTGGCTCATCGCGATGAGACCGAGTACCTTGTGCGGCTCGGGAAGCTCCGCTCCTAGAGCCAGTGCATTCGCCGCGGCCTCTCGCGCCCTCGGGATCGTCTCCACCGCCGAGCGGATTCCGATGCCCGAATAGAACCACACCAGGCACTCCGCGATCCCGGCGTGCGCGAGGGCATAGCCCGGGTCCCTCCGAACGGCCTCCTCGAACGAGCCCATCGCGCGCTCGACCCAGTCCTCGGTCCAGCGGTTCATCGCGAAGAGTCCGCGGAGGTAGGCGTCGTACGCTTCGAGGTTCGAGGCCCGGCGGGCGTCGCTCCTCTCTTTCGCGAAGCCGAGCTCCGACTGGAGCTCGGCCGCCACCGTCTCCGCGATCTCGTCCTGCACCGAGAACACGTCGTCGAGATCCCGATCGAATTTCTTCGACCAGAGCTGATAGCCCTCGACGGCGTCGACGAGCTGGGTCGAGATGCGAAGCCGGGTCCCGGACTTGCGAACGCTCCCCTCGAGGACGGTATCGACCCGCAAGCGCCGGCCGATCTCCCGCACGTCGAGCCCTTGCCCCTGAATCGCAAATGCCGAAGTTCGCGCCAGGACCCGAAGCCCGCGTACGGCGGCGAGGGTATTGATGAGCTCCTCCGCGAGCCCCTGACAGAAGTAGTCCTGATCCCGCTCCGGGCTCAGGTCGCTGAAAGGAAGGACGGCGATCGAGAAACGCTTCGTCCGGCCAGGCTTCTCCGCCGCGATTCCCTTCAGATCGGAGACCAGCTCACCGGCCGAAGCGTAACGGCGAGACGGCTCCTTCTCGAGCGCTCTCTCGATGACTCGAACGAAAGTACCATTCGAGGGCGTCGGCGATGGTGCTCTTGCCGGTCCCGTTGTCGCCGTAGACCGCGAGGCTCTGCCCCTCTCCGAAGTCCACCTCCATCGTGTCGGGCACTCCGCGGAAGGAGCGCATCGTCAGACGGTGAAGTTTCTCAGTCACGGGAGTGCTCCTCGATCGCCCGCCGGATCGCGTCGGCGCGCTCCCCTGGCGCTTCGGCGACGAGGCTCAAGAGGCGCTCGCCCAGGCCCTCGGGAAGGTCGTCGACTTTCTCGAGGACCTGTTTGAGAAATTCGCGCTCGTCAGGTCGCATGGTGGCTAGGAAGCGTAAGGACTCGGTTCCATCCTTGTCAATCAGCCGCGGCCGATGAAGGGCATCTTCGTCGCCATGACGGTCAGGAACTGCACGTTGGCGTCGAGGGGCAGGCTCGCCATGAAGAGCACCGCCTTCGCGGCGTGCTCGACGTCCATCATCGGCTCCGCCGCGACTTCGCCGCTCGCCTGCTTGACGGCCTGAGACATCCGCTCGGCGAGCTCCGTTCTCGCGTTTCCGATGTCGATCTGGCCGCAGGCGATGTCGTACTTGCGTCCATCGAGGGAGGTCGACCTCGTGAGGCCGGTCACCGCATGCTTCGCGGCGGTGTAGGCGGCGGAGTCCGGCCGAGGAACCTGGGCGGAAATCGAGCCGTTGTTGATGATTCTCCCTCCGCGCGGGTCCTGGCTCTTCATGATCTTGAACGCTTCCTGTGTGCAGAGGAAGGCGCCGGTGACGCTCGTGTCCAGAACCGCGCGCCAGCTCTCGTAGTCGAGATCCTCGAGCGGAATCCCGGGCGCGTTGACGCCGGCGTTGTTGAAAAGAAGGTCCAGGCGGCCGAAAGCTGAGACCGTCCGCGCGAAGAGCTCCCGCACCGCCTCGGGGTCCCGAACGTCGGTCGGAACCGTGAGCGCCCGCGTCCGGTGCTCCCCGGCTTCCTCGAGGACCTGCTCCAGGTTGCCGGCTCGGCGTCCCGCGAGAGCGACGGCGTATCCTTCCCGGAGAAGCCCGAGGGCTGAGGCTCTCCCTATCCCGGAGCCGGCCCCGGTGACCACGGCAACGGGAGCGGCGAGCGATCTCGACGTCATGCCGATCTC
>CAZKNR010000177.1:0-28009 GCA_964553925.1 uncultured Acidobacteriota bacterium
GTCGGCGATGGTTCGAGCGACCTTCAATACCCGATGGAAACCTCTCGCCGAGAGACCGAGACGTCCGATGGCGGCTTCGAGGAGCCCCCTTCCGGAGGCGTCGAGCTCGCAGTGGCGCGCGACCGAAGCGGGCGTCATCGACGAGTTGAGCTTTACTTTTTGGTCCCGTCGGCCCTTCCCGCCGCGGAAACGCGCGGACTGGATCTTTCGCGCCCGAGCGATCCGTAGGCGCACGTCTTTAGACGCTTCTCCCGTCGGCCCCGTCGGAGGAGCAAGCATCTCCTCGGAGCGCAGGGCCCGCACCTCGACTTTGAGATCGATGCGATCCAGGAGCGGTCCCGAAAGCCTTCCCTGATAGCGCTGGATCGCGCCAGGGGTGCAGGCGCAGGGACGAGCCGTAGCCCCCCGAAACCCGCAGGGACAGGGGTTCATCGCCGCGACCAGCGTGAACCGCGCGGGGAGAGACGTGATGGTAGAGACGCGCCGGATCCGCACCCTGCCGTCCTCCATGGGCTGCCGGAGCGCTTCGAGCGCGGGACGAGGAAACTCCGGGAGCTCGTCGAGGAAGAGGACTCCGTTATGCGCGAGGCTCACTTCCCCTGGGAGGTTTCGGGCGCCGCCTCCCACCATCGCGGCGGCCGAGATCGTGTGGTGGGGGGCTCGAAAGGGAGGCCGCGACAGGAGGCCGCCTTCGTCGAGGAGACCGGCGACGGAATAGATCTTCGTGACCTCGAGCGCTTCCTCGAAATCGAGCGACGGTAGGAGCGACGGAAGCCTCATGGCGAGAAGGCTCTTTCCCGCGCCCGGCGGGCCCGACATGAGGAGGTTGTGCCCACCCGCGGCCGCAATCTCGAGAGCTCGCTTCCCCTGTCGCTGTCCCTTCACGTCCGAGAGATCGGGGAGGTCGTCGTCCATTCGAACGGGCAGTCCCGGCGGTCCCTTGAGCCCACTCAAGTCGTCCGCTCCGTTCGGCCGGCCGACGGGGAGAGGCGGCTTCCAATCCTGATCCAGGAAATCCACGGCCTCTCGCAGGGACCGGACGGCGTAGGCGGAGATTTCCTTGACGAGCGCCGCCTCGGCCGCGTTGCCCTCCGGGACCACCACGCGCGCGAGCCCCCGTCGAGAAGCCTCGGCGACGATCGGAAGGACCCCGCGAACCGGTCTCAGAGCCCCGTCGAGCGCGAGCTCGCCGAGAAAGAGAGTCGTCGTGAGACGCTCCACCGGTCTCTCTTGCATGGCGGCGACGACGCCCAGGGCGACCGCGAGGTCGTACGCCGTCCCCTGCTTGCGCACGTCCCCGGGGGCGAGGTTCACCGTGACGCGGCATTGGGGAAAGCTGAAGCCGCTGTTCGTCAACGCCGAGCGGACGCGGACTTCTGCCTCCCGCACCGAGGTGTCCGGAAGTCCCACCGTGCGAAAGGAGGTAATCCCCGGCGTGAGGTCGACCTCGACCCGGACCAGGAGCCCTTCCACGCCTTGTATCGAGCCCGTGTACGTTTTTGCCAGCACGGGAATGTAGGACGAGATTTCTCTCCCCCGCACTCCCTCGTATTAAGAATATTGGCGCTAACTCACAGGCCTCCTCAAAGGCCTCACAGAATTGCTCCCTTGACGAAGCGGGCGCGGCCTGCTTCGGGAGTCTCCAGCGCCAGTTCCATGTCCTCATCCCCGCCCTGTACGATGAGGCCGAGCGCCCAGGCCGCTTGCTCGCGAACCTCCGCGTCCTCGTCTTTCAGCGCGCGACTGAGAGCCTCGACCGCTCTCGAGTCGCGAATCATCCCGAGCGCCCAAGCGGCTTGACTGCGAACGTCCGGGCTCGCATCCGTGAGCGCGGTGACGAGCCCGTCGACGCTCTCACGGCTTCGGATCATACCGAGAGCCCACACCACTTGTTCTCGAACGCTCTCCTCCGCGTCGCGGACGGCGCCGTTCAGCCCGGCGACAGCCCGCGCGTCACGAATCATGCCGAGCGCCCAGGCCGCTTGCTCTCGGACCTCCTCATCGGCGTCTTGGAGCGCGCCCACGAGGCTCGAAACCGACTCCTCTCGACGCAACTGCCCAAGTCCCCAGGCGGCCTGCGCCCGCGCGCTTGGGTTCTCGTCGGCGAGGGCCTTCTCGAGATAAGGTGCGACGGAGCTGTCCCCCATCTGGATCAATGCGTGGAGCGCCTGCTCCCGCACTGAGGCCTCAGGGTCATCGAGAGCTTCGGCGAGCGCAGCCTTCGCCATTTCGCGAGCGGCGCGCTCGTCGGCGGTTTCCGGCTCTTCCGGCTCTTCCGCCGCTTGCGGTACCTCCGCTGCTTGCGGTACCTCCGGCGCTTGCGGTACCTCCGGCGCTTGCGGTTCTTCCTGCTCTTGCGGTTCCTGCGCCTCTTGGGCTTGTACCGCGGGCTCCGCGGGTTCTGGCGTCTCCGGCACTTCCGCCCGGGCCGCCGCCGCTCGAGTGGGAGAAGTCGCGGCCGTGGGGACGGCAAGCGCGAGCGACAGCACAAGAGGCGAAGCGCCGATGCCGGCCGCGAGAACGAAGCGGGACGACACCGCTTTGCGCGCTCGCCGTGGATCCAGAATGGCGAGAAGGCGCTCCTCGAATCGCGAACGGTGGGCCATGGTGACGCTCCCGAGCGGCGTCGCCCACTCTTTGTGGAGACCGCGGGCCATCTCCAGGAGATCGTGAGCGTAATCCGAGGGCCTCGCTCCAGCGTCGAGAACGAGATCGTCGCTCGCGCGCTCGCTCAGAAGCCGCATGTGCCGGCACGCGATCCAGACGAGCGGGTTCCACCAGAAGGCGGCGGCGGCGAGCTGGCCTACGAGCTGACTTCCGCAATCACGCCGGCGAACGTGGGCGAGCTCGTGAAGAATTACCGCCGAGCGGCGGGACATCGAGTACGTGTCCGCGGCGGCGGGCAGAAGTATCGTGGGCCGAAAGATCCCGAGAGTCATGGGAAGCTGCACGCGGTCGCTTCGGCTCAGGGCAACGGTCCGCCTCACATCGAGACGTTCGCGGGCTCCGTCGAGCAAATCGACCCATTCGGACTCGTGGACGGGCTCGGACTCTGCAAGCACTCGACAGGACGACCTGAGCCCGAGCACGAGTCGAGTGAAGAGCAGGAGGGTTCCGGCAGCCCACAGCGAACCAGCGAAAAGAGACCAGGGAATCGAGCTCGACGAGGGCTCGACAATCCGCGGCTCGCGCCCAGCCTCGTTCCGGGCTTGGGGCGCTCGCAGGGAAGATTCCGTCGCGCGAGGCGCCAGAGTCACCGGGGCGATCTCGGGCTCGGGAGAAAGTACCGCCATTTCGATACTCACCTCCCGCTGCACGGAGGAGACGTACGCCATCCCGGGGATGAGCAGGAGAAAAACGAAAGTGAGCGCCCAGAGAACATGTCGCGCGGAGGCGGAGGTCTTCCGCGCCAGGAAGCTCAGCGCGAAAGCCAGAAGAAGAAGGAGCGTGGCCTTGGCGGCGACGAGCGCCCCCAGGGAAACATATCCGTCCAGAGCGTTCATTCCCGATCTCCTTTGTTTTTCGCTTCATCGATGAGCGCCTTCAAACGCTCGTAGTCGGAGTCCGAAAGCTTGGACGCGGACTCGTCGAGAAGAGTTGCCATCGCCGCCTCCGGGGAGCCTCCGAAAAAGGTGGAAACGAGGTGTTGCACCGCGGTGCGCTTCGCGCGGTCCCGCGCGACCGCGGGCCGGAAAACATAGCGCGGTCCTTCCTCTTCGTGCCGCACCTGACCCTTTTCCCCGAGGATGCGCAGGGTGGCCCGCACGGCAGAGTAGCTGGGAGGATCGGGAAGCTGCTCCATGACCTCCGCCGCCGTCGCCTGCCCCAGGCGGTAAAGGACGTCCATGATCTGCCGCTCCCGGTTGCTGAGCCGGAGGTACGTCTTCTTGCCCATGAGCAGCACTATGCTAGAAATTTAGCATCGTGTCAAGAGAACTTCGAGAGGGCTTAGGACGAGCGCTTATCCTGGGATAGTGGTGGGTGCGGAAGACCAGCCTTCGTCCTGGCGCCAGCGCACCGGCCGCCCGCTCGCTCGGTCCACCAGGTCCAAATCGTCAGGAAGCCCTGCGCACCATTCCTTCATTCCCAACTCGGCGACCGCGCTCGCCTCCGCGTGAGGGTTTCGCAAAGATAGACGAAGCTGCTCCCGGTGTTGGCGCTCCAGTTCGTGACGCATAGCACTCGAGTATACACCGGCGAGAGTCAAGGATGGTCTCACGAGCTGCCTTCTTGTACCGCGGAACCGTTCGGACTCGTCCCAATTCGTACGCCTGACGAGGCGCGCTCTATCGACGACGCGGAACGAGAAGAGATTCTATCGCTCGTCGCCTGGTTCCGCCGACGATACCCGACTCCCGCCGATCGTCTCGCCTATGTTCGCCGCGCGTACCGCCGTTGGCAGGCTACCTTCGACTATTGAGTCCCGCCGCTTCCGCGAATCGCGATCGACTGGCCGACGACGATGCGGTCGGAGTCGATCTGATTCCAGCGCCGGAGCTCCTCGACGCTCACCCCGAACCTCCGCGCTATGGTGGTGAGCGTATCGCCGCGCCGGATTCGATAGGCGGTCGGTTCGGAGGTGTCGGCCACCGCCACCGATTCCGCGGCTTCCCTTACCACGAGTTTTTGTCCGGGGTGGATTCGCGTCGCCCGGCTCCCCAACCCGTTGAGACGGCGCAGGGTCGTTAGACCGATGCCGTGGGCGTCGGCAATCGTGCCTAGCGTATCGCCCGAGCGGACGGTGTACGTCTCGCCCGTACTCGCGACCGTACGCGGCCGTGGCGCCGCCTCCGGCCTCGAAGAGACGACGAGCCGCTGTCCGGGGTGGATTCGCGTCGAGCCGGGCGAAAGATCGTTGAGCCCCCGGAGCTCCGTGAGAGACATGCGGAAGGAGTCCGCGATCGCACCCAGAGTATCGCCTCGCGCGACCACGTAGATTTCCTGATCCCCCTCGGGGATGCTGTCGCGAGAGGCCTCGCGAAACGCGCGCGCTCTCGAGCTCGAGGAGGCGCCGAGTGCCCCGGGCGGCACGGGGACGGTCAGCACCTGTCCTGGATGGATCATCGTGCGCGAGCGCATGTTGTTGGCCGAGGCGAGCGCTTCGATCGTGGTGCCATAGCGGAGGGCGATCTTGGAGAGGGTATCGCCGCGCTCGACGACGTGGGCCCCGAACCGGACTCTGTCGCCCTCCGGGATCGCGGCGAGAGCCACGTCGAAGGCGGGGCGTGACCCCTTGGGGATCTTGAGGGGATAGCTCTCGCGATCCAGGGGAGTGACCCAGTGGCGAAGCTCGGGATTCAGGAGCTTCATCTCGTCGAGCGTCGTCCCGGCGGACTTCGCCGCGGTCTCGAGATCGATCGGAGAATCGAGCTCGGCGACGTCGAACTCGAGGGGCCCCCCCGCGGGCCGGGTGAATCCGTAGGCCTCGGGATTCTTTCCGATGATCGTGGCGGCGAGAATCAGGGGCACGTAGCTCCGGGTCTCGCGCGGGAGGTACCGCTTCTGCGCGAGCGTCCAGAAGTCGCGGTTATTCGTGCGCCGAATGGCCCGCTCGATGCGCCGCGGGCCGGCGTTGTAAGCGCTCATGGCGAGGTACCAGTCGCCGAACTCGTCGTGGAGGTCCTTGAGATGCCGGGCCGCGGCGCGAGTCGCTTTCTCGGGGTCGAACCGGTCGTCGACCCAGTAGTCCTGGCGAAGGCCGTAGAGCTTCCCCGTTCCCGCGATGAACTGCCAGAGACCGCGGGCCCCGGCGCGCGAGACGGCGCGCGGCTTGAAGGCGCTCTCGATCATCGAGAGGTACACCAGATCCTTGGGGAGGCCTTCCTCTTCGAGGACTCGCTGGAACAAAGGCATGTAGAGCGCTCCCCGATCGAGGGCTTCCTGGAACCACTCCCGCTTCTGCGTCTGGAACATCGCAACGATGGAAAGCACCCGGGCGTTGATTTCCATCGGGATGTCGTAGGTCGCCTCGAGCACCTCTCCTTCACCGGGTCCGCTGGGCTCGATCGCGGGCGTGGGCGGGAGATCCTCGCCGAGAACTTCGGGCGGCTCGATGAGCGCGGCGTCGGTCATGAGCTCGTCGACCGCGGCGGCGTCGGCCTCGGTGTCGATGGCGATATCCGCGAGCTGAGCCTGGTAATCGCGCTCCATCTCGTGGACGGTAGCGACGACGTCGCCGTAGAGACTCTTCGCTTCCTCGCTCGCCTCGACTCCGCCCGGGATACCGAGAAGGAGATCGACGGCGCGATCGAAAGCGAGCCGGGCCTCCTGCCACTCCCCGTCGCGCGCGAGGCTCTCCCCGCGCTCGAGCTCGAGCCGCGCCTGCCGTATCGTGTCGTCTTGCGGAGAGGCGTCAACGTCAACCTTCTTCGGAGGCTCCGGGGCGCTCCCGTCCGGGGTGCGGCCGGAGCAAGCCGAGAGAAAAAAGACGGCAACGAGAAAAGCGACAACGTGGGGGAATCGTGGTGTTGAACGCGGCACGCTCTTATTCCTTGTTTTGATTTGGGCTCGAGCTCAGGAGACGCGAAGGAAGATATTGTTCTCGTTTCCCAGATCTCGCGCCGAGGGAGTGATGAGCGTCCCCGGCCCGACCGGGAGCCTTCGCCCCTCGTTCAGGGCGGATCTCACGTCGACTTCGGAGACGAACTCGAGGGGCGCAACCTGAGGCGGAGGCGGAGGCGGCGGCGGCGACGGTCTCGCGGGCTCCGGCTCGAAGCCGCTCGACGGCGCAACCGCGATGCCCCGGCTCGAGAGAAACCTCGCGATCTTGTCTTCCAGAGACGCCGGTCCCGCGGGCCCGGCCGCCGCCGGGAACGCCCGAAGAGCCTGGACAGCCCGGACAGCCTGGACAGGACGAGATCCGGGATAGCCGTACTCCTCGAGAGCCTTCGCGATGTCGACCGGCCGAATCCCGTAGGCCAGGCGCTTTACGTTGATGAGGTGAAGGGGCGTGATGTTGTCCGAAGTGATGTTGCCCCCGTAGGCCCCGCAGCCGAGAGTCATCGCGGGACTGAGGCCGGTCGAGAACCCGACAGCGCCGTGGGTCGCGGACGAGTTCGCGATGATGCGATACGCGGGCTTCTGCAGAGCGAACTCCCGGATGATCGCGTCGTTCGAGGAGTGGATCGAGAGCGTGTGCCCCATGCCGCCGTAAGCGAGGATGGCCTTCGCCCGCTCGCAGCCTTCCTTCCAGTCCTTCACGACGTAGAACGCGAGAATGGGCGAGAGCTTCTCGATCGAAAGCGGGTAGTCGCGGCCGACGCCCTCGAGCTCGGCGACCAGCACCCGGGTCCCTCGGGGCACCTCGAACCCCGCTTTCTCTGCGATGAAAGGGGCGCTCTTACCGACGATCTCGGGGTTCGCGAGCCGCGAGGGGAGGACGGCGATCTTCGCGACCGCCTCGATCTGGTCTTTCGAGAGAAAATAGCCTCCCTCCGAAACGACGCTCTCTCGGACCTGGGACTCGATGGCGGCGTCGCAGAGAAGCGCCTGCTCCGAGCAGCAGAGGGTCCCGTTGTCGTAGCTCTTCCCGGTGAGGATGTCCTTCACCGCGCGCGGCACGTCCGCCGAGGACTCGACGTACGCGGGGACGTTTCCGGGCCCCACGCCGAAGGCGGGCTTTCCCGAGCTGTATGCCGCCCGTACCAGTCCCATCCCGCCGGTCGCGAGGATCACCGAAGTTCTTCGGTGGCTCATGAGCTCCTGGGTTCCCTCGACGGTGACCTCGCTCATGCAGTCGACGATCCCCGGGGGAGCCCCCGCGGCGAGCGCCGCGGTCTTCATGATTTCCGTGGTCCGAAGAATGCAGCGTTTCGCGGCGGGATGCGGCGAGAGCACCACCGCGTTTCTCGCTTTGAGGCTGATCAGAATCTTGTAGATCGCGGTCGACGTCGGGTTGGTCGAAGGGATGATCGCGGCGACCACCCCGACGGGCTCCGCGATCTCGACGACCTTGCGCTCGGGGATTTCCCGAATGATCCCGACGGTTTTCATGTCGCGGATGAAGCGATAGACGTCGTCCGAGGCGAATTTGTTCTTGATGAACTTGTGCTCGACGACTCCGAAGCCCGTCTCGTCGACGGCGAGCGCGGCGAGCTCGTAGGCGGCGCCCGACGCCGCCGTCGCCGCCGCCTCGACGATGCGATCGACCTGCTCCTGGCTGAAATGCGCGTAGGCTTCCCACGCTTTGCGGGCCGCCGTCACCAGTTCCCGCGCTTGTTGCACGGAGCGGAGGTCGTCGTCTTTTATGGAAGGTATGGAAGGTATGGCAGGTAGGACAGGCATCAACCATGTCCCTCGGGATGAGGAAGGATTGCCTCCACGTCTTCCAGGGGACGCGGGATCACGTGCGCCGCAACCAGCTCTCCGACTTTGCGGGCCGCCGAAGCACCTGCCTCGATCGCGGCCGTCACCGCGGCGACGTCGCCCCGGATCATGACCGTGACCAGGCCCGCCTCCACGTACTCGCGGCCCACGAGCTCGACCTTGGCGGCTTTCACCATCGCATCGGAGGCCTCGATGGCCCCCACGAGTCCGCGGGTCTCGATGAGGCCCAGAGCTTCGCCAGATTTATCCATCGTCGCAGGTTATCAGAGCGCCGAATTCCGGGTCAACACAAGAACAAAAGAAGAAGGCGCTCGTTGACGGCCGTTTCATGCTGTGACATAGTGACTTTTTTGCTTCACAGGAGAATGAGGAGAATGCAACGACATCATTCGAGACAGGTCTTCGGCCTCCCCTCGGCCGCCGCCATCGTAGGGTCGATGGCCGCCATGGCGGCCATGGCGGCCATGACAGGATGCGGCGCTGAGAAGGCGAGAGAGAGCCGCCCGATCACCCCGAGCGTTTCCTTCAACAAGCCCCGCGCTCCGATCGGAAGCCCCGTCGAGATCACCTATCGCTTCGAAGTCGGGCCGGACGCCGAGCCCATCGCGAAGGACTACAATCTCTTCGTCCATTTCCTGGACTCTCACGACGCTCTCTTGTTCACCGACGACCACAAGCCGCCCGAGCCCACCATTTCCTGGAAGGCGGGCGCAGCCGTCGAGTACAAGAGGACGCTCTTCATCCCCCTCTATCCCTATCTGGGAACGGCCTCGGTGAAGGTCGGCCTCTACGTTCCCGAGACCGGCGAGCGTCTCGGCCTCGCGGGCCCGGGAGACGGAAACCTCGCCTACCAGGTGGCCCAGATCGAGCTTCTCGACCAGAAGGAAAATATCTTCCTGGTCTATAAAGAGGGATGGCACCAGCTCGAGAGCCAGCCCGAGAACCGCAGCATCGAGTGGCAATGGACCAAGAAGGAAGCGGTTTGCTCGTTTCGCAATCCGAAGAACGACAGCGTCTTGTTCCTCGAGGCCGACACCAACGTGAACGCCACGGAAGGGCCCCAGCAGGTTTCGATCTGGATCGGGCAGAACCAGATCGACTCGTTCGCCATCGAGACCCGCGATCCCATTCTGAAGAAGATCGCGATTCCCGCGGAAGCACTCGGGGCCGAGGATTGGGTGGACCTGCGGATCGTCAACGGCCAGTCGTTCGTGCCCAACACGAAGGAACAGGGGGCGGA
Organism: uncultured Acidobacteriota bacterium; assembly: GCA_964553925.1. GTDB lineage: Bacteria > Acidobacteriota > Vicinamibacteria > Marinacidobacterales > SMYC01 > DAISKN01. The sequence continues at coordinate 9,566 of CAZKNR010000177.1, forward strand.
CGACCGCGAGCTGGGCTTGCGGGTATACCACCTCTATATCGAAAGCATCACCGGGACTTAATCTTAACCGTCCTCCTCGATCTCGATATCGAGCTTTAGACGGGTGCGTGCTCCCTTTTCGCGGGGCGGAAGCTCGATCCGCACTACCCCCGGTGAGCTTTGGGAAGAGGTCTCGGAGACGAGGCGCAAATCCACGATGATCCCGGAGGCCTTCGCGAGCACCTGCGCCGGGATGCGCGCGGATCCCTTCCCGGTGAGGACCAGCGGCGGAGCGGACTCCGTCTTCTTTCCCCGCGCGCCCCCGAACGCCATGCTCCGCAACTTATCGAGCTCGCGCTCGATATCCACCCGCGACTGTGTCTCGACCTTTCGAACGTTTCCCGGCCCGGCACTGACGGGTTCCGAGGCGACCGCGGGGTTCAGAGCGAACTCCACCTTGACCTCGGCCGTGTTCGACCCCGGCGCGATCGCGACGGTCTCGGGCGTCAGCTCTTCGGGCTCAGGTTCCGCCACCACTTCGGCTACGACTACCGGGTGCTCGTCGATGGCAACGGCTTCCGGATCCAGATCGTCTTGAAGCTCGGCGAAGAGCGCATCGCTCGGGTGCTCCCTGGCGGCGGGCTCCCTCGGCTTTTCTCGCCCGGCCGGCGGTTCCTCCGCCATTCGGGCCGCATTCGCCTCGACTTTCCTTCGTACCGAGAGGGGCGGCTCCTCCTCTCCCGAAATCTTTCGGTGGACCGCGGCGAGAGTCTTGCGCGAGATCGCCTTCAGGGTTTCGAAGACTCCCACTCCGTGAAGGGCCGCGCCTTCGTGCACCTCGAAACCCTCCCGGTTGAGGTGGCGGTTGAGCGTGTCGACGGTGTGGATGTTTCGCAGGTCCCTCTTGTTGTACTGGAACAGGAACGGGATCCTCTCGAGCGGCTGGTTGAGCTCCTCCATGTTTCGCCTCAGATTGGTGAGACTCTCCATGTTGGCGTCGAGCATCGGCTCCTGGGAATCGGCCACGAACACGATGCCGTCGACTCCCTTGAGGACCAGCTTTCGCGTAGTGTTGTAGAAGACCTGCCCGGGGACGGTATAGAGCTGGAGCCTGACCCTCATCCCGCCGATGGTTCCGACCTCGAGGGGCAGCAGATCGAAGAACAGCGTCCGGTCGGCCTCGGTCTCGAGGCTCACCATTTCGCCCCGCGATCCGGGGTCCGTGCGGCCGTGGATCTGCTGAAGGTTCGTCGTCTTTCCGCAGAGGCCGGGACCGTAGTAGACGATCTTAGCCGACACCTGCATCGTGGTGTAGTTGAAGAAAACCACGTGCTCTCGTCTTTAGTTTTGGAGTTTCAGTCAGATACAGTCACCTGCATCTTAACTGTGGGAGGGTGACGCCGTCAATCCAAGGTACAATGTCCCCATCATGGCTGACGTAAGCCTCCTCTGGGCGCTCGCCGCGGGGGTGATCTCCTTCATCTCCCCCTGTGTCCTCCCCATCGTCCCGGGCTACATTTCGTTCGTCTCGGGAGCCTCGCTCACGGAGCTGAAGAATCCCGTCGAGCTCACCCCGGAAAGACGCCGCGAGCTCTTCTGGCGGGTTTTTGGCAACAGCCTGTTCTTCGTCCTCGGATTCTCCGTCGTCTTCGTCGCCATGGGCGCGTCGGCCACGTACATCGGGCAGTGGTTCGCGGCGAACCGGCTCGTCCTCGCCCGGATCGCGGGCGCGGTCATCATCGTGCTCGGCCTCCATACGATGGGCCTCACCCCCATCAAGTGGCTGAACTACGAAAAGCGGGTTCACGCGCAGACGAAGCCCATGGGCGTCCTCGGCTCGTTCGTCGTCGGCCTCGCCTTCGCCTTCGGCTGGTCGCCCTGCATCGGGCCGATCCTCGCGGGGGTTCTGGTCCTCGCCTCCCAGCAGGAGACCGTAGGCCAGGGAATCCTGCTTCTCACCGCCTACAGTCTCGGTCTCGGCATCCCGTTCATCGCCACCGGTCTCGCGATCCACCGCTTCCTCGCCTTTTTCGCACGGATCAAGAAGCACATGAAGCTCGTCGAGGTCTCGGCGGGCGCTCTCCTGGTCGCGGTAGGGGTGCTGGTCGCGACCGACAGCCTCCAGGCGCTTTCGCGCTACTTCACGTTCCTCCCCGTCCTCGGCTGATTCCGCTTGCCAAGCCGTTCCCGATCGCGATAGCGTCCGCGCTTCATGCGGTGGGTGATGGTCTGCTCGCTCGCGATCCTCGCAGGCGGAGCTTTTCTCACGACCGCCTGCGGCGACGCCGGAGCCGCACCGGCCCAGCCCATCGCCTTCCCTCACGCGCGCCACACCGAGAACCAGATCGCCTGCGCGTTCTGCCACGAGTTCTCGGACAACCACAGGGCGGCGGGCATTCCTCGCACCGAGCTCTGCGGGAGCTGCCATTCGGCGATGTCCCAGGAGAGTCCCGCGACTCAGAAGCTCATGGAGTACGTCGAGAGCGAGGAGGAGATCCCCTGGGTCCGCGTCTTCGAGATTCCCCAGTACGCTTACTTCCCCCACAAGTGGCACGTCCGCGCGGGAGTCGAGTGCGAGGAGTGTCACGAACGAGTCGGGGAAAGCGTCACGACGGCGCGGCACATCCAGATCGAGATGGCGTGGTGTGTGGACTGCCACGAGGAGCGCCAGGCCTCCGTCGACTGCGTCACCTGTCACAAATGAGCCACAAATGAGCGAGGACAACCGCTAGCCTATGGACCGGCGGGAGTTCCTGAGCGGAGGCCTCGTCGCGGCGACGGCGGGCCTCGCGCTCGACGCCTGCGCTCCAGAATCCTACGGCATCATCCCCATCCTCATCCCCGAGGAGCCTTTCGTTCCCGGGGAGGAGTCGTGGCTTCGCTCCACTTGCTTCGAGTGCGAGGCCCTCTGCGGAATCCGGGTTCGCAAGATCGACGGCCGCCTGGTGAAGGTCGAAGGCGACCCCGAGGATCCCGCGAGCCGCGGCGGGGTCTGCGCCCGCGGCCAGGCTCTTCCGCAGGCGATGTATCACCCCGACCGGATCCAGGGCCCGCTTATCCGCGAGGGCGAGCGCGGAAGCGGCCGATTCACGAAGGTCACCTGGGACGAGGCGCTCGATCGGATCGCGTCCGAGCTTTCCCGCGGACGCGACGAAGCAAAAGTCTCCTGGTGTGGATTTCTGACCGGAGATGTGACGGGCCATCGGGATCGAATGGTCGAGCGATTCCTCGCGGCGATGGGTGAAGGGCGGCGGCTTCGCCATGTGCCGTTCGACCGCGGACCGATCCTCCGCGCGCACGAGATCGCGACCGGGCACCGCTCGCTCTTCGATTTCGACATGTCGCAGGCGTCCTACGTCGTCTCCTTCGGCGCCGAGATCCTCGAATCCGATCGATCTCCCGTGCGCTTCGCGCGCGCCCTCGCCGAGATGCGCCAGGGACGGCCCGGCCGAAGGGGAAAGCTCGTCATGGTCGGACCGAGGCTTTCTCTCACCGCGGCGAACGCCGACGAGTGGATTCCCGCGCGGCCCGGCTTCGAGCTCGATCTCGCCCTGGCCGTCTCCTCCATTCTTCTCGAACGGAGCCTCCACGATTCCGGCGCCGGGACGGGAGCCAGCGCGTTCCGGGACTTCCTCCTCGCGCAGGTCAAGCCCTCGGACGTCGCGGAGAGGACGGGCGTTGCCCTCCCGCGGATTGAAAAGCTCGCCCTCGAGCTCGCGCAGCATCGGCCGGCGGTGGCGCTCGCCGGAAACGCGTCGGTCGGTTCGAGGCGCGGAGTCGCTCTCGCGCTCGCGGTCTCGCATTTGAACGCTCTCATCGGCGCTTATTCCGACGGCGGTCTCCTCAGAGGAAATGCCGAAGTACCCGGCTTCGCTTCCGAGTCCTCCGGCTCCCGGTCACTGGCCGGAGAGCTCCTCTCCGGCCGCGCGCTCCCCCGGGTCCTGTTCGTTTCCGATACGAACCCCGCGCACAGCCTGCCGCCCGGCTTCGGCTTCGGCGAGGCGCTCTCCCAATCTTTCGTCGTGAGCTTCGCGTCGTTTCCCGACGAGACCATGCAGATGGCCGACGTCGTGCTTCCGGAGTCGATGTCGTTCGAGAGGTTCGAGGACGCGCTCCCGGAATTCTCGCTCGCTCCTTTCGCGAGACTCTCGGGTCCTCTCCTCATGCGGCCCTTGTACGACACCCGGTCGATGCCAGACGCCCTCATCGCTCTCGCCCACCGCATGGAAATGAGAGAGTCCTTCCCCGAGGAAAGCTACGAGCAGACGCTTCGAGAGGCCTGGGCTCCCCTGGGCTCGTGGGAGGAGAGGCTCGCGAGCGGCGGTTTCGTCGGCGAGGCGGCCCTTGTGCCCGTGACCTTCGCCACACCGGACCGGCGCTACCGGTTCGCGATCGAGCCTCTCGAGGCCGCGCTCAGCGAGGCGAGCTCCGGTCGAACGCTCCACATTTACCCAACGACCGCTTTCGGAGACGGAAGGAGCGCGCGACTTCCCTATCTTCAGGATCTCGCCGATCCCGTTACCGGCATCCGCTGGGGAAGCGTCGTCGAAATAGCCGAAGGAGACGCGCGCGAGCTTGGAATCCGGAGCGGGGATAGAGTCGAGCTCACCGCCTCCGACCGGACGGTGAGCGCGCCCGCGCACGTGAGCCAGGGCATCGTCCCCGGAGTCGTCGCCCTCGCCGCCGGCCAGGGCCACACCGCGAACGGGCGCCATGCCGAAGGACGTGGCGTCAACGCCTACTCCCTTCTCGAGGCCGCGGTGAACGAGGACGGTTTTCTCATGAGCGCGGGACCCGTCGAGATTAGAAAGGCAGGAAAAGCCTCATGACCGAGTGGGCGATGGCGATCGATCTCGACCGATGCACCGGCTGCGAGGCCTGCGTCGTGGCCTGCCGGGGCGAGAACAACGTGCCCGTCTCGGGGCCGGACGCGGTCGAGAGGGGCCGGGTGACGGAGTGGCTTCGCGTCGAGCGCTACATCGAAGGGACGTTCCCCGAAGTGCGGATGCGCTTCAAGCCGGTTCTGTGCGTGCATTGCGACAACGCCCCCTGCGTGAAGGTGTGCCCGGTATCGGCGACGTACGAGACCGAGGACGGACTGAACGCGCAGATCCATCCTCGCTGCATCGGAACGAGGGCCTGCGCTCATGCCTGTCCCTACACCGTGCGCTCCTTCAATTGGAGGCAGCCGCACTGGGAAGGAACTCTCGAGCAGACCATCAATCCCGACGTCACCGTCCGCTGGAAGGGCATCATGGAAAAATGCACCTTCTGCATCCAGCGGATCCGCCGGGTGGAGGATACCGCCCGGGAGCAAGACCGGGAGGTCTCGGACTCCGAGATGCAGCCCGCCTGCGCACAATCTTGTCCCACGCAGGCGATCACCTTCGGGGATCGTTCGGATCCGGAGTCGAAGGTGGCGAAGCTCTTTCGAAGTCCGAGGGCAGAGCTTCCTCTCGAGGAGCTCGGCACCGGACCCCGTGTGGCCTATTTGACGGAAGGAGAGTGGAGTGGAAGCGGAGAGCCGGCCGGATCCTCGGCCAAATCGGCCAGATCGGCCAAATAGGCCAAATAGGCCAAATAGGATTGAAGAGCCTATTCTTCGGCCGATCCTGGTGACCACCTGGCGGTTTTTCGCCGTGGTTCTGGCGCTCCTCGCGGTCATCGCCGTCGGACTCTTCTTCTGGTCGCGGCAGCTCCGGACGGGCCTCTGGATGGCGGGAATGACCCAGCCCACCTACTGGGGCTTCTACATCACGAACTACATCTTTTTCATCGGCATCAGCCACGCGGGAACTCTCATCTCCGCCATCCTCCGGCTCACGGGGGCGGAGTGGCGGCGGCCCATCACCCGCGTCGCCGAGGTCATCACCGTGGTCGCGCTGATCATGGGCTCGATCAATATCCTTTTCGATCTCGGCCGCCCGCAGCTCATCTACATGCCGCTCCTTCATCCGCAGTTTCTTTCCCCTCTCATCTGGGACGTCATCGCGATCAATCTCTATCTCACCGGGAGCATCGTTTATCTGTATCTGCCGCTGATCCCCGACGTCGCGCTCTTACGCGACAGAAGCCCGCGGCTCCGCTGGTTCTACAAGCTTCTCGCTCTCGGATGGAACGGAAACGAAAAGCAGCACGCGCGGCTCGAGAGGGCCATCTCGATCATGGCGGTCGTCATCATCCCCATCGCGGTCTCCGTCCATACCGTCGTCTCCTGGACGCTCGCGATGACACTCGTCCCCATGTGGCATAGCCCGATCTTCGGACCGTACTTCGTGGTGGGCGCGATCTTCAGCGGCATCGCCGCGCTCATCGTGGCCATGGCGATCCTGCGGAAAGTCTTTCACTTCGAGGAGTTCTTCACCCCGCTCACCTTCTCGAACCTCTCTCTCCTTCTCATCACCATGTCCTGCCTCTGGGCGTACTTCACGTTCGCGGAGCACCTGACGGCGTGGTACGGACACGAGCACGCGGAGATGGCGGTTCTGGTAAGCCGTCTCGAAGGGGACTTCGCTCCCTACTTCTGGACGATGGTCACCGCCTGCTTCATCGTTCCCATGGCGATCCTTCCCTTCCGGAGGCTCCGGACCATCACCGGGGCGGTGGTGGCTTCGGTATGTGTGCTCGTGGGAATGTGGCTCGAGAGGTTCGTCATCGTCGTGGGCGCGGCGTCCTACCCGCGTTCGGTTCAGATGTGGGATCGGGGCACCTATTCGCCGCAGCCCGTCGAGATCGCGATACTCTTCGCCGAGATCGCCGCCTTCGTCCTCGCCTACGTGATCTTCGCCAAGTTCTTCCCCCTGGTGTCCATCTGGGAGGTCAAAGAGACGCCCGGCGCGTCCTGACGACCCTTGCCGGCTGCGTGCTAGTATTGGTTCGATTCAGGAGGTCACGAAAGGCCATGCAGATCCGTTTCGTCGCGGTGGTCGCGGTCGCGAGTCTCACCGGGCTCGCGCTACGGGCGCAAGAAACAAAGCCCCCGAAGTCCGAGGAGAGCTCCGTGTGGGAAGTTCCGGCGGAGGCGAAAGCGGTCCCGAATCCCGTCGAGGCCACTCCCGAGACACTCGCGGCGGGCGCCGAGCTCTTCAAGAAACACTGTCTCATGTGTCATGGTGAGATCGGCAAGGGCGACGGTCCGGCGACGAAGTTCATGAAGCCCTCGCCTCCGGACATGACGGTCGCGGGAACGAAGGCCCGCATGACCGATGGCGAGATCTTCTATAAGATCTCAACGGGCAAACGTCCCATGCCGCCGATGAACAAGAAGCTCTCCGAGACCGAGCGGTGGCAAGTGGTCCATCACGTTCGGACGCTCCAGCAGTAACAAGCCCCTACATGAAGGTCATGAGGGCCGCCGCGGGTATAGCACTCCTCTCCGGAGTCCTGTCTTTCTCTTGCAAGGCCCCCGCGGGTGGAGCCGCGGGGGAGGCGAAGGAGCTGAAGCCGGCGCCCGATCTGGTTCTCACCAAGGTCGACGGAAGCGGCACCCTCTCGCTCGCGGAAAACAAAGGCAAGGTGGTGCTCGTCGATCTCTGGGCAACCTGGTGCGGCCCGTGCATCAAAGAGCTCCCGCACTTGCAAGCGCTTTCGGAGAAGTTCGGCGCCGAGGACTTCCTCATGCTTGGGGTAGTCCTCGAGTCGGGAGACCCCGGGGAGATCCAGGCATTCCTCGCGGAGAAAGAGATCCACTATCCGCAGGTCCTGGGCGAAGAAGGGACCAAAGACTCGTTCGGCCCCTTTCTCGGCTATCCCACGAAGTATCTGATCGATCGCGACGGCCGCGTCGTGAAGCGATACTTCGGCATGGTAGGCGACGAGCTCTTGTCCGACGTGGAAACGCTCATCCAAACGGGGAGTCTCGCGCCCTCCGCCAGCTGACCCCTTGGAATTCTAGGGTAGCGCTTCGCCCTTCCAGACGTTATATTCATACTTATACGCCGTCGATCTTTCCGGCGGCTCGGTTTCCGTGCCCTCGAGCAACACCCAGTTCTGGACAGTCTCGGGTTTTTCGTAGGAGCTTCTATCCGTGACGAACGATCAGGATACGGTCCTGGCGGCCAAGTCGAACCTCGACGGCCGTCTCGAAGGCATCAACATCACGCTCGAAGGGCGCTTTCGGGGAGACCTGAAGGCGACGGGCGTGGTGCGAATGGTGGAGGGGTCGGACGTGGACGCCAAGGTCGAGGCGAGCCTGGTGGAAATCGGAGGCAAATTCCACGGCGACGTCAAAGCCGAGATCCTGCGCCTCCTGGGGCCTGGGCGAGCGTCGGGAAGCTTTCGCGCGCGCAAGCTGAGTGTCGAAGAGGGCGGACAGCTCGAGGGAGACTTCGAGATCGGTGAGCCCCAATTGCTCTCGAAGAGAGAGGCTGCGGGGAACCGGAGGTAACCATGCAAACCAACGACGTGAAAGCTCCGGCGGCGATGGTGATCCTTCCCTGCCCCACCTGCGGCCGGGCCGTAAAGGTCCTCGGCCGGGTCCGGCGAGTCCTATGCGGGTGCGGCCAGATCCTCATGGAGATTGGCCGCGAGAAGTCCTCCCCGATGGCGGCATTGGCGGACGTTCGCAAAGCCGGTTAAACCCGAAGAAAGAATCCGAAGAAAGAATCCGAGTTGGCCAAGAAGCGCAAGAGGAGCCGAGCCGGGGCGGGAGGCCGGCGGAAGCCTTCCCCAAAGCATCCGCCGAAGCGTCCTGAAGCCCCGAGGGACAGGACCACCGAGATCGTGTTCTCCTACGGCGAGATCGACTTCCTGCGAAAGATCACGAAAAAGGACTCCGAGGGAACGACTCCCAAGGAGCGAAAGGCCCGCCTCTCGCTGCGGGACAAGCTTCTCGAGATCAACTTCAGCGTCCCCGCGGCGGGGACGGGCGGGCTCATCGTGCTCGAGCTCGGCCGGGGGGAAGTGGACTTCCTCCAGCGGATCACCAAAGAAGTCTATAGCTTCATCACTGCCGAGGAACGCCGGGCCCGTCTCATTCTCCGCGAGAAGATCCTGATCGCGGTGGAGAAGGTCACGGGCAAGAAGGTCCTTCCCGAGGACGTCTCCGAATAATCCCGCTTCGTCTACTCGCTGAACCGGCAGTAGTCGGCCTCGTAGCGGAAGCGAGCTATGGTCGAGCTTTCTCGTCCTGCCCGGAGCACTTCGAGCTCCACCTGACCGGGAGATGCCAAACGAAACACCGAGGCGTAGTCGGCGTCCTTCGACGCGAGGAGCGTCGGGTCGGTAGTGGCGGCAAGGATCAAGACGTCCAGTGAGTCCGAAAGACTTTTGAGCTCGGAGACGGCGCTCTGGATGGTGCCGTCCTGCTTCCGGACCTTCTCGAGCGCGTCCACCACGACGAGGCATGACTCCTTCTCGGGGGACTCCAGGAGCTTTTTTGTCAGCTCTCGAACTACCGACAATTCGAGCTCGTCCTGGAACTCGTATACGAAGACCCGACGGAGCCACTCGGCGGCGCCGGGGCCGGCGCGGTCCACTCGCTGCCATTCGGCGGAGTCCTTCTTCAGCCGGCCTTTCTCGATGTCCGTGACGGGAACCGCGGCGAGCCGGGCGAGCGTCCGGAGCCGCAGGGTCGCCTTCGGGTGCTCCGAGGCAAGGAACAAGCAACGCACCGAGCCCGAAGCGGCCATCTGATCGGTCACCTGTTTCAGGAAGTTCACGACGCGCTCGCGATCCTCGTCGACCAGCAGCATGAGACCGGGCGCGAGCCCGTTGAGCTCCTGATCGAGACGCTTGAAGCCGGTGTCGTATGTCTTGCCCTGCTTCGACGCCAGATCTGCCACATAGCTCGACCAGTCATCGCCCTCGGAGGAAAGAACAGCGTTGACCTTGAGCTTGGACGGGAGTTTGGAGGGTTCTGGGCTGACCGCGGGTGAGGATTTCTCGCGGGACAGCGGCGGCGGCGGCGGCTTCGGTTTCGCCGGCCCTTCGACCGCGGGAGAGGACGTTTCGAGCGTCGCTCGGGGCGCGGGCGCCGGGGTCGCCTCCCGAGGAGCCGGAGGCGCGGGCGCCGGGTTAGATTTTCGGAGCTCCTCGGCGACCTTCTTTCTCATCTCCGCCACGGGCTTCACCACGGTGGCATCCGCTTTCGGCGGCGCCACCTTCGGAATTTCCTGGACCTTCGGCAGCACGGTCGGGACGAGGCCGCTCCGCGAGCGATCCTTGAGGCGAGAGACCCAGCCGTTGAGCTCCCCGAGCGACGGAAGGTTACCGTCGAAGAGGTGTTCAATCGAGAAACCGGCCGGCATCTCTCCTCCGCTCTTCTGGATCTCCTCCTCGAGATTCGACGAGATGACGTAGTCGCCCCGGAGGTGCATCTCGGCAAGAGTCCGGAACACCGCCTGCAGAACGGGGAAATAGAAATCGTCCTCCGAGAGGCTGTCGAGGATCTTGTACTTGAGCTCGGAACCGGCGGTATTGATGGTGAGGCAGAGCGTCTTCACGACCGACGTCTCGAGCAATCGGAGCTCGTCGACGCCGATGGTCTCCGAACTTTGGGGCATCTTCGACTCGACCTTCCTCGTCGGGAGGCACGGGTGGCCCCACTGACTTTTTCTTTACTCTACCAGCACTTCCCGGGGCCAGCAAGTGGACGCGAAGGTGGCCCCGAAACACCGGAGTGCGGTATACTTTTTAGAGTAAGTCCAGCAAAATCAGGCAATAACCATGGAGCTCCAGAAGAAGAGCGAGTTGACCGTAGGCCGGGCTTCGTTCGTCATCTCGACCGAGCTCGCGGGAGATGCCGAGCCTTCGATCGAGACCCGTGTCATCGGAAGCGACGGGAGCGTCGTTTTTCAGACGTCGCAGGACATCTCGGCGCTCAAGCCGATCTTCCAGAACAGCCAGAAGGTGTTCACGCGCCTCGAGGCGCAGCACCACGCGGTCGTCAAGGAGCTCGAGCAAGGGCGCATCGGCGCTGCGGCATCCGGGTCGGCCGTGAGCGGACCTTCAGGAAACGGTGACCGCGAATCGGACGCGCTCGCTCACGCGGTCGACCTTCTTTCCAACCGCGCGTTCGACAAGGCGATCGCGGCGCTCCGAGCGGTTCTGGAGACTTACGCCAATTGCAGCGAAGCCCGGGAGCTCCTGGAGGTCGCCTACAAAGCGTCGTCCGGGCCGAGGCTCACGATCGATCTCGTGGCGGCTCTAAAACGAGGGACCGAGGCTTTCGCGGATGGCAGGCCGCGCGATGCCATCGAGTCCTGGAAACAGTGCCTCATCGAGGAGCCGACCAATCGCAGAGTCCAGCTCCTGGTGCTCCTCGCGACGACCTGGTCTCCGGTGAGGCGCCAGCAATACGCCGCCGAAGTCCTCGCGCCGGCAACGCGGCTTCTGTCCGCGGGCCGGCCCGAGGAGGCGCAGGCTCTTCTCCTCGTAACTCAAACCGTCGAAGGCGCTCCACCGCGAAAGGCTGACGAGACGACGGTCTTGCCCCCCGTCTCGCCAGCCATTTCTGAAGAAACGCTCGTTCAGGCACAGGAGCTCGAGGACCTGGTTCCGGACTTCATCCATGAGACGAGTTCGAGCGACGACAACGAGACAGTGTTGGCGCCAAAGCCCGAGCCTCCCGTGGCCGCAGCCCCGCGTCCGGCGCCAGCGCAAGCACCTTCACAAGCGCATTCGACCGTGGCGCCGGTGGCGCCTGTGCCGCCTACCCCGCCAATAGAAGCTCCGAAGGTGGCGAAGGCGGGAACTCGCCCTGAAACTAGGTCTTCATCCACGTCTCCTGCAGTGCCGCGCGTCACCGGGTCGAGACGGCCTTCCCCGTCGGCCCGCACATCGATTCCCTGGGGCATGGTGGGAGCAGCGGCGGGCGCGCTCGTCATCCTCGCAACCGCGACGTTCTGGCTCATGTCGGGATCGAAGACCATTTCCCCGGCGGAGCTCGAGCGGGCGGCAAGCCTCGTGAGCTCGGGTCAGTATTCGCAGGCAATCGAGGCCTATGACGGCCTGCTGAGCGAGTTCGGTGACAACGCCGAGGTCTACCTCGGGCGTGGACGCGCGAAGCTCGCCTCGAGCGACACCACGGGCGGGCTCTCCGATCTCGAACGCGCTCAAGCGCTCGACCCGCAGTCGACGGCGATCGCCGAGGAGCTCGGGGACGTTTTGTACTCTCAGGCGAGGTATCCGGAAGCCATCACGTATTACGAGAAAGCCTTCGCGGGAGGCGCGGGGACGACCGAGGGCCGGTACCGGGCCGCCGTGAGCCTCGTTCGCGAGGGCCGCGCGGACGACGCTCTCTCGCACCTGAGCGCCGCTGTTGCCAAGGACCCGGCGCACGGCGAGGCCCAGTTCCTCTACGGACAGCTCCTGAATGCCCGCGGAAGACACGAGGAAGCGGAGAAGTCCCTGAGAAGCGCGGAGAAGAACGTAGAGGCGGGAGGCGAATATTTGAACCAGCTCACCATCGCCCTCCTCGAACAGAGCAAGCTCGAAGAAGCCGAGGAGGTCGCCCTCAAATTCATGAGCGCCTACCCAACGGACGCGCGGGCCCGGTCCCTTCTTGGCGAGATCTACCTCAGCCGGAAACAGTACGAGCCCGCTCGGGCCCAGCTCATCCAGGCGCTCCTCGCCGACCCGAACGACCCGCGGGCGCAGATCGCCCTCGGCCGGACGTGGCTCGCTATCGGAAAGGCTAAGAACGACGCCCAGGATCTCGCCAAGGCGAAGCAGGTGTTGACCACGGCGCAAGGGGTCGACGAAGGGCGAAGGCTCCTAGCGCTCGGGCAGGTCGCGCTCGCGGAAGGAAAGCTCGACGAAGCGGGCACCCTGCTGAAGCAGGCGCGCGACAAAGGCGCCCCCGAGCTTACCGTTCACCTGTCGCTCGCGGAGACGCGCTTCAAGGCGGGGGATCTGGTGGGCGCCGCGGAGGAGCTGCAGCGCGCCGCGGCCCTAGCACCGGGCGATCCCGCGGTCTCTCTTTCTCTCGCGATCACCTACTTCGAGCTCAAGGACACGACGCGGGCCGCCGATCAGTTTCTGAAAGCCATCCAGGGCGTCGGTCTCGTCACGCCGCCGGGTGAGGGCAGCGGTCCGGTCGTGTTCCCCGAGCCGCACGTCCCGCTCCCCGATAAGTTCAACGTGAATCGCGCCATCAAGGACTCCGTCCAGGCAATCTTGAAAGACCTCCCGGAGGATCCCACAGCGACGCAGCTGAAGACGCTTTCGGAATCCGCGACGTTCCTGGTGGGCGGAGCGAGCTAAGGCGCAAAGAAGAAAATACAAGGGGGATGGGGCGACAAGACGAGATGGGGAGATATCTCCATATCCCCTTTCTTACGCATTGTCAGCGAGTGCGGGAGTGGCAGATGCCGCGTTCGCTCTGGCGCACGAAATCCGCGATGCGGCGGGCGTACTCATTCGAGAGGGAGTCGATCGCGGCCAAAGCGTCACGCCGCGGGAGCTTCGAGCGGTACAGCAGGCGGTAGGCCCGCTTGATGGCGCCTTGGTCCTCCTCGCCGATGCCGGCGCGCTTGAGGCCCACCACGTTCAGACCCACGGCTCGGGCCGGGACACCGTCCACCGTGAAGTAGGGCGGCACGTCGAGATTTACCTTCGACCCGCCGCCGATCATCGAAAGCTCTCCGATGCGGGAGAACTGGTGGATCACGACGCCGCCGGATACGAAAGCTCGACTGCCGATGCGGATGTGTCCGGCGAGGGCGGCGTAGCTCGCGATGATGACCTCTTCACCGATCTCGCAATCGTGGGCGACGTGACCGTAACCCATGACGAACGAGCCACGGCCGACCCGCGTCACTTCTTCGGGCTTGGCGCTCCTGTGGATTGTGGCGAACTCCCGGATGATGCAGTCGTCTCCGACGACGGCGTAGCTCGGGGCGCCCTCGAACTTCAGATCTTGCGGATCGCCGCCGAGAACCGCTCCCTCGTGGACCCGGACGCGGCTGCCGAGCCTGAGACCGCTCTTGAGAACCGCGTGAGCTCCGATTCGCGAGCCCGCGCCGACCTCCACGTCGCTTTCGACGACCGCGAACGGTCCGACGTCGACACCGGAGCCGATTCGGGCTCCGGTGTCGACGATGGCGGTTTCGTGGATTCCGCTCATCGAGGAGAGCGCTCACGCACTACCGCTTCGATCTCCTCGTCCTCCAGGACGCGGTTCGATGCCTTGGCTTTCTCGAAGATCGCGCGCACCAGCTCGTCGTCCGACGGCTGGCCGTGCGTCGACAGCCAGTATTGCACGTTGGAGATGCCGCTCATCGGGCCAACCTCGATCTTCTGGGAGAGACCGAAGTCTCCCGCGGGCACTCCCGAGTAGACGCGGTCCGCGAGCCAGAGGTCTTCCCGCTTCAGGGCTTTGATGACCGCCGCGGCGTGGACCCCGGTTCCAGTTCTGAACGCGTCCTTACCCACGATCGGATAGTTCGCGGGGATGGGAACGCCCACGGCGTCGGAGACGACGCGGCAATAGTCGTGGAGCCGGCTCAGATCGTTCGCGATCCTTCCTGCGAGCTTCAGGTTCACGAGCAGGATGTCCATCGGGGTGTTGCCGCAGCGCTCGCCGATTCCGAGAGCGCAGGCGTGGATCCGATCGCAGCCCGCCTCGACGGCGGCGAGGCTGTTCGGGACCGAGAGTCCCCGGTCGCTGTGCCCGTGCCAGTCGATCTTGACGTCTTCGCCCGTCGCCTTCACCACCTCTTGGATGAACGACACCAAAGCGCGGACCCCGGAAGGAGTCGCGTGCCCCACGGTATCCGTCAGCACCACGCGGCGGGCTCCGCATTCGATGGCCGTGGTGTACAGCCTGCGGAGGGTTTCGGGACGGGCGCGCGTCGTGTCTTCCGTCACGTACATGTTCGAGAGACCGCTCTCGACGGTGAACCGCACCGCTTGCTCGGTGTAGGCGAGGAGCCGATCGAGCTCCCAGTCCTCGGCGTACTGGCGGATGGGGCTCGAGCCGATGAAGGTCGCAGCCTCGATGGGAATGCCGGCCTCGTTCGAGATGCGGACGATCGGCTCGATGTCGGCCTTGAGCGTGCGCGCCGCGCAGTTCGGGCGGATCTTCATCCCCTGACGGGCGATCTCCTGTGCGAGCCGCAGCACCTGTTTCTGAACGTGGGGGCCGGCGCCCGGAAGGCCGATGTTGACGGAGTGGATCCCTAAAGCCTCCATGAGGTGGAGGATCTCGAGCTTCTTTTCGACGGGCGGAGAAATGACCGAAGGACTCTGAAGCCCATCGCGCAGCGTCTCGTCGTTGAGCTCGACGGGTTTCGCCTCTCGGTCCACGTCCAGACCTGCCTGATTCCAGTCGTAGATCAGGTCGCGCTCCCTCGACGATGAGCCAGTCATATACGTATCTCAGCGGGCGAGCTTCGCGATTGCCTCCTCGAGCAGCTCCTCGGAAAGCTTCCGATCCGGATTCTCGCCCGGGAGCTGGTGAAGCCATTCGGCGGGAGCGGGCGGGGTGTCGTTCCAGTCGGCATCCGCGCCGAACAGCAGGTAAACGTCCCACGCCATTCTCGAACGGATTCCGAGCACCGGTGAGAAAGCGTCTCCCAGCTCCTGGGATCCATCCCAGTAGTGACGGGCCCGTTCGTCCGGGACCAGCCTCATCGCTCGATTCGCCGCGGCGTAGTCGTCTCCGGCGATGGCCGGGATCCACACGATGAGAACGTCGAGCGGGACTTCCCTCTTTCTATCAAGCACCGTTTGCACCACACGGGCGCCATGCGCGCACTTCCCTCAGGTAGGAGACAGGATCGCGATCAGGCGAGCCCGGCCCTTGCCCACCAGGAAATCGCGGACGATCGGCTGGTGCTCCGAATCGAGCCTCTCCACCTGGGCAGACGCGGCGGTGCCAAAGAACAGAGTCGCGGCGACAACCAAGGTTCCTCTCATATTCCTAAGTTACACGATTCCGGTGGAACCGGGAAAGTGCAAGAAGGGAGATATCCCCCTTCTCTTAGACAGGCGTAAGGAGAGGCTCCTCGTGGCTCAAAGCCGCGAGCTCCATGAAGAGGCTGTCCATGGACTCGGGACGCTCTTCCTTCTTCTTCGCGAGCATCCGCAGCACGAGATCCTCGATAGCGGGAGAGACGCGGATGAGAGGGTTCGTTTCCGACAAGGGCTTCGGGGTCTCGGTGAGATGCTTCACCAGATAGGCCTTGGAGCTCTTCGCCTCGAAGGGCTTGTTGCCGGTGAGAAGCTCGTAGAAAGTAACTCCGAGCGAGTAGACGTCCGCGCGATGGTCCACGGCGTCCTTGCTGTCCTCGCCCACGGGCAGGCAGATTTGCTCGGGAGCGACGTACTCCGCCTTTCCCACGAGCTTCATCGTCTGGGTGATCTTGCCGCCCCCGGGAGCGAGGCTCTTGGCGATCCCGAAGTCGATCACCTTCGCGATCTCCTCGCCGTCCTTCTGCAGGATCTGAATATTGTCGGGAGAGATGTCGCGGTGGACGATGCCGTGCTTGTGGGCTTCGGAAAGCCCGATCGCCACCTGCTGGACGATGCGCACCGCCTCCGAGACGGGGAGCCAGCTCGTGCGCCGCAGCCGCTTTCTCAGAGTCTCCCCTTCCAGATATTCCATGACCAGGAAGAGGAGCTCCTGGCCGACGGTTCCGAACTCATAGAGCATGACCAGATGCTTGTTCCGGAGCTGCACCATGACCTGCGCCTCGCGGTGGAACCTTGCGACGCACTCCTGCCGCTCGCGGAGCTCAGGAAGGAGGAACTTGATGGCTCGAATCTCGTTGAGAAGGACGTGTCGGGCCTTGTAGACCTTGGCCATTCCGCCTTTTCCCAGGAGCTCCAGGATCAGGTACTCCCGAAGCCGCTTGCCGATCAACGGGTCGGCTCCCCCCCCATCGTGTTTGTTCGCGTGCTCGTCTACTGGAGGCATTTTGGGCCTGACTCCACGTATAGCAAGTTCTGTTCCGCGAGTTTCAGCAAGTGGCTTATCTAATCTATAGTACAGCTTTGGTTTATAGGTTTTCCCCGGGACTCCCAATTCCCTCCGGGGCGAAAGGCCCTCAAGAAAGGGGCGTTTCCCAACAGCGCGAGAGTGCGTGGTATGCTGTTTCCTTTCGCAGCGCGGGGGGCGAAAAATCCGCAAAACCCAAAGCAGGTGATTTATGGCCACACCGGTCAATCAGGGATTCTCGAAAAAATCGCTCTCGGACTACGCGCAGTCTCAGCGCGGAAGCTTCGAGAAATCGCTGAAGGATCTCGTGGAGATCCCGAGCGTCTCCGCGGATCCCCAGCGTCAAACCGACGTGGCCGGAGTGGTCTCGCACGCGGCGGACCTGATCCGACGGATTGGCGGAGAGGTCAAGGTTCTCGACACCGGTGGCCATCCCATGCTCCACGGCCGCTTCGATCAAAGCGGGGACTATGAGACGGTGACCGTCTATAACCATTTGGACGTCCAACCCGCCGAAAAGGCCGATGGGTGGACGACCGAGCCCTTCCGATTCACCGCCAAGGACGACCGCTACTGGGGCCGTGGGACGACCGACGACAAGGGGCCGGCCTTGACCGCGCTCTTTGGCGCGAAGTACGCGCTCGCCCACAGCGCTCGGGTCAACATTCACTTCCTGTGGGAAGCGGAAGAGGAGATCGGGAGTCCCCACTTCGAAGCGACCATCCGGAAGCACAAGGATCGTTTGAAGACCGCCTCGGTCGTGGTCTCCGACACCGTCTGGGTGTCGAGGAGCCGCCCCGCCTGCCCCGCGGGCCTGAGGGGCCTCCAGGGATTCCGTTTCATTCTGGAGACGGGAGAGACCGATCAGCATTCGGGCACTGCGGGAGGAGCCGCCCGCAATCCCATCGGGGAGATGTGCCAGCTCATCGCGGATTGCTACGACGCCCGGACCGGCAAGGTGAAGATTCCCGGCTTTTACGACGACGTCGTGCCTCCCACCAGGAGCGAGCTCGAGGATCTGAAGAACTCCGGCTTCACCACCGCCGCCTTCAAGAAGGACCATCAGTTCAAGTCCCTGCGGGTGACCGATCCGATCGAGATCATGAAGCGCATCTGGTGCATGCCGACCTTCGAGGTGCACGGCATCGCCGGCGGCTACCAGGGGCCCGGCGTCAAGACCGTGGTTCCGCCCCGCGCGACCGCCATCGTGTCCTGCCGGCTCGTTCCCGACATGGACGGGAAGAAGATCGCGAAGCTCGTCAAAGACTTCGTCAAGAAGAAGAACCCGGACGTGCGGGTGGATGCGGAGCACGGCCTTCCGGCTTATCAGGGGCACACCGAAGGCCCGCACCCCGACGCCATCCGCGCGGCGATGAAGTTCGCCTTCGGCAAAGATCCCGTCTTTGTCCGCGAGGGCGGCTCGATCGGCGCCGTGGTCTCGATGGAAAGGGTGCTGAAGGCGCCGGTGTTCTTCCTCGGCCTCTCTCTTCCCGAGCACGGCTATCACGCTCCCAACGAGAACTACGACTGGGAACAGGCCGAGGGCGGCATGATCGCCTTCGCCGACTACTTCCGGCGCGTCGGGG
>CAZKNR010000178.1:0-1798 GCA_964553925.1 uncultured Acidobacteriota bacterium
GGCATCTTCCCGACCCCGGTCGTCGGGCTCGTCGGAATTCTCGAGGATCGCACGCTGCGGGTGACGCACCATTTCAAGGGAAAGGGCGACCTCATTTATCTTCTGGGCGCGACGTCCGAGGAGTTCGGTGGGAGCGAGTACCTGAAGGTGGTCCACGGGCGCATCGACGGAAAACCCCCGAGACTCGATCTCGAGGTGGAGACGGCGGTCCAGGATCTGCTTCGCCGGGCGGCGGCGCTCGGCCTCCTGCGCTCGGCCCACGATCTCGCAGACGGGGGACTCGGCGTCGCGCTCGCGGAAAGTCTCTTCGGACCGCTGGGAGAGATGATGGGGGCGTTGATAGCGCTCGAGACCCGAAGGCGCGCGGAGGCGGTCTTGTTCTCGGAGAGCCAGAGCCGGATACTGGTGAGCGTCGCGCCGCGGGAGGCGAGCGAGCTCGAGCGGCTTGCCGACGAGGCCGGCGTACCCCTGTCTCGCCTCGGCGTCACCGGGGGCGACCACCTCGAAGTCCGGGTGAACGGCGAGAGGACAATCTCGAGACCGGTAGCTTCCCTGCGGGAAGCTTGGTGGACCGCGATCGAAAGAGGGCTCAACCCATGAGTGGCTTCAAGGACGAGTGCGGGGTCTTCGGAATCTTCGGCCATCCCGAGGCCGCGGGAGTCACCTACCTCGGCCTCTACGCTCTCCAGCACCGGGGCCAGGAGGCCGCGGGGATCGTGACGGCGGGCAGAGGCAAGGGTTTCCGGACCCGCAAGCATCGGGGCTACGTCGCCGAGGTGTTCGACGCCGACTCTCTCGAAAAGCTCGGGGGGCCGCACGCCATCGGCCACACGCGCTATTCGACGGCGGGCGACAACACCGACGACAACATCCAGCCGCTCGCTATCGAGTGCAAGTTCGGGGAGATCGCCGTCTGCCACAACGGCAACCTGGTGAACGCCCACCTCCTCCGGCGCGAGCTGGTAGAGGCGGGCTCGATCTTCCGCACCACGAGCGACACCGAGGTGGTCCTCCACCTTTACGCTCGATCGACGCAGAAGGACCGCATCGACGCCATCTTCGACGCGGTGCAGAGAATCGAAGGCGCCTTCTCGCTCCTGTTCCTGACCGAGGACGCGCTCTACGGGGTCCGCGACCCCCGGGGCTTCCGGCCGCTCATCGTGGGGAAGCTCGGCGAGAACTACGTGCTCTGTTCCGAAAGCTGCGCCCTCGACCTCATCGACGCCGAGTACGTGCGCGAGGTCGAGCCGGGCGAGATGGTCGTCATCGACAAAGACGGGCTCCGGTCGGTGCGGCCGTTCACGGAGGCCGCGCCCGCGCAGTGCATCTTCGAGCACGTGTACTTCGCCCGGCCCGACAGCCGGGTTTTCGGAAGGGACGTGCACCAGACGCGCCTCGCCCTCGGACGCCAGCTCGCCCGCGAGGCCCCGGCCGACGCCGACGTCGTAGTTCCGGTCCCCGACTCGGGCACGGTCGCGGCCGTCGGCTACTCCCAGGAGTCGGGGCTTCCCATCGAATTCGGCCTCATCCGCAACCATTACGTGGGCCGTACGTTCATCGAGCCGCGGCAGTCGATACGACACTTCGGGGTGAAGGTGAAGCTGAACCCCGTGCGTTCGGTCATCGAGGGCCGCCGCATCGTGCTCATCGACGACTCCATCGTCCGCGGCACTACCAGCCGCAAGATCGTGGGCATGGTGCGCCACGCGGGCGCGAAGGAGATCCACCTCCGCATCTCGTCCCCCCCGACCACCGGCCCCTGCCACTACGGCATCGACACCCCGAAGCGCGAGGAGCT
>CAZKNR010000179.1:0-4242 GCA_964553925.1 uncultured Acidobacteriota bacterium
AGTACTGGAAGACCGTGGGGCTCAGGCACCCGAGCACGGTGCGGCTCTCGAACCTCCTCGCGGTCGAGAAGAAGCTGATCAAGCGCGTGCTGGGCGCGCTTCACGCCGAGGACCTCGGGCGCGTCGAGGACAGTCTGCGCGGAGCCTTGGGACTCTAGCCGCCGAGCAGAAGAAGGGCAGACAGATTCTGAAGCTCGAGCGAGCGTCCCTGTGGGGTGGAGCGCGGCGGCCAGCATGTGGGCGTCTTCGCCCATTTCCGGCATGGTGGGAATCAGGTGCTCGAATCCGGCGACGAGGGCGTCTGCGATGCTGTCGACGGTTTCATCCAGGATCTCCGCGCTTCCACAACGAGCGGAAGACGTCGGGTTCGGCCAAACGGAGGAGGAGATCGCAGAGGATCTTTGGATGAAGGACGTTGGCGTCCAGGAGGGCGCTATAAAACGGGATCTCGCCCTTGTCGAGCAACCCGACGACGAACGGCCGGGAGACGTTGAGCAAGTCCGCTGCCAGGTTGCGCAACAAAACGCGCGTATGCACTATAGTATGATCATACCGAGGTCGAAACCATGCCCACCAGTGAACGCGTGACCGTGACGCTACCGGCCGAGGTCGTTCGCGACATCGATCGGCTCGAGAAGAACAGGAGCAAGTTCGTCCTCGATGCGGTTCGCCACGAGCTGAAGCGACGCCGTCGCGAGAATCTCCAACGCTCGCTTCGCAGCCCTCACCCCGAGAGCGAGCAACTCGCCGAGGCAGGGTTCGGCGAGTGGGCAAGCGGTCTGCCCGAAGAGGACGCCGCCGACCTAGTGGACTTGAAGGCTGGGACTCCCGTTCGCTGGGTTCCTGGCGAGGGCTGGGTGGAGGCCAGCAAGTGAGGCTCGATCGCGGAACCGTCATTCTTCTCGATCTGGATCCCGCGGTCGGGCACGAGCAGCGTGGTGTGCGGCCCTGCGTCGTGGTCAGCGCTCCCGAGGTAGTTGCCAACCAGTGGTTCCCCCTGCTCTGCGTCGTTCCGGTGACGGGAACTCCCGGTGATGGTGCCCTGTACCCTCCGCTGGGCCCTGGGCACAGCGGATTGACCAAGATGTCCTACGCGCTCATCGACCACCTGCGCTCCGTCGACAAGCGGCGGGTGCGACGCGTCTTCGGCCAGCTTGCTTCAGGCGAGCTCGGTGCCATCGATGATGGGCTGACGCTGTTCCTCGGGGTCAGTGACAGGCTCGAGCCCGAGTCGACGCCCCGCGTTCAGTAGCCGCGCTCAACGTCCGAATACGCATCCATCCCCGACGCCTTCCCCATTGAAGAGCTGACGGTCCTTTTTCCGAGGCCACCGGGCCCTCTGGGGTCGACACCCGGGGTATCCTAGACGCTGGTTGAAATCTCTAGAGGAGTAAGAGCATGCGTGTAGTACTGACCAAGCTGGCCCTCGTTCCCCTCGCACTGGCACTTCTTGCTGGGTGTTCGCCGGAACCGGCACCCGCACCGACCACCACCACCGTCCCCGCGGCGCCGAGCGGTCCGGTGTTGGGGCCGGGCGAGGTGGCCTTTTCCAGCGGCTCGGAGCAGGTGGTGGCCTATCTGGCGAGGCCCAAGGGTCAGGGACCTTTTCCTGCTCTGGTGGTGATTCACGAGTGGTGGGGCTTGAACCAACAGATTCGGGGCATGGCGGATCAGCTGTCGCGGCAAGGGTATCTGTCACTGGCTGTCGACCTCTATCGCGGCAAGCAAACCGACAATCCGGAGCAGGCGCACGAGCTCATGCGCGGGCTGCCCGAGGACCGGGCCCTTAGCGATCTCACGGCCGCCTTCGCCTATCTGAAAACGAGCCCCGACGTGAACCCCGACCGCATTGGCTCGATCGGTTGGTGCATGGGAGGGGGCTATTCCATCAAGTTGGCGGTGGCCGAGCCCACTCTGGCCGCCTGCGCTGTGTACTACGGGGCTCTTCCCACCGAGCACGAGAGTCTGGCCGCTATCAAGGCTCCGGTCGTCGGCTTCTTCGGCGACAAGGACGAAGGCATCCCTGAGGCGTCGGTGCTCGACTTCGACACGGCGATGCGGGCGCTGGGCTGGCCCGTCGAGGTGCACGTGTACCGAAACGCCGGCCACGGCTTCGCCAATCCCGACGGCAAGAACTTCCACAGACAAGCCTCGGAGGACGCCTGGGGAAAGCTGAAGGCTTTTTTCGAAAAGCATCTCAAGGGGTTGCGCTGAGAGACGCTCTCGCCTGGACCACGAGGTTGGTCTTCGAAGAAATGGAAGTGCTACAATCGCTCGAAAGCGGGGCGGAGACGCACTATGGCCACCGAGATCGTTCTCAATCCGGACAAAGAGTATGAGATCGTCGACGGCCGCCCACAAGAGAAGGAAATGGGCGGAGCGAGGCACAGCGGTATCGGCACGCGGCTCATCGGGCGGCTGGGCGCGTACGTCGAGGCCGGCGGGCTTGGTGCGGTTTACGGCCCGGACACAACCTTCAAGATAGGCCGAAACGACAGGTTGCCGGACGTCTCCTTCGTCGCCGCCACCCGAATACCGCCCGAGGGTGAGCCGGAGGGTCCCTGGCCTATCGCGCCGGACCTGGCGGTCGAGATCATCTCGCCGAACGATCTTTACGAGGCGGTGCTCGGCAAGGTGTACGAGTACTTGAGTGCCGGTGTGAGCCAGGTATGGGTGATCTCACCGGAGAAGCAAGTCGTTACCATCTACAAAACTCCGACCGAGGTTGTCGTGCTGGAAGCGAAAGACGGCTTGACCGGCGGCGACGTGGTCCCGGGCTTTCGCTGTTCGGTGGCAGAGTTGTTTCGGATTCCCTCTCCTCGTTGACGAGAAACATGACGGGAGTCTTGCCCGTCATGATAGAGGTCGCGACCTATGCATCGCAGAGATTTGTTGAGGCATGCGGGATTTCTGGCAGCAGGAGCCGCGTTGGGAGGATGCTCCACGCGCTCGACGCCCGACGCGCCGGCCACCCCGAGGCTGAAGCTCGCGCCGGTTAAGGTCTCGAAGGACCGAATCATCCGGACGGTGGTCGGTCTCAGGCCGTTCCGGCCTTCGGGGTTTCGCGTCGAGAAGGAGAAGCTCGGGAGCAAAATCGTCGTCCACAATTACGGCCACGGCGGCGGGGGGATCACGCTTTCCTGGGGAACTTCCCAAATCGCGATCGAGGAGCTCTTCCGAGACGATCCTCCCCGAGGAAAGGTGGCGGTCTTGGGCGCGGGGGCGCTCGGGCTCGCGACCGCGAGGCTCCTTCAGCGACGCGGAGTCGAGGTCACGATCTACGCCAAGGACCTGCCGCCGCAAACCACCTCGAATATCGCTGCCGGCCAGTGGTCCCCCTACTTCGTCTCCGAGTTCTCCAAGAGGTCTCCTCGATTCAAAGAGCAGTTCGCGAGAGCGGCCCGCCTTTCCCATCGAAGTTTCCAAAACCTCCTGGGCGATTATTACGGAGTTCACTGGCTAAAGAACTACGTGCTGAGCGATCACCCGTTCGGCGGCGGAGAATCGGACGAGGAGGGTCTCGACGATCTCTTCCCCGAGTCCGGAGACGTCCCCCCGGGCGAGCACCCGTTTCCGGTGAAGCACGTTCGCCAATACGTGTCGATGATGATCGAGCCCCCGGTGTACCTCGAAGCGCTCCTTCGCGACTTTCTTCTCGCCAAGGGAAGCTTCGTCGTCCGCGAGCTCAAGGACCTCGCGGAGCTTCAGTACCTTCCGGAAACGGCGATCGTGAACTGCACCGGCCTCGGGGCGAGCGCTCTTTTCGGCGACAAGGAGCTGGAGCCGGTGAAGGGGCAGCTCACGTTCGTTCTGCCGCAGCCCGAGGTCGACTACATCGCGCTCTACGGCGACCTCTACATGATGCCGCGCAAGGACGGGATCCTTCTCGGAGGAACGCACGAGCGGGGGAACTGGTCGCTCGAGCCCGATATGGAGGCCTTCGAGCGCATCGTCGCGGGGCACCAGAAGCTCTTCGCTGCGCTTTAGAACGCGCCGAGCCGCTGGACCGTCCTCGCCGCTTCCTCGGCGCCGCGCTTCAGGCTCTTGGCAACGTCCTTCGAGCGGACGTACTCCGAGAGAAACGCGGCCGCGAACGTGTCTCCGGCTCCCGTCGTGTCCACGACTTTCTCGACCGGGGCGGCGGGGCAGAAGATGCGGTCCCCCTCGCCGAGCGCGACGCTTCCACCGGCGCCTAGAGTCACGATGAAGAGCTTCTGCCGGCCACGCGCGATCGTCTCGAGC
>CAZKNR010000180.1:0-3342 GCA_964553925.1 uncultured Acidobacteriota bacterium
CCAAAGGCAAGGCGCCCCCGGTGGATATGCTCGGAGACGACTGGCGTTCCGCGGTCGGGCGCGAGACCCCCTGTACGCGGTGCAGCGTCGGCCCCTATCTGGAGTTCAACCTCCTCTATCAGAAGCCCGTTCGAACGGCACTGAGCGTGATGCGGTCTTACTTCTAACGAGGCTACGCCCCAGACCGACGAGTCATGTGTCATTGATTTCCAGGTGTGTTCTGGGAGAGCGTCGCTGAAAGACGTTCCCTGGCTTCCCTTACATCGCTGGATGTAGAATCTACGATATGCGGTCGCCATTTCCTGGCATGGACCCGTATCTCGAGCACCCGGCTTTGTGGGCCGACGTGCACAACAGTCTGATCGCCGGGATCCGAGATGACCTTGCGCCCCGAGTCGCTCCGCGTTACTACGTGAGCCTCGAGAGCCGGGTGTATCTCCTCAAGCCGGACGATCTGGTTCTGGTGGGGCGACCCGATCTCTCGGTGGTGTCCGAGCTCGCGGTCGAGACCGCAACGCCGCTCTCCCAGCCTGGTGTGGCCGTGCTCGAAGTGGACGTCCCCATGCAGGACGAAGTGGAAGACACGTTTCTGGAAGTGCACGAGGTGAAGAGCGGGAAGCTGGTGACGGGGCTGGAGATTCTCTCGCCGGCGAATAAGCAAGGTAAAGGTCGGACGACCTACGAAGAAAAGCGTCAGGACTATTTTCGGACGCGCACGAATCTGGTGGAGATCGACCTGCTTCGGGCGGGTGAGCCGATGCCGGTCGTGGGGAGACCGGTCGGGAGCGATTACCGGATTCTGGTCAGCCGTGGTCCTCGGCGTCCGCACGCGCAGCTCTATGCATTTGGAGTGCGGGGCGCCATTCCGTCGTTTGCGCTTCCCCTGGCGCCGGGCGATGAAGAGCCGGTGGTGGAGTTGAACGCCGTCCTACACGGCGTCTATCACCGTGCTCGCTTCGACCTCCGGCTGGAGTACTCTCGCCCGCCGGTCCCGCCCCTTTCAGAAGCCGACGCCGCGTGGGCGCGCGAGCTGATAGAGAGTGCCCCGCGATCCTGAAGCCGTCGTAGCCGAAGGTCCCGCTACGGCCGAACCGGCCGGCCGATCCTTGGTGGCAAAGATATCGCGACGTTCAATGCTACGGCTCGGAACAATCGACCGCGGCCTCTCGTCGAACCCCCATTACAACGCTGTCTCGGCAGATTTCGACAGATTTCTGCTTACTGTTACGTACCCTTGAGGCGGTGCGTCCCCGTCGATGCGGTTGAGTCGCCGGCCGCGCCCGAGGATATGGTGCAGGTAAAGGCGCATGTAGATTCCCGCGCCGAAGTTGCCGTCGAAGAGCCAGGTGAAGAGCATCTTCGCCGCCATGACGAACCGGGCGAAGGCCACGGCGAACGGTATCGCTCCGATGACCCGCGGGTTCACGTACTCGCGGAGGAGCGCGGGCACGACGGGCAGCATGTGGAACGTCACCATGTAGTTCCGGTTCGCCTTCAGCCGCTTTCGCCCCTCGGGCGTCGACGCCTGCACCTGGTGGTACCAGAGCATGTTCCCGCGCTTGATGTCGAGCATCTGCTCGTCGCTCAGCTCTCCGTCGGCGTGGGCGCGTTCCGTGATCTCGATGCCGGGAAAATAGGTCAGCCAGAAACAGGCGATGCGTCCGGGCGTATGCTTCTTGTAGAACGAAAGGGCGTGCTCCTGAGCCCCCGCGGACTCGCGAGGCAGGCCGAAGATGTGGTCGGCGTCGAGCTGGAGCCCGACTTTCTTGCACGCGTCGAGCGCCCGGATCAGATCGTGCTCGTCCTCGCCGCGCTTCAGCTCGTGCCGTTTGTAGGAGAGGTTGTCGAGCGACTGGATGCCCATCTTGGCGCCGACGCAGCCGCTCTCCTTCATGAGACGGGCGACGTCATCGTCCATGAACTTGGAGTGGGTCTCGCAAACCCAGCCGACGCCAATCTCCTTCTTGAGCCGCGGCAGGAACTCGGAGAGCCAGTCCTTGTTCATGGTGAAGATGTCGTCGTGAAACTCGATGACCGAGTAGTCGAACTTCTCCTTGCCAAGGGCGAGCTCCCGCATGCAGCTCTCGACCGAGCGGCGCCGCAGATAATCCTTGGGCTTGCCCTCGGAGGGCAGGTTGGCGAAGAAGTTGTTGAAGCAGAACGTGCAGCGATAGGGGCAGCCCCGCGCCGTCATCATCCGGTAGACGTAGCGCTTCGGGATCGTCTCTGCGTAAAGGTCCTTGTCGGGAAACGGAAGCGCGTCCAGGTCCTGGATGAAAGGGTTGACCGCGGGAGGCGGAGTGATGTTCCCGCCCGGCTTCGCCCACATGTTGTTGATCCCGGTCCCGTCCTTGCCGGCCTCGAGGGCCTCGACCAGCTGCAGCAGGGGGAGCTCCCCTTCGCTCACGCAGACGAAGTCCACCTCGTCGTAGGTCATGACGAAATCGGGCACGGCCGAAGCGTGGACCCCGCCGAAGATCGTCGGTATCCGCTTCCGCTCGCGGACTCTGCGGGCGATTTCGATTGACCAGGCGAAGGTATTGGTCAGGGCGCTGAAGCCGATCGCATCGGGATTCAGGTGCAGGATGTAGTCGACGATCCGGTCGTCCTGGTTGAAGAGACGCGCCATCGGCGCGATGTGGAGCTGAAACCGGTCGTCGAAGAGCGCCGGATTATGAGCGAGGCTCGTTAGATGACCGTGCGCCTTGAGGTACGAAGAAAGGTACTCCACCCCCAAGAGCTCCATCCCCAGCGACACGAATGTGACGTGCATTGAGATTGCCCCCCCAACCGAACTCGGGGGGAGGGTATTATACCGGCGGTCCGGATACAAGCCGCAAAAAGAAAATACAAGGGGGATAGGGAGATAAGAGGAGATGGGGGGATGAATCAGGACCTAATGGCGAATCCTATCCCCCTATCTCCTCCTATCCCCTTATCCCCCTTGTATTGGGTTTAAGCTTCTATGCAAAAGCGCCCGTTTCCCGCGGTCGACGTTGCCCTCCCGGTATTGAACGAGGAGAAGGTGCTAAGGGCGTCCGTCGCGCGCGTGCTCGAGCATGCGCGCGACCTCAGCCTCGAGATGACGCTCACGATCGCGGACAACGGCTCGACGGACGGTACGGAGGCGATCGCCCGCGATCTCGCGGCGAGCCACCCGAGCGTGCGCTACCTGCGCCACGACCGGCCCGCGCTCGGAGCCGCCCTCCAGAAGGCCTGGTCGACCGCGGACACCCCGCTCTTGGGCTACATGGACGTGGACCTCGCGACCGACCTTCGCCATCTGAACGAAGCGCTCGCGCTCCTCGCGAGCGGCGAGCACGACATGGTCGTCGCCACGCG
>CAZKNR010000181.1:0-6109 GCA_964553925.1 uncultured Acidobacteriota bacterium
CCTTCGAGTTCGTCCTCTGCGAGCACGTGGAGAAGGCGGTTCTCTATCAGGATGACCAGCCTATCTCGGCGATGCCCGCGCGTCGGGTGTTCCAGTTCACCTACTATCCTGACCTCGAGCACATGCTCCCGGAGCTCGTCCACGTGAGAGTCGAGGGTGCCTACGCCGACGGAGAGCCCTTCGTGGCGAAGCTCGCCATCACGTCCGACGGAATCCACACCGCCCATCGCACGAAATCGCTCGACACCGGGGAGAAGATAGTCAAGCAGCGCCACAAGATCGACATGCGGCTCGAGCCTCGGACGCTTCAGCTGAAGTGCGAGCGGTTCTGCACGAGAACGACGACGGCGGCGTCGAACCTGTATCAGTAAAGGAGCCGGGTGAGCTGCGTGCGGTAGTCATCCGCGAGCGGGCTACGGACGCCGACGACATGGAAAATCTCGACCATGAGATCTTTCGCTTCTCCCTCGGCGAGCTTTCGGTCCGCTCGCGCTGCCTGCAAAAAGACTTCGAGGGCTTCGGGGTAACGCTTCTCCGACGCCAGCAGATTCCCGAGCTCGAGGAGTAGCGGGCCCGGCGAAGTACTTCCAGCGACCCGCGACCTCAGATCGCTTTCGCTCATTTGGGGCCTTCGGTCGCGCAGCTTGATCTCCGATTGCAGCTGCGCCACCCGATCCACGAGCGGACCCGGGGGAGCGAGCCGATCCACGAGCGACGAGGCCTCGACGGTGTCGCCCCGGGCGGCGAGGATCTCGGCGAGCCCCACCGCGGCGCCCGGGTGGCCCGGCTCCGCGGTGAGCGCCTCCCGGTAGAGCGGCTCCGCCTTTTCCGGTTCCGTACTCCGAAGCTTCTCGGCTCGACTGAAAAGGCCATCGGCCGGAGACGGCATGACTTTGCGCAGAAACTCCCGAACGGACTCCTCGGGAAGCGCGCCGCTGAACTCCGCGATCAGTTTCCCGTCTCGAAAGGCGATGACCGTCGGGATTCCCTTCACACCAAATGCCTGAGCGTGGCGCGGCGAACGGTCGATGTCGATCTTGGCGAGGACGAACTTCCCTTGCGCCTCGTTCGCCAGACGCTCGAGAGTCGGACCGAGCACCCGGCAAGGACCGCACCAGGCAGCCCAGAAATCCACGAGGACCGGCACCTCGTGCGATCGGTCGACTACTTCCTTCTGGAAGTCGTCGTCGGTGATGTCCTTGAGCCAGCTCACGAGGCGAACACTCCCGTCGTTTGAGTCGCGGGGTCGGGTTTTCGAAGCTCTCGGCTCACGAGGGCCTCGCGCTCCGCGTCCGCGATCTCGGCTTCGACCTCGGCCTCCGCTCTTTCCAGGGCGTCGCGGTTCGAGCGCGAAGGCGAGAGCTCGAGGGGCGAGTCGGCGAGATAGCTCTCGTACATCCCGACGGGATCTCGTCTCCCCCAATGCGTGAAATCCGCCGCTGGAAGGATCGCCCGCGACTCCCCCTCGTCGTGGGTGGCGTGGCCTCCCATGCGAAAGGTCTTCGCGGTCACGATGACCGGACCTCTGCCGGAGCGGCAGAGCGCGCCCGCGAGTGCGGTGACCGCGTAGACGTCGAGAACGTTGTTGCCGTCGCACGTATAGCGAGTCGCGGCGTAGAGGGTCGCGACCTCGCTCATTGGGGCGGCGCTGTGCGCGGAGCGGGGAGTGCCGAGAGCGATCTGGTTGTCCTGAACGAAAACCAGAAGCGGAAGCGAGAGCGCTTTCGCGCACATCATGCCCTCGTGGAAGGCCGTGGTGCGGGTGGCGCCATCGCCCACCCAGGTGACGGCGATACTTTCGGTATGCTTCAGCTTGAACGACAACGCGAGACCGGCGCACACCGGAACGAGCGAGCCCACCATGCTGATGGGAGCGACGACCCCTTTGGAAAGGTCACCGACGTGGACGTCTCGTCCACCTCCCGGCGAGTCCGAAGTCGCGAGGTAGGCGCGGAACAAATCCGCGAGCGGCATTCCCATCTCGTGAGCGGCGCCGGCGTTGCGGATCATCGGACCGACGACGTCCCCCTTCTGGAGCGCGTGCACCGCTCCGACGGTTACCGCCTCCTCGCCCGTCCCGAGCCATGCCTTGGAGAGGACGCCGGTGCGGACCCAGCGCTTGAGCGTGATGTCGTGGAGACGATTCCTCACGAGCCCCTGGTAGAGGGCGAGATGCTGCTTGGGAGTCAACGCGGCGACGGTGCTCCTCCGGCTCGGGTCCGAGAGAAAGCGCGAATGAAACTCCTCCATCACGAGCGGGTCAGGGACCCAGTCCCGGTACTCGGGCGGATCGAACGCGGGGTATCGCTTCATGTCTCGCCTTTCTGTTCGTTCCCCCTCTTCATAACCCGCGGAGCTCTTCTGCGGCCTCCAGGAACCGTGCGACGTCCTCCTTGTTATTAAAGAGGGCGGCGCCGGCGCGGATCTGACTGCCGCTCTCGCGGAAGCTCACCCGGACCGTGCGTCGTTCGAAGACGTTTTGCGCCTTCTCCGGGTCCTTGCCGTGGATGAAGGCGACGATCGCGGACCCGTTCTTGTCCGGGGTCCTCACTCTAAAGCCGAGATCGACGAGACCTCGCCGCATCGCGTGGGCGAGCGGCACCGTGTGATCCTCGATGTTTCCGAGCCCGGCCTTCGCCAGATAGTCGAGGGCGGCGTCGAGCTGGTACAGGGGTCCGAAAGCGAGGGTCGCGTACTCGTACTTCCGCGCGCTCGGGTAGAGGCGGAACTCGTGGTTCGGGCCCTCGGATTCGAGCGAGAGCGCCCCCATCCGATCCGGGGCAATCCGCTCGAGATGCTCTTCGCGGATGAAGAACGGGGCCACCCCGTAGCTCGCGAAGAGCCACTTGTAAGTACCACTCGAGACGAAAT
This sequence comes from uncultured Acidobacteriota bacterium, assembly GCA_964553925.1. GTDB lineage: Bacteria > Acidobacteriota > Vicinamibacteria > Marinacidobacterales > SMYC01 > DAISKN01. The sequence goes on from CAZKNR010000181.1 coordinate 2,872, forward strand.
CGACACCCTCTTCCCGAAGGTTGGTTCGAAACATCCCGAGCGCCTGGATTCCATCGGCGTAGAGGAGCGCCCCGTGAGCGTGGGCGAGATCCGCGAGGTCCTTCAGGTCATGGCGGAAGCCGTTCTGGTGGGAGACCCACGAGACGGACAGGAGCCGGGTCTTCGAGTCGACGAACGGCTCAAAATTCTCCCGGTCGGCGCGTCCCTCGACCGAGGGGGCGATCCGGAGCTCGATGCCCTTGTCCCTCTCGAGAGTCTTGTAAAGCACGTAGCTCGTCGTGTAATGGAGGTCGTCGACGACGACGTTATCCCCGGGACGGAGATCGAGGGCGGACGTCACGAGATTCTCCCCCTCGCTCGTGGCAAAGAGAAATCCGATCTCGTGCGGAGCGGCCCCGAATAGCTCCGCGAATTTCTTCCGCGCCTCGTTCGTTTTCTCGAGCATCGCGCCGAGCGAGATGGGGCTCTCCGCCTTGGAGCGGACGAAATCGATCCCCGCTTGCTCGACAGGGCGGGGGATGGGACCGATGTACGGTGTATTCAAGTAGGCACCGCGGGCGGCGGCGGGAAAATCCGCTCGCGTCGCGGACAGGTCGAGCGCGACTCTTTTCGAAATCCCGGCCGAAATCCCCAGGGCCGAAATCCTCCGGGCCTCCGAAACACCCGCGGCCGCCGACACGATGAACTCTCTCCGATCGAGCCTCACGATTTCCCCTCATTCCTCAGCGCCTTGGTCATGAAGCGCGCGCGCTGCCCCGCGGGGTAGACACCGATGAGGTGACCGATGCGAAACCCGCGCCGCGCGAACATCCGCTGCGCGCGGGCGTTGCCCTCCGCGACCGAAAGACGAATCTCGCGAAGTTCGAGGCTCGACTCCCGCGCGAGAGCGATGGACCGATCGAGAAGAGCCGCTCCGATGCCCCTCGAACGGAGCTCGGGCACGACGGCGATCGAAAGGAGCTCCGCGACCGCCTCTTGCGCCGGGCTTTCGGGATGAATCGCGAGCATGAAGAACCCCGCGGGAGCGGAATCCGCCTCGGCGATAGAGCTGTACACGATCTCCTCGCGAAACCAATCGGCCATATATCGATCGTAGCTTCCGAACTCCAGGAACACCTTGCGGCAAAGATCGAGCATGAAGTCGAGGTCGGAATCTCGTGCCGGCCGCAGCACGGGGGTCGCCGCCTGGGAGCGCTTCGGGCTCGCCGTCTGCAAAAGCAAAACCTCTCAGACAGACGGGGCCGGTCAGAAGGGGCCGGGAAGCGCCTTCTCGACGATCTGGACGTCATCCACCGGAGACGTCACTACGCGAAGTCCCTCGGTCGAGAGCTCGCAGCAAAGCCCGATCCCGATCCAGGCGACCTTCAGAAGAGTCCCGCCATAGCCCGAGCCGCAGAGGTAGGCCGCCGTCTCGGTGGGAAAGAAACGCCCGCCGCGGACGAGGATTTTCCAGTGGTTCGGCTCGAGCACGGTGATCTCGTAGAGGCTGTTCCGCGTTCGCACCTCGAGCCGGGTCAGCGGCTCGAGCCGCGACACGTTGAGTCCCTTCCGATCCGCCACCGCTTCGGTGAAGCCGGACAGCGTGCAGTGGCGCGGCACCACCACTTCCTGCTTCTCGTCATTGTGGATTGAGGTGGTGGTGATGAGGTTCTTGTCCATTATCGCCTGCCAACTCTCCCGGAATCACTCCTCCACGAGCACCCGCGCGATCTCGTCCTCCACGAAATCCGCGCGATACTGCCTGCCGATTCCGTTCGTCAGAACCGAGAACACCAACGGGCCGCGCGACCGGGAAAACGCGAACCCCGAAAGCGAGCTAACCCCGGCGAGGCTCCCGGTCTTGGCCATAATACGCCCGAGGTACTCCTCGTTCAAGAAACGGCTCCGCAGAGTCCCGTCCACCCCCGCGATGGCGAGAGAGCAGAGGAAATCCGTCCGAAGCTCGGGGGCGCGATAGAGGTCCTCCAGCACCCGGACGAGAATCGCGGAGCTGAGGTGGTTTTCGTAGGAGAGCCCCGAACCGTCGTCGATGCGGAAGTCGTCGCGGGTGAACCCGAGACCCACCAGATACTCGCCCACCGCCCGCGCCCCGGAAACGAAGCTTCCCGGAGAACCGAAGCGGTGGGCGCCGAGGGTCTTCAGCATCTGTTCCGCGGAAAAATTATTGCTGAACTTTCCGAGCGCCGAGAGCACCTCGATCAGGCGATCGGAACGGTGAACGTAGAGCGTCTCGAGCTTCCGGCCATCGACCCTTCCCTTGACCACCGGCCCGAGCGCCAGGATTCCTTGCTCGCGGAGCTTCCCGAGAAACGCCGAGGCGAAGTACGCGGTGGGATCGGGTGCGACGAAAGTCCCCACGTGGTCTTCCTCGTCGCCCTGAATAACGCGGCCGCTCACGAGCACCCGGTCCTGCCGGAGCTTCGAGACCCGAAGCCACGGGCGGCCGCGGGTCGCCGTCGTCACCCGGTTGAGGACGTCGAAGTAGCCGTAGCCTTCGTCCTGGAGCTCGGCCTTGGAGCCGGGAGCGCCCGGCCGCGCCCGGAGCTCCACCAGGTTGAAGTTGTAGGAGAGCGCCGACTGGATCGGGAGCCCCTTTTTCAAAATGTTGTCGTAGGACGCGGGTCCCCGAAGTTGATCGTCGAAGAAGCTGTCATCGAGGACGATCTCGCCGCGCACTTCCCGAAGCCCCGCCCCCGCGAGCGAGCGCGCGATGTAGTCCATTTCGTGCCGGGTGAGCGAGGGATCCCCCGTTCCATGGACGTAGAGGTTGCCTTCGACGACGCCTTTGACAATCGGCCCGTCGGCGAGAAAGCGCGTCTCGAACCGGTAGTTTGGGCCCAGATAGTGAAGGCTCGCGCCCATGGTGACGAGCTTCATTCCTGACGCGGGAATGAAGCGCTGGTTCTCGTTGTGGGCGTAGAGCGTCTCGCCCGTTTCGACGCTCTTCACCAGCATGCCGATGGCGCTCCGGAGCTTGAAGCGCCTTCGAAGAGAATCGAGCTTTTTCGCGAGATCCGAGGCGGGAGCTTCCGCGAAGCCGAGAAGGGGAAGCCCGGCCAAGAGAAGAACGAAGATGATGGACCTTGGAAGACGCTTCAAACGCTGCTACCTCTTGACACCACATGCCGGCCTCTCTTGGGCCGTCAACCCCCATCATACTCTCAGCCGCGGCGCCGGGGAAAGCGCAATCGACCCGGAGACGCCCTTTGAAACCTGGAGGGCGAGGCCGTAGGATTGC
>CAZKNR010000182.1:0-82131 GCA_964553925.1 uncultured Acidobacteriota bacterium
ACGCGCGATTTCCGTCAGGAGCGAGAGGTCGTCGAGCGGGCGCGGGAGACGGCCGCGAGCCTGAAGCTTCCTCCTCGTCTCGCCGAGGATCTGATGCTGGTCCTCATCCGTTCCGCCCTCGCGGTTCAGGAGCGCGACGAGCTCACGACCACCGCCGGAGGAACGGGGAAGAGGGCGCTGGTCCTCGGGGGCGCGGGCAAGATGGGGCGGTGGTTCGTGCACTTCCTCGTCTCTCAGGGATTCGAAGTGGAGCTCGCCGACCCGAAGGCCTCTCCCCTAGAGTTGAAACGATTCCAGGACTGGCGCGAAGCGGATCGTTCCCACGATCTCATCGTGGTCGCGGCGCCCCTGGTCACGACGAACGAGATCCTCCTCGAGATGGCGAAAGATCCGCCCAAGGGTCTGGTGTTCGACATCGGCTCTCTCAAAAGTCCGCTCCGGCGAGGCCTGAAGGCGATGGCCGAAGCGAAGGCTCGGATCACCTCGGTGCATCCGATGTTCGGCCCCGATACCGATTTGCTCTCGGGCCGCCACGTGATCTTCGTCGACGTCGGAGTACCCGAAGCCACGGAGGAGGCGCAGGCGCTCTTCGCGTCCACGATGGCGGTTCGGGTCTCGATGGACCTCGAGAGCCACGACCGGCTCATCGCCTACGTGCTCGGCCTCTCCCACGCCCTCAACATCGCGTTTTTCACCGCTCTCGCCGAGAGCGGCGAAGCTGCGCCCCGGCTCTCGACGCTCTCCAGCACCACCTTCGACGAACAGCTCGCGGTCTCGAAGAAAGTCGCGGGGGAAAACCCGGGGCTGTATTTCGAGATCCAGTCTCTCAACGACTACGGAACCGAGTCTCTGACGGCGCTCCTCTATGCCGTCGAGCGGCTGCGATCGGTGGTGAGGGCTCAGGACGCCGCGGGCTTCGCCGCGTTGATGGAGCGGGGGCGGGAGTACTTGAACTTCGTGGGCAAGCGCGATCAGCAGTAGCTCGGGTCGAGGGACTTCGCTTTCTGAAGCATCGTGGCCGAGTCTTCGGAAAGGCCGTCCGCCTTGTACACCGTCGCCAGAAGTCCGAAATACTCGGCGTGGGTGGGATCGAGGTCCGACGCCTTTCGCAGGCATTCCGCGGCTTCCTTGAGCCAGTTCCGATTCTTCATGAGCCCGATTCCGAGGAGGTGGTGGTACTCGGCTCTTTCCGCGTCGAGCTCGATCGCCTGCCGCGCGAGCTGGATCGCTTTCCAGTAGTCCGCGGTGGCGTAGGCCCTCTGTCCGAGCTGGAAAAGCTCCTCCGCATAGCTCGACCGATCGAAATCCGGCTTCGACTTTCGATCGCGAGGCGGCGGCGGGGTAGAGGGCGGCACCTCTTTCTTCGAGGTTGCGAGCGCGGTCACCGCCTCGGTGGCGACGGCGCAGACCTTCGAGAGCTTCATTTTCGACGCGGCGTCGAGGCTTTCTTTCTGGGAGTCGGGGTGGAAGCGCTCGATGAGATCCAGGTAGGACTTCTTGACCTCCTCGGAGGAAGCCTGGTTGGAAACGCCGAGTAGCTCCTGATAACGCTTCGCTCCCGCGAGATTCAGGATGCGCTCCATTTCCCCCTCGAGGGCTTCGTCGAGCCCTTTGGTCTTCGGCTTGGCTCCGCGCCTTCGGGTCGCAGTGTCGCTCGACTTCCGGTCCGGGGAAGCGCTGGTCTCTCCCCACGCGAGGAGTCCTTTTTCGATCAGGCCGGCGAGAGTCGCCGCGACCTCGGCCTCGGGCATCGGGCTCAGCGCGAGGATGTCGCGCGCGCGGGACGCGCCGTCGATGCGGGACAGGATGAATCCCTGCGCCGGAGTCAAGCTGATGTCGTGGAGCTCGTCGGAGAGTGTCGTCGCGAACTTCAGCGGCCGCTCCTCCTCCTTGAACGACTGAAGCAATTCATCGGACCGAGGGACGACTATCGCGGGCTTCGCGGGCTCGGGCGCGAGGGCGAGCGCCTTGAGCGCCGTCACCAGCTCGGCCGCCGTCGAATAGCGGTTGTCGGGCGCCTTGGCGAGAGCGCGTTTCGCGACCGCCTCGAGCGCCGGAGGCAGGCTCTGAGACTTCCACGCTTTCGACTCGAAGGGGTCGCTGTTCACGATTGCGAGGAGCACTCCCGTCAGGCTTCCGCCCTTGAACGGCTTCTCTCCCGCGGTGCACTCGAAGAGAACGCAGCCGAGAGAGAAGATGTCCGATCGGCAATCGACGTCCTCGCCCTTGGCCTGCTCGGGAGACATGTAGTCGGGAGTGCCAATGAGGCTGCCGGACATCGTCATGTGGGTCGCGCCGTCGGACTTGGCAATCCCGAAATCGGTGATCCGCGCCTCGAACGACGGCGTGATCATGATATTCGCCGGCTTGACGTCGCGGTGAATGATCTTGTGCTCGTGCGCGTACTGGAGGGCGCTCGCGAGCTGCGCCGCGATCTCGAGCGCGGTCGAAAGCGGGAGCCTCTCCGCCTTCAAGAGCGATTGCAGCGTACGGCCCTCGATGAACTCCATCACGATGAAGCCGGTCTCGGGAGTGAAGAGAATGTCGTGAATGGTGACGATGTTCGGGTGGTGGAGCTGCGCCGCCACCTGAGCCTCTCGAATAAACCTCTTGTTGAGCGCTTTACGATGCTCCGGGTCGACGGTGGTGTCGAGTCGAATGCTCTTCACCGCGACCGGGCGGCTTAAGAACGTGTCCTGGGCTTGATAGACGGAGCCGAACGCACCGGTTCCAAGTTGCGCCACAATCTCGTAGCGGCCCCCGGGTATCTGCTCGAAGCTATCGGTCTTCTTTCCCAAAACTCTTCCTCCACCGACGGGACGGACGGCGACTCCCCGAAGACAAAATAGGCAAGAAACGTGCCGGGGATTCCCATCTGGCGCAGAGCGCGAAATGATTGGAAGACAAGGGGTTCACCGCCCTCCTCACCCGGCGCCCGCGGGGATTCACCCGCACCCTGTGCCAAAACTCCGTCGGACCTTGCCGCGGTGATATAAGGTAAGGGGTAAGCGGTATGACCCCGACGGCAAACCCGGAGTCTCTCGATCGAGAATCGCTGACCCGCTTGCAGCTCGAGCGCCTTCGGTCTCTCGTGGGACGAATCGCGCGGGACGTCCCCTTCTACCGCGAGCAGCTTTCGGGCATCGCTCCCGACGATCTCGATTCTCTGGACGCTCTCTCCGAGCTTCCGTTCACACATAAGAAAACGCTGCGCGACCATTACCCCTTCGGCCTTTTCGCCGTCCCCCGAAAACAGGTCATTCGAATACACGCTTCGAGCGGGACGACGGGAAAGCCCACGGTCGTCGGCTACACGCGCAGCGACATGGCGCTCTGGGGAGAGGTCATGGCGCGGACGCTCGGCGCCGGCGGAGTGACCGACGACGACGTGGTGCACAACGCCTATGGCTACGGCCTCTTCACCGGCGGCCTGGGCTTCGGTCACGGCTCCGAAACCCTGGGTGCTTCGACCGTCCCCGTCTCGTCCGGCAACACCTCTAGACAGCTCATGCTCCTCGAAGACTTCGGGGCCACGGTCTTGTGCTCCACCCCCTCCTACGCGCTCGTTCTCGCGGAGGTCGCGGAGCAAGAGGGGATCGACGTGGCCTCGCGGCTCCGGCTGCGCGTCGGCTTTTTCGGCGCCGAGCCCTGGACGGAGGCGATGCGCGTGGAGCTCGAGGGGAGACTCGGACTCGAGGCGTACGACGTCTACGGATTGAGCGAGGTCATCGGTCCGGGTGTCGCCGTCGAGTGCCGCGAGCACCGTGGACTCCACATCCAGGAGGATCACTTCCTCCCCGAAGTGATCGACCCCGACTCCGGAAAACCCATTCCCGGTGACGGCGAGGGGGAGCTCGTCTTCACGACGCTCACGAAAGAGGCGTTGCCTCTTCTTCGCTACCGGACCCGCGATCGCGTCCGCCTGACCCGCGAGCCCTGCGCTTGCGGGCGCACGACCGCGCGGATGAGCAAGGTCCTTGGCCGGACGGACGACATGCTCATCGTGCGCGGAGTGAACGTGTTCCCCTCGCAAATCGAGGAGGCCCTTCTGGGGGTTCCGGGGATAGCCCCCCAGTACCTGATCCTCGTCGATCGAGGAAAGGACCATATGGACGAGCTCGAGGTTCTGGTCGAGCCCACGCCCGAGACGGAAGCGCGAGGAGAGTTCGCGCTGAAGGAGCTGCAGCGAACGGCCCAGGAAAAGGTCGAATCGATTCTCGGGATTCGCGCTCGGATACGGGTTGTGAGCAGCCGCGAGATCGAGCGCAGCCAGGGGAAAGCAGCGCGGGTTATCGATCGGCGGGAGAAGTCGTGACGTTTCCGCTATACTTCGTCGGAACCTCAGGAGGATGACCATGGAGCTCTACCGGGATCGTTCGTGGACTTGCTATCCCCAGGGTGCTTCGCTCGCAAGGCGGAAGTTTCTTCAGGCCCTGGCAGCCGCGGCGGCAGGAGTTTCGATCTCGCGGCTCGGCTTCGCCCAGGAAGGGGCCGGTGAGCCTCTTCCCGACTTTCCCGTCGGCGGTTTCTCCGAAGGGTCGGTGCGGCTCAATTTCAACGAGAACCCGCTCGGCCCCTCGCCCAAAGCGATTGCCGCCGTTCTCGAGAACGGTCTTCGCGAGTCGAACCGCTACAACCTCATCGATCCCTTGATCGAGCGGATCGCGATGCACCACGGCGTTTCTGCCGAGAACGTCATCGTGGGGTGCGGCTCGACCGAGTTCCTGCAGTTCGCTCCCTGGGCGTACTTGATGGACGGGGGGAACATCGTGCTTCCCGTACCGACCTATGGCTGGTGCGGAGGGGTCGCGAAGACGATGGGGCGCGAGTCGATCCAGGTTCCCCTCGGCCCCGAGGGTACCGTCGACGTCGCCGGGCTGAAGAGGGCGGTCACCCACGAGACCCGCATGCTCTACATCGCCAATCCCAACAACCCCACGGGGGCGGGCCTCACGTTCGACGAGGTCGCTTCACTCACCGAATCTCTTCCAGAAGGGGCGATGCTCTTCGTGGACGAGGCCTACAACGATTTTCTCCCCGAGGGGAAGAGCGCCATCGACCTCGTTCGACGGGGAGCGCCGGTTCTGGTGACGCGCACCTTCTCGAAGGGATTCGGCCTCGCGGGGCTTCGCCTCGGCTACGCCATCGGCTCGGATGAGGTGCTCGAAAAGCTCAAGAGCGTCTGGTGGGGAGATCTCGGGATCAACACCGCGGTCCACGTGGCGGCGCCCGCCGCGCTCGATGACAAGGAGCACGTGGCCCATTACGTTCGCACCGTGGACTCCGGGCTTCAGCAGCTGAAGTCCGGCCTCGCGAGCAAAGGCTTCAAGTCCTATCCTCACCGGGCGCCGTTCTTCATGGTGGATCTGGGCAAGCCCGCGCGTCCTCTCGTGAGGGCGCTTCAGGAGAAAAAGGTATACGTGCGCGACGGGAGCTCGTGGGCCATGCCCACCTTCCTTCGGGTGTCCGTGGGGACGGCGGAAGAGAACGAAAGCTTCCTCCGGACTCTCCACGAGATCACCTGATCGATGCTCGACCCCTCTTTCTTCGAGAGCGCGCCCTCTTTCTTTGAGGGGATCCGCGGAATGGTTCTCTTCGCCCTCGCCTCCGGGGTGTCGGTCGTGTTCCTTTTCCCTGGCTCGGTTCTCATGACCGCGGCCGGGGCCGCCTTCGGCCTCACCCGTGGTTTTCTCACGGCGCAGGCGGGAGCGACTCTCGGAGCGGGCCTCGCATTCCTGGTCTCGAGGTATGTAGCGCGCCGCCGCGTGGAGCGCTGGGTTTCCTCGAAGCCGCGATTCGCCGCGGTGGATGAGGCGGTCGGCAAGGAGGGTTGGAAGATTGTCCTTCTCACTCGATGCTGTCCGATCTTCCCGTATGTCTTCCAGAACTACGCGTTCGGTCTCACCCGCGTGAGCTTCGGGCATTACGCGCTCGGGTCCTTCCTCGGTCTCGTGCCCACGACGCTCGCCTTCGCCTACCTCGGTTCTCTGGGCCGGAGCGGCGCCGAGGCGGCTTCGGGGAGCACATCCACCCTGGAGCTCGTCCTCAGAGGCTTCGGTCTTCTGGCGACTATCGCGGTGGGCGTCTACCTCGCCCGACTCTCCCGCCGGGCCCTTGCGAAAGCCGGAGTTTGAACCGCCAGCCGTTTCCCTTCGGCGTCCCGAAAGACGTCTCCGACCCCCGAGGAGATGCGCGGGGGCCGGACACCATGAACCGGCTCCTGCTCCACGGGGCCCGCTATCACGATCGGAACGCCGTCTTCGTCTCGCGCGAGCTCGGCGAAACGCCCGACTGGCGCGCCGACCGGCTTTCGATCCGCGTCGCGCTCGCTCTGCGCGAGGATCTCGCAGTGGGACCGGGCGACCTCGTCGCTCTCTTCATGCCTCTCTCGGTTCATTGGGCTCTGATAGAGCGCGCGGTCTGGGGGCTCGGCGCCGCAACCGTGCCTCGGTCAGAGCATTTCGAGCTCGGTCGCCCCGTGAAAGCGGTGTTCGCATCGAGCGCGACGGGCCTCTCGAATCTCGGTGTCCCCGTGGTCGCTCTCGATTCCGACTGGGACGCGCTCCTGGATCGCGGCGGCGTTCTCGACACCCCCGAGCGCGCGTCCTCGTTCCGCGCCGCCGCGCGCGATACACCGAAGGATACGGTCTGTTCCATCGAAGGGGACGGCGAGCACACTCATGAGGACTGGGTGCGGCGGATCGAGACGTTTCTCGGGCGATTTCCCCCAGAGCGCGGAAGACGGAACGTTCTCGAGCTCGCGGAGCCGGACGACTCGGCGCGCGTCCTGCTATATGCGGGATGGGCCGACGGATTGACGACCGTCGTCGTCGGCCCCGAGCAGCTTGATGGTGGAAGCACGTCCCGGCACTTTGCTAATCTTGCCGACCTGACTGCCTGACGGCATTGACTGGAGGTATCCATGGGTAGCCCGGTTTCCGAAACCCTCGCCCGCGCCGCAGGGATGGCATGGGAGGCTTTTCAGGCGGTCAATCAAAGGATTCCCGAGAGCCCCTCGATCCAGCCCAGGTGGGCCGGAGCCCCGCTGCCGAAGAGCCGTGAGCGCACGAAACCTCCCCTCGGGTGGCCTCGAGAAACGGACTCTCTTTGCCCCGGCTGCGTCGTCGAGGTGAGAGAGGCGATCCTCCGAGGGGAGCGAGAGCTGAGCGAGCTCATGAAGCGGGGAACGGCAGAGATTCCAGCGAGCATCGTGGAGGAGAACGGTCGCATCCTCATTCGCAAGCGCTGCCCGAAGCACGGCCCTTACGAGGACGTGCTTTCGATCGATCCGAAGCTTTCCGGAATCCTCGAGAGCCGGTTCTACGGCCGGGACTACGAGACGTCGGACGATTCCCATCTCCACCACCACGGCTCGTCGACGATCCGCTACGGCCGCGGGGCGGTCTTGACGCTCGATCTCACGAACCGCTGCAACATGATGTGCAACCCCTGCTTCATGGACGCGAACCAGGTGGGGTACGTCCACGAGCTCACGCTCGACGAGATTCGAAAGATCCTCGACGATTCGATCTCCTTCAAGCCTCGGCGCCAGCTCTCGGTGCAGTTCTCGGGAGGAGAGCCGACGTTATCGCCCCATTTTCTCGACGCCTGCCGCTACGCCAAGGATCTCGGGTACTGGAGCGTGCAGGCCGCGACCAACGGTCTGAGGTTCGTCCTCGAGCCGGAGTTCGCCTACCAGGCGAAAGAAGCCGGGCTCAACATGGTCTACCTTCAGTTCGACGGGGTCACCAACGAAGCCAACGCGCACCGTCAGGTGAAAAACCTCTTCGACGCCAAGCGCCTCGCGATCGAGAGGATCTTCGAAGCGGGGATGGACATCACTCCAGTGACCACGGTGGTCAACACCGTGAACGAGGGGCAGGTGGGTCCCATCCTGGACTTCGTGATCGATCACTCGGATGTGATTGGCGCGATTTCGTTCCAGCCCGTCTCCTTCACCGGACGGGACGAGGACATCAGCGACGAGGATCGGAAACGGATGCGCTACACTGTCTCCCACCTCGCCCACGGACTCTCGCGCTACTACGACGGGAAGATCGACCCGTACCGCGACTGGTACCCTCTCGGCTCTCTCGGAGCTTTCACCTGGCTCGCCGACCATCTGCGGGGTCCCGATACTGCGTTCGGAGGGCTCAACTGCTCGTGCCATCCGAACTGCGGCGCGAGCGCAATCCTGGTGGTGAACTGGCAAACGCGCGCCTGGACGCCGTTGACCGCCTTTTTCGACGTCGAGGGGTTCCTCCGCGACGTGAACGTCATCACCGATACCGCGCGCGGAGTGTCGCTCTCGAAGATCCAGGCGCTTCTCGCGTTCATCCGGAACCTCGATTCGCGAATGATGCCCGGCGGCCTGACGATCCCGAAGTTCCTGAAGCTCGTCAATCGCAAGATGGGCGGAACCATGGGCTCGTCGAGGGAGGAGGACGAGTGGAACATCGTCTGGGTCGGGGGAATGTGGTTCCAGGACCTATGGACCTATGACTTCCGAAGGACGGAGATGTGCGTCATCCCCTACGCGACGCAGGAGGGGGAGATTTCCTTTTGCGCCTACAACACCGGCGTCGGCTGGCGGAAGATCGTCGAGAACATGCACATGGTCGCTTCGACCCGCGACTGGTTCCAGACGAAGGGAAGGCACTCGATTTACGCGGGAAACCGGGAAATGCCTCTCGGCCCCGAAGAGATTCCCCTCCCGGTGGTGCAGGGGGGAGGGGTGACCCGCCACAAGACGGCGCCGCACGCGGGGACGATGCAGCTCGCCTCCTCCGGCTGCGACTGCCATGGGGACTGACGCATGACGCCGTTCGTTATTTTGGCGGCCACGGTCCGTGTGGTCGTGCTGTCCACCATGCTTGCCGATACCAAAGGTGTCGGCGAGTGGGGGTTCGGAGCTCTCGTCGAAGCTGACGGGCGGCGGATTCTTTTCGATACCGGAAAATTCCCGGAGACGGTTCTCCGAAACTCCCGCGATCTGGGTATCGACCTCTCCGCCATCGAGGAAGTGATCCTGAGCCACAACCACATCGATCACACCGGCGGACTGGTAGCGCTGAGACGCGAGCTTTCGAAGTCGAACCCAAAAGCGCTCTCGCGGGCGCACGTTGGGAGGGGCATCTTCTGGGAGCGACCGGATGACAAGCCGGAGGAGAGCGCCCTCACTGTCCGGAAGGCGTATGAAGAGCTGGGAGGAAGCTTTATCGAGCACGCTGGCCCCGCCGAGATCCACCCCGGAATGTGGCTCACGGGTCCGGTCCCGCGTGTCCATCCCGAGAGAAACTGGAGCGACGTTACGAAGGTGCGGACCCCGGAAGGTCTGGTCGAGGACACCATCCCGGAGGATCAGTCGCTTCTGATCGAGACCGAGTCGGGCCTGGTCGTGATCTCGGGATGCGGCCACGCGGGAGTCATCAATACTCTCGAGTACGCGCGAAAGACCGTGAAGGAGGCGCCGATCCACGCCGCGCTCGGAGGTTTTCATCTCTTCCGGGCCTCCCCAGAGCATCTCGCATGGACGGGAACGAAGCTCCGCGAGATGGGGCTCGAACATTTGCTCGGGGCTCACTGCACGGGGATCGAGGCGGTGTTCCAATTGAGGGAAAGCGCGGGTCTCGACCGGGATCATTGCTTCGTCGGTGCCGTGGGTGCTTACTTCGAGCTGGGAAAGGGAATCAAGCCTCTCGACCTAGCGCGCTGAGATCCGAGGCGTGTCCTCAAAGGCGAGGACCGCCTCGCACCATGAAGCGGTCGCGAGAAGCCGGTCTTCCGCGAACGCTGGTGCGATGAGCTGAAGCGCCAGCGGGAGGCCTTCGGCGCTCAAGCCGCTCGGAATCGCGATGGCCGGCAGGCCCGAGAAACTTCCCGGAACGCAGAGGCTCGGGTCTCCGGTGGATTCGAGCCCCTTGGGTGCTGGCGTGGGTGCGACCGGCATCAGGAGCGCATCCAGCCCCTCGAGGGCTCGCGTCATGTCCCGACGAAACTCTCGCTGGATCCGAAGGGCGCGCGCGTACTCGAACCCCGGGATCGAGAGGCCCTCTTTGACGATGGCATTGATGAAGGGCCGGTAGGAGTCGGCATTGCTGGCGAAGCGCTCGCGATGATAGGCCGCAGCCTCGACCCGCATCACGAGCGCATGGGCGCTGCGAATCTTCTCGACGGAGTCGGGGAGGTGCACCTCCTCGATCGAAGCACCTTCCCGCCTGAAGGCCGAAGCCACCGCGTCCAGATGAGCGCTTACCTCCGCACTCGCTTTGTCTTGGTAGAGCCCTCTCGGGATTCCGAGTTTCAGCGGCCGTCGGTCCCGACTCAGCGCAGCCATGTAGTCTATCGTCGGGGCTTCGGCCGAGAGCAAATCGGCATCATCGTGCCCGGCCAGAACCCCGAGCGCCAAAGCGGCGTCTGGAACCGTTCCAGCGAAGATCCCCACGTGATCCAGGCTCCAGGCGAGGGGAGTGACTCCGGCGGTACTGATCCTTCCGTGCGTCGGCTTGAGGCCGACGATGCCGCAGTACGCAGCGGGTCGAAGCACGGAGCCGCCCGTCTGCGTCCCAATTGCGAGCGACATCATGCCGGACGCGACTCCCGCCGCGGAGCCGCTGGAGGATCCGCCTGGCGTGTGCTCGAGGTTCCAGGGGTTTCGCGTGGCGGCGGGATCGCCGGATGCGAATTGGGTAGTGGCGGTCTTTCCGAGGATGACGGCGCCCGCGCCTCTGAGTTTCGCGACAGAGGTGGCATCGGCTTCGGGCCGCTCGTGGGCGAACTCTCCCGATCCGTTCGTGGTGATCATTCCGGCGACGGCGATGATGTCCTTGATCCCGACGGGAACGCCGTGGAGCGGACCGCGGAACTCACCCCGGCGGGCTTCGGCTTCGAGCTCCCTCGCGGTCTCGAGGGCGCCCGCCCGATCCACGTGGACCCAGGCGAGGACGGAGGGCTCCACCTCGTCGATGCGCTTCAGGCAAGCTTCTACGACTTCGACGGGAGAGAGAGTCCCCGCACGCACCTGCCGCGCGATTTCCGCTGCCGTCAAATCATGCATCGCACCCTCGCTGCGAGATAGCCGGGAGAAAGCAGTGGCACCGAAAGCGAGACCGGTGCTGGTGAGAAACGATCGTCGATCCACAAGCTTCCTCCTTGCCAACGCCCTTGTTTCCCTCCGGAACGGCCGCTAGACTGTCATCATATGAGCTCCACCGCAAAGGGAGCCTGAGCAAGGAAGACGCGTTGCGCTGGCTTCAGAAGTTCGAAGCGGTTGCGGAAATCGACCAGGCTGCGGAGAGAAGGCAAGGAGCTCGCCCTCAATGGTCGATAGAGATTTCGCTCTCTTTGATCGAAGCCGCCCGCGCGGCCGGCTTTCTGTCGCCGTCCGCCCTGGCGACTCGTGAATCCGATGACGAAGCTGTGCGCCGCACCTGGGATCGGCTACGCGCCAGGCTGCGGAAGTGACCGAGCTCCCCACGCCGGCTTTTCCGTTCGAGGGAATCTTGCGCCCGTCGTTCGTGTCTCGTCAAGGATGTCGGTTTGACGCTGATCTAACTCGCCGAACCGACCTCACTCCACACCACCTCCGCAAGCGCGGCGTCCTGGGCTCCGACTCCCGTGAGGTCGCAGACGATGAGCTCGTCACCCTCTCGCCCTTTGAGCCGACCGATGACGATGTCGCCGAGCTCTCCGTAGACGTCCTTCTCGGTGAGGCGCCCGGCTTCGAGAGCGTGATGGATCTCGCCGAGCTTCGAGCACTGGGAGAGCTTGTCGGCGACGATCTTGTCCGCCCGTTCCAGCACGTCGACGTCGAGCTCCTGCTTGTCGGGGCCGTCGGAGCCGACGGCGACGATCGTGGCCCCCGGTTTCAGGAACGACGCCTCGACGATCGGACTCCTCGCGGGAGTTACGGTGACGACGAGGTCCGCGTCCTCGAGAGCTTCCTTCGCTGAGGAGACCGCGGAAACCTGGATCCCGAGCGCTTCCGTCATCTCTTCCGCG
Organism: uncultured Acidobacteriota bacterium; assembly: GCA_964553925.1. Taxonomy (GTDB): domain Bacteria; phylum Acidobacteriota; class Vicinamibacteria; order Marinacidobacterales; family SMYC01; genus DAISKN01. Next base: position 12,001 of record CAZKNR010000182.1, read on the forward strand.
TATCGCGCGCGGCGCTCGGAGCTCGGGCTCCAGGCGGAGACACGCGCGGGACGCTTGACGCGCGCGATCGCGCGGAGCTGGTAGCGAGCTTGAGATCCGGTTCCGAGCATCGCCATCTTCTCGATCTTCTCGGGCGCGAGGAGTCGTGTCGCGAGGGCGCCGGCGGCGGCGGTCCGGAGCTCGGTGAGATAGGCGTTGTCGTGGAGCAGAAGAAGAGGAAAACCGGTGGTCGCGTCGAAGACGAGGACGAGGCCGGAGCTCATCGGAAGCCCGCGATCCGGGTTGCGATAGAAGCCTGAAGCCACCTTGACGGCGAAGATCGGCGAGCCCTGCAGGTAGGCGCCCTTCACATGGACTTCACCGAGAGCCTCCTTGAAGTCGAAGCCCATTGGGGCGGGCTGCACGACGCTCCCTTCCGCAAGCGCTCGGAACGCCCGCTCGACAGCGGCGAGCGCCTGCTCTTCCCCGATCCGCTCTCGAAGCTCTCTTTCCTCGACGATTCGCATGTGTAGGGTTTTACCCTCGGACAGTCGGGGGAAAAAGGACCCGGCGCAGCGCACGGATTCCGCGTTCCCTCTCGCGCTAAGTTACCACTCGTTCGTGATGGAAAGTGGAGTCAGCGCGAAAGCGCTGGCGGGTTCGGTCATTCGTCACGAGTAGTAGTGTTGGGCGCATAACCGATGACGGGGAGACGGTAGCGGGCGGACCTCCAACCGAGTCTAGTCTGCCGCCTCCCCCGATTCGGCCATCCGACTCCGTTGTTTCTCTTCGAGCTCAGCCACGAGCGCCCTCGCTTCCTCGACCTCGCAAGCGGCCCGTACGGCTTCGTCCTCCGCGCGCGTCAGCGCCACCCGCGCCGCTTCGAGCGCTCGAGTGCTGAGCTCCGCCTGTGCCGTCGCCCTCGCCAGTGCGTCGCTTGCCGTCGCGAGGGCCTCCTCATCTTCCAACATCACCTTCGCGACGCGCTCCACCGCAGTCGGCGGGGCGGTCGCCGGCGGTGCCAAGGACGAGAGCGCGCCGAATCCCGGCGACTCCACGTCCTCGGTCAATCGACCCCTCATGGGATCCGGGTTCTCGCTTCCGTAGCTCGCGAGAGCCTCGAGGGTCGTCGTGATGCGCCGCATCAAGGGCTCGCTCGCAGCCTGGCCGCCCTCCGCGAGGATGTAGCGGACGCGCCGGATCGCCTCCTCGATTGCTCGGCGACGCTCTCGTTCCGCATCCGAAAGCTCCGATCCGTCTCCCGCGAGCGCCGCCTTCTGCACGCGTCGATAGCGATCTCCGATGAAGAGGAGCTCGTCGAGCTCCGGCCTGGCCGTCCAATACAGCTGATTGATCGCCCAGGCCGAAGCGCTCGGCTTCGGAAGGTCGCGGACCCGCTTGGCCGCCCCGGGGTCGCCGCCCTTCTTCAGAGCCGCCGCGAGATCGTTTCGCGCCTGGACGAACTCCCCGAGAGGAAGCTGGTAGATTCGATCCAGCTCCTCATCACTCATGGGAGCGAGCTCATTGTCTATTTCTTCACGTCGTAGCAGTAGAGCGTGTCCTGGTCGCGCAGATAGAGTTTCGCGTTCGCGACCACGGGATGGGACCACGTCGGCGAGCCGCTCGTCTTGAGCTCGAACCGTCCGCTTTCCCGATACGCCGCGCGTGTCGTTTCGGCGAGCCCGGCGACCCCATTCTCGCCGAAGAGATAGAGTCGTCCGTCGGCCACGATCAGCGAGCCCTTGCCGACGCTTCGATCCTTCCAAAGGACCTCGCCGGTCGCGAAATCGAGAGCGGTCAGGATGCTGCTCGAGAACCCGAAGAGCGTGTCGTCCACCAGGACCGAGCTCGCGTGGTGGTTCTTCATGTCCTGATGGAAGTACACCTCGCGGGCCGTCATACCCGTCGCGTCTCCCTGGATCTCGAGAAGGGCGCACCCGGTGCCGTAGTCCGAGGACACGAAGACGAAGTTTCCGCGAACGATCGGGGTCGCGACGTTCGCGGTTCGATTCGAGACGCGGCGGTAGCTCCAGAGAACCGACCCGTCGTCGACCCGGAGCCCGAGGACGCGCTCGCCGGTGAAGAAGACCGCTTGACGGACTCCGCGGATTTCAGACACCACCGCCGAGGAGTATCCTGCCTCGTCGCTCTCGGTGGCCCAGAGTGTGGCGCCGTCCTTTTTGCTTAGGGCGACGAGGGAGCCACCGCGACCTCCGGCGTTCACGAGAACGCGATCGTCGAGCACCAGCGGAGATTCGCTGATCCCCCAGCCGATGTTTCCCGCCGAGAACCGCGAAAGCAGATTCACGTGCCAGACGACCTTCCCCGTCGCCGCCTCCACACAGGCAAGATCGCCGTTTCCGCCGAGCGCGTAGATGCGCGCGCCCTCGACCGTCGGAGCTCCGCGGGGTCCATCGCCCCGGTTGTTCTCGTACCGCCTGCCCAGCCGCGTCCGCCAGAGCTCTTTTCCCGATCGGGCATCGAATGCGATGAGGTACTCGATGTCCCTTGCTGCTCCCAGGGTGAAAATGCGTCCGCCGTCGACGGTCACCGTCGAGTAGCCCGCTCCCAAACCGGTGGCCTTCCAAACGAGCGGGGGACCGCCCGCGGGCCAGCTCGATAGAAGTCCTGTTTCCAGAGAGAACCCGTCCCGGTTGGGGCCGCGCCACTGCGGCCAGTCTTCGCCACCGGGCGCGTTCGCAATCAGCAAAGCGAAGAGAGCGTTCGCGAGTCGCATGACTCGCATTCTAACGCGCTAGCGCGGTTTTGCGGCGACGCAGACAGGGCAATCGCTGCTCGCCAGGGAGTCCGGGGGCTTGGGGTGAGAGGTGTTGTCGAGCTGGCCGCGGTCGCCGCCGAGGCGGTGGAAGAGCTCGCACTCGCGGTAGTAACACTCGTCGAGGGCCTCGATGGCCTCGAAGTAGAAGTAGGCGTACTCGCCCTCGAAGGACGAGATCGTCATGCGAAGATCCTCGTCGGCCCGTCCCACTCGCGTCTCCTGGGTGCGATCGTAGGAGAGCACGAAGATTCCCGGCGACGCCTCAGGCACGTGGCGCCGCACGACGTCCTTCTGAAGCCGAAAGGGCGGCCCCTCGGGCTCGTCGTCTTTAGCCAGCTCCTGACGCGGCTCTCTTGCCGGTTCAAGGACCGGCTCCGGAAGGGGTTCAGGAATCGGCTCTTCCACCAGATCCGCGGGCTCGGGCTCTCGGGCCTTGGGCACGGGGACGGGGGTGACGTCGCCCCGCAGGAGCTGCTCGATCGTGCGCTTGGTCTCCTTCGAGAGATCGACGAACCGGAGGCCGTACCCGGGGGGAAGGCCGTCACGCCTTCCCACCGTTCCCCGATTCTCCCACACGACGACGGCATCGGCCTCGACCCAGCGCTTTTCCTCACGCAGCACGATGGAGAGCCGCACCCCCGCTTGCGGGAGGAGGTACATCGGCGTTGCGACGTACGCGCCGGTCAACGACAGGTTCAGGAGCCTGCCTTTTCCCGTGACGAGAAACGAGCGGACGCTGACCGGAATTCCATCCTTGAAGTCGACGCGCCGCGGTGTTCCGATCGCCATGGGACTTCGGTCATTGTGGCAAAGATCGGCGGAAAGGGAAAACGGCGTTAGAAAGTCTTGGTGTCCCCGGAGCGGGGACAAAACATGAAGGAAGTCTAGCACGCGAAAAAAAAGCCCGGGCCGCGTTCAGCGACCCGGGCTTCGGACGAAACACGAAACGTTCTAGTAGTCGCCCATGTCTCCCATTCCACCCGGCATGCCGCCGCCGGCTTTCTTCCCTTCATCCTTCTCGGGAATTTCGCAGATCAGTGCCTCGGTGGTGAGCATGAGCCCCGCGATAGAGGCGGCGTTCTGGAGAGCGTAGCGCACGACCTTGGTGGGGTCGATGACGCCGGCGTTCACCAGGTTCTCGTACTTGCCCTTCGCGGCGTTGTAGCCGTTCTCGCCTTCGAGCTCCCTCACTTTGTTGACCACGATCGAGCCCTCTTCGCCCGCGTTCTGGGCGATCCAGCGCATGGGCTCTTCGATGGCCCGGGCGACGATGCCGATGCCGATGCGCTCGTCCTCGCCGATGTCGTCCTTCTTCTGGAGCTTCTTGAGGACGACGCCGGCTCGAATGAGCGCGACGCCTCCGCCGGGGACGATACCCTCTTCGGCGGCGGCCTTGGTCGCGTGCATCGCGTCCTCGACCCTGGCCTTCTTCTCCTTCATCTCCGTCTCGGTGGCGGCTCCGACTTTGATGAGCGCGACGCCGCCCACGAGCTTCGCGAGCCGCTCCTGGAGCTTCTCGCGATCGTAGTCCGAGGTCGTCTCTTCGACCTGAGCGCGGATCTGCTTGATGCGGCCCTCGATTTCGGCTTTCTTCCCCGCGCCCTCGACGACGGTGGTGTCTTCCTTGGTGACGATCACCTTCTTGGCCTTGCCCAGGTCCGCAATCTGCAGGTTCTCGAGCTTGATCCCGAGGTCCTCGAAGATCGCCTTTCCGCCGGTCACGATGGCGATGTCCTCCATCATGGCCTTGCGGCGGTCACCGAAGCCCGGCGCCTTGACGGCGCAGGCCCGGAGGGTACCCCGGAGCTTGTTCACTACGAGTGTGGCGAGAGCCTCGCCCTCGCCGTCCTCGGCGATGATGAGCAGGGGCTTTCCGGACTGGGCGACCTTCTCCAGCACCGGGAGGAGATCCTTCATGTTGGAGATCTTCTTCTCGTGAACGAGGATGAGCGCGTCCTCGAGAACGCATTCCATCCGCTCGGGGTCGGTCACGAAGTAGGGGGAGAGGTAGCCGCGGTCGAACTGCATTCCCTCGACGATCTCGAGACTGGTCTCGAGCGTCTTGGCTTCTTCGACCTGGATGACTCCGTCCTTGCCGACCTTCTCCATGGCCTCGGCGATGATGCTGCCGATGGTCTCGTCGCCGTTGGCGGAGATGGTGCCCACCTGGGCGATCATCTTTCCCTTGACGGGCTTCGAGAGCTTGTGGATTTCGTCGACCACGGCGACGACCGCGTTGTCGATGCCGCGCTTGAGGTCCATGGGGTTGCTTCCGGCGGCCACGTACTTGAGGCCCTCGCGGAAGATGGCCTGGGCGAGAACGGTCGCGGTGGTGGTGCCGTCGCCGGCGACGTCCGAGGTCTTGGACGCGACCTCACGCACCATCTTGGCGCCCAGGTTCTCGATCGGATCCTCGAGCTCGATCTCCTTCGCCACGGTGACGCCGTCCTTGGTGACTACCGGGGCGCCGAACTTCTTCTCGAGAACGACGTTTCGGCCCTTGGGACCGAGAGTGACGCGAACGGCGGTCGCGAGCTGGTTCACGCCGCGAAGGATCGCCTGCCGCGCTTCCTCGTGATAAACAATCTGCTTTGCCATGATTCTACATTCCTCCAGAATTTATTCGACGACTCCGAGTACCTCATCCTCTTTCAGGATCAAGTACTCCTTTCCGTCGAGTTTGACTTCCGAGCCCGAATATTTGCCGACGAGCACTTTGTCGCCCACCTTGACCTCGAGAGGGACTTTCTTTCCGTCCTTCAAGGTCCGGCCGGATCCGATGGCGATGACTTCGGCGGTCATCGGCTTTTCCTTGGCGCTGTCGGGGATGATGATGGACCCGACTTTCTTTTCCGAATCCTCCTCGAGCCGCTTGACGACAATGTTGTCCCTGATGGGTTTGATCTTCATATGTGACTCACTCCTCCTTAGTTCTAGTTAATTTCAACCGCTGATCGGGATCTGGCGGCCCTTCTCGCTCGCCCGCTTGGGCATGATGACCGTCAAAACCCCTCTCTTGAACTCCGCTTTGACTTTCTCCGCGTCGACGCTCGACGGAAGCTCGAACGTTCGATGGAACGGCCCGTAGGACCGCTCCATGCGAAGGAACTGTTTTTCGCTCACTTCTTCCTTGAGACGCCTCTGACCGCGAAGGGTGACGCGATCCTCGTCGATGTTGAGCTCGATGTCGCTTTGTTCCACCTCGGGGAGCTCCGCCTTCAGAATGAGACTCTTGTCGGATTCGTAGAGATCCACCGCCGGAGACCAGGCTCCGGAGGAGGAAAGCTCTCCTTCGGAATGGCTTCGGGAGAGGGTCTGGTCGATGACCCGATTCATGCGCTCCTGAAGCGACAGGAGCTCACGGACCGGATCCCAGTGAGCGAATGGCATTTTGCTTTGTCGAATTTTCCGAGAGCGTTAGCACTCGCGATTGCTGGGTGCTAACAGGCGCGATATTAGTGGCTTTGTTAGCTTCTGTCAAGCAAATAAATCTTAGTCTACAATGCTACGATTTTAGGAGAGTGGGAACCGCCCTTTGAATGGCGGAGATAGCGGCCTCGACCTGACCCGGGGAGATGTCGCGATGGAGCACCGCGCGCACGCGGTCGGGACTCGATCCCAGCATGTGGACGCCTTCCGTGTGGCACCGCTCCACGAAATCGAACGGCGACACTGCGGTAACGCGAAACCGCACGATGTTCGTCTGGACGAGAGCGACGTCGATCTCGATTCCCGGAAGCTTCGCGAGAGCCGCGGCAAGCCTTCGGGCGTTCTGGTGGTCGGCGGTCAAGTCCTTCCGATGGTTGTCGACGGCGTGGAGCGCAGCCGCCGCGAGCACCCCCGCCTGTCGAAACCCGCCGCCGAACATCTGCTTGAAGCGGCGCGCCCGCTCGACGAAGCCCGCAGATCCCGCGAGCGCCGAGCCGACAGGCGCGCCGAGGCCTTTGGAGAAGCAAACGCTCACGGTGTCGAAAAAGGAGGCGTACTTCGCTTCCGGGATTCCCGTCGCGGCCGAGGCGTTCCAGAGACGCGCGCCATCGAGGTGAAGAGCGAGGCCGCGGCTTCTCGCGGCCCGCGCCACTTCCTCGATGCGCTCGAGGGGCCAGAGGGTCCCGCCGCCTCCGTTGTGCGTGTTCTCGACCGCCAGAAGCTTCGTGGGTGGGCCCAGGGTCTTTGGGTTGAAACGGTGGGGGACTCGAACGGCGCGAAGGACGTCGTCTCCAGTGAAGATTCCGTTCACACCAGGAAGACCCCTCACCTGGATACCGGAGAGCCCCGCGGGAGCGCCGCCTTCGCTGGTAAAGATGTGGGCGCCCGCGTCGGCCAGGATCTCGTCACCGGCCTCGGTATGGGCCCGGAGCCCGACCTGGTTGCTCATCGTACCGGTGGGCATGAAGACCGCCGCCTCTTTACCGAGGATCTCGGCCGTCCGCTCTTCGAGCGCCCGGACCGTCGGGTCATCCCCGTACACGTCGTCGCCGACTTCGGCGCGGGCCATGGCCGCGCGCATTTCCTCGGTGGGCTTGGTGACGGTGTCGCTTCTGAGATCGATCATGGCTTCCTCGACCGACGAGTCTACCTCAGCGCCCGCGCTTGCGCTCCCCGAAGAGGGGTGGGATCCTGGATTTAAACCCACAACTCACGAATCCAAGGAGCCGACGATGATCGCTCGCATTCTCGCTCTGGCGCTTTGTCTTTCCTGGCTTCCCGCCGAGGCCTCGGCCGCGTTCCGGTTCCGGGTTCCCGAAGGTTTTCGCGACCTCTCCCCCGGACTCCCCGACGCGAGCTTCGCCGGTCTTCCGGACGCGATCCTGGCCCTAGCGCGGAGCGGCAAGTACGTCGCCTTCGGGATGGATCTGCGTGAGGAAGACGGCTTCTACGAGAACTTCAACGCTACCGTGGAGCCGGGTGCTCTTCGGGTGAGCGAGGACTTCGCGAACGAGCACAAGGCCACGCTCCCTGCCGACTACTCGAAGCTCGTTGGAGGACCCGTCGTGATCGTCGAGCACGGCGTCGCGAGCCTCGGAGGCGTTCCCGTGGTGCGAGCGGTCTACGACGTCCAGAACGACGGTGTTCCCATGCGCCAGATGCAGTACTTGATCCCCGGCGGCAACGGCGAGTGGGCGATCTTGACTTACACGGCGACGCCTCTGACGTTCGAACGGTATCTCCCGCTCTTCGAGGCCTCAGCGGCCGCGACCGAGGGTCTGCAAGAAGCGAAGCTCGTGGACTTCGGGCGAGCTGGAAAGTGGGGCGTTTATGGGGCCGGGATCGGCCTCATCGTCGGCTTGATCGCGCACCTCGCGAAAAAGCGGGAGAAAGCGGCGAAACCCGTTCCGCGCCGGATGCCGGGCCGGCCCCCCCGGTCTATTACCCGGCGGTAGTTTCTTGCCGGACTTTGTGGAAGAATTCGGCATGCTGCGAGACACCCTTTTCTCAAAGAGCCGGCGTGCCTTCCTGAAATTCCTGGCGCAGAGCCCAGCGCTCGCCTTCGTGGGCCAGTCGAGCAGCAAGTTCGCGGGAAGAGGCGACGGAGCCATCACCTCTCCCGAGGAGGCGATCAACGTCTTCGACTTCGAGGTCCGCGCCCAGAAAGAGCTCGACCCCGCCCATTGGGGTTACCTCGCGACCGGCACCGACGACGACGGGACCATCCGGGCGAACCGCGACGGCTTTTCCAGGTTCCAGCTCCGGCCGCGGCGTCTCGTCGACGTGCGCACGATCGATACGACGACCGAAGTTCTGGGAACCAAGTGGTCGACGCCGATCGTCCTCGCTCCTACCGGACGGCAGAGGGCGTTTCATCCCGATGGGGAGGTCGCCGTGGCGCGCGGGGCGCGCGCGGGAAACCACCTTCAGATTCTTTCCACGGTGACGTCGACCGGGGTCGAAGAGGTGATCGAGGCCCGGGGCGCCCCGATCTGGTATCAGCTTTATGCGGAGTACGACTGGGAGACAACGCGCGCTCTCGTGAAGCGGGCGGAAAAAGCCGGCTGCAGCGCGGTGGCTCTCACCGTGGACCTCCAGGGCGGAAGCAACCGCGAGACGGTGAAACGATTCGCGAGGCTCGACTCCCGGGATTGTTCCGCCTGCCATCCCGCGGCATTCTCCGACTACATCCGCACCAAGCCGATGTACGACGGGCTCGAGGTCGCGGGCGACACCACGTTCGAGGAAAGCCTGAACTGGGAGTTCGTACGAAAGCTCAAGGATGCGACGACGATGAAGGTGCTGATCAAAGGCATCGTCACCGCCGAAGACACTCTCCTCGCGGTCGAGAACGGCGTCGACGGGGTCATCGTTTCGAACCACGGAGGCCGCGCGGAAAACAGCACCCGCGGCACGATCGAGTGCCTCCCGGAGGTCGTCGAAGCCGCTTCCGGCCGGACCGCGGTCTTGATCGACGGCGGATTCCGGCGCGGGACCGACATCTTCAAGGCGCTCGCGCTCGGAGCGGACGCCGTCTGCGTGGGAAGGCCCTATCTATGGGGGCTGGCTTCGTTCGGGCAGCCGGGGGTCGAGACGGTTCTCGATATCCTGCGAAGAGAGCTCGTCATGGTGATGAAGCAGATGGGGACCACGACCATCGCGGACATCGGGCGCTCATCGGTGGCCGAGAGATCGGTCTAGAACGACTTCGCCCCCTTTCATCACCCAAACGATCTCGCGCAGAGCCGAAACGTTTCGCGTGGGGTCAGAGCGGACGGCGATGAGATCTGCGTACTTGCCGGCATCGATCGTTCCGATGTCCTTCTCGGCTCCCAAGAGACTCGCCGCTTCGACCGTCGCCGATCTCAAGGCGGCGACGGGCGTCAGCCCTGCCTCGACGTAATATTCCATCTCTCGAACCGTCGCCGTCGTGCCGTCGTTCTCCTCGAAGGGGAACTGATCGGTCCCGAGCCCGATCCGAACCCCCTCCTCGATCGCCATACGGAGCGTCTCGAAGTGGCGGGGGCCGACGGACTTCACCCGCTCGAGATACCACGGGGGCGAGCCGATTCTCTCGAAAAACGGCATGGTCGAAGGCTGGCTCACGACGATGGTGGGGACGAAGAACGTCCCGCGCTCTTTCATTTGGCGCAGGACCTCGCGGGTGAGGAAATAGCCGTGCTCGATGCAATCGATTCCGAGACCGACCGCTGTCGCCGTCGCCTGAGGCGATCCGGAATGCGCCGTCACCTTGACCCCGAAGCGGTGTGCGGCGTCCACCACGGCCTCGATCTCATCGTCCGTCATGAGGGCTTCGGCGATGTCTCCTCGAGGGGTAGCGATGCCGCCTGAGATCGCGATCTTGATCCAGGTGGCGCCGGCGCCGATCTCGCGCCGTACCGCTTTCACGAGCTCGTAGGGTCCGTCAGATGTCTCACCGGAAGCCCCGTGGCCCGAAGTGATGTCGACCATCTCGCCGGCGCTGTGGATGCGGGGTCCTCGGACCTCATCCCTCTCGATGGCGCGTTTGAGAGCGATATCGGCGTGGCGCCCGTCGCCCGGGATGCGGATGGTGGTGACTCCGGCCTCGAGCGATTTGCGGGCGTTCGAAGCCATCCGGAGCGCGAGCGCGGCGTCGGTCTCGTCCGCGAGCTCCGCCGCCATCTTTCCGGGAAGCACGAGGCCGAGGTGGACGTGGAGGTTCACGAGACCCGGAAGGAGGAAGAGGCCGTCCGCCCTGATGAGCGCTGCGCCCGGGGGAGCCGCGCCTCCGATCGCCTGGATGCGATCTCCCTCGATGACGACGACGGCGTTCGCGAGGTGAGGGCCGCCGTCGAGGTTCACGAGCGTGGCCCCCACGATCGCGGTCGTCGCCAGCAGGGGAATCATTGGCGCATGACGTCGGACCACATGGCGATGGGGTTCCGCAGAGTACCGATGCCTTCGACCGAGCACTCCGCCACGTCTCCCGGCTTCATGAAAATCGGAGGCACCCGGGCCATCCCAACACCCGAGGGAGTCCCGGTCGCGATGACGTCGCCGGGCTGAAGAATGATGTTGTTCGACACGAAATGCAGGAGCTCGTCGATAGAGTGCTGCATCAGCGAAGTCGACGCGTCCTGCATTCTCTTGCCCGAGAGGTCGAACCAGATATGGAGCTTATGGGGGTCGGCGATGAACTCCTTGGGCACGATGAACGGGCCGAGAGGGGCGAAGGTGTCCGTGCTCTTCCACACGAGCCAATCGGACCCGTAGCGATTGTCGCCGCGGCCTTCGCGGTCTCCCACGTCGTTCATGAGGGTGTAGCCGAATACGTGCTCGCGCGCCCGGTCGATAGGGACGTGGCTCGCGGGCTTTCCGATGACGACGGCGAACTCGCACTCCCAGTCGAGCTGCTCCCGCTTGGGCTTCATCAGGATCGGGGATTCGTGGCCGATGACGATCCGCGGCGGCTTGAAGAAGAGGTAGGGGTTCTGCCGCCGATCGCCGGGCTTGCGCTCCCAGAAGAAGTCCATGGAGACCGGAGCGTCGTCGATGGCTTTCGAGTCCGACATCTGAGCCGGGACGCCGGTCGTCATCTCCTGGGCGTGGGCCCAGTAGTTCAACGCGGCGGCGAGGATCACTCCGGGCTCGACCGGGGGAAACACGTCGAGCTCCGCGAGGTCGTGGATATAGACGGGTCGGTCGGCGCTTTCCAGGCCGCCGACAAGTCGGTCAACGATCGCATGAATCCGCTCCTTCAGCCCGTACTCGTAGCGGCCGATTAGGTCTTTCATGTCCTCGGGCATGGGAAGCTTCACCCAGAGCGGCTCCCGTCGTTCGAGGGATGCATTCGCGCGCGCGAAGTCCACGACATAGCGGTCGCGGAGGACGATGCCGACGAGCTCTTCTCCCCGGTACTCGAAGGTGCCGAGCTTGAACGGCTCCTCCGAGGCGGCGGCGAGACGGGTCGCGGCGAACAAGAGGGTGAGCGCAAGAACGGTCTTCGTCATCATCGCGGGAAAGCTATGCCGAAGGCGAAGCCGGCGTCAAGGAGGGGTCGGAGAGGCGATCTGCTGCCCGGGGAGAAAGGGCGGCATGGGGAGACCGAGCGAGTCCGCGATCGCTCGAAGCACCTCGCCCTCGGCCACGGTGATGGTGGAGTCGAAGGCGCTCGCGGCGATGAACGCCCGCATGACGTCCTTCTTGAGCTTGGGAGAAAGCTTCTCGAGCCTGGCGAGAGAGTCCCTCACGCCCACGAGCCCGGCTTGCTCCAGAGGAAGGAGCGTGAGCGAAACGCCGTTCAGCTCCTTGGCGCCCTGGGCGAACGCGCGCTTCGCGCCCTCGGGCTCCTTGTGGCCGGCGTGAGCGACTGCGGAAAGGAGCACCGCGCACTCCTTGCCGAGCGCCGGAAGCGCGTAGAACTCGACCGTCGGGGGACGGGTCCGAGTGAACGTGGGCTCGAGGTGCCGCTTCAGCACGTGGGTCAGCGTGTACTCGAAGAGATCGATCTGACTGTCGGCGCGGACGAAGCTCTCGACGTGCTTCATGAAAGCTTGATACTGCGCGGGAGAGAGCCTTCGAAGCGCGGGAAGCGCCAAGTCCAGTAGCGGAAGGCGTATCTCGCGAGGGCTCGACTCGAGAAGGGGCACGAGCTCTCGGGCCTCACGGGCCAGGGGCTCGTCCGAGTCCGAAAGATACTGGAACTGCTTGAGACGGACGTCAGGCTCTCGCGACGTCAGCAGGGTCAAGATGACACCGCGTGCCGCCGAAGGGTCGTGGACCGCGGTCAGAACGCGTTCCGGGATTCGGGAGAGGAGGCTCTTGGCGTAGTCAAGATGGACTTGATCCAGCGTCCCGATGAGAGCGGTGAGCTGGGCGGGAAGTGCTTCGAAGAGCTGCGCCGCGCGGGCGTCTCCTCGGGCGGGCCGAGCGGGCGTCGGCTCGGTGCCGGCGAAGTCGGTGGGCTCCACCTTCGGATAAGTTCCGTTCCAGCTCTTGTCGATGCGCTTGATGCGATCGCGGAGCGGCGGGTGGGTCGCGAGGAAGTCGAAATGGCTCCCGCCCGCGAGCCGCATGCGCACCTTCCCGAGCTTCCCGTCGGAGAAGAAGAAGTGACTCACCTGCTCCGCGTGCGGGCTCATGATGAGGGAGCCCGTGGCGAGGCCCCCGATCTTCTTGAGTGCCCCAGCGACGCCGTTGGCGTTCCTGGTGAACTGAACCGCCGAGGCATCGGCGAGAAACTCGCGCTGCCTCGAGACCGCGCTCTTGATGACCCGGCCGAAGAACACCCCGACGTATCCAATGGCCACGAGCGTCACGCCCAACATCGGCAGCGCGAGGAGGGCAGCGCCTCCCTTGCGGTTCGACGACGAGGCCCGCACCGTGGACCTCAAGATGAAATACCCGATGAGCGCGATGACCAGAATTCCGTGGAGAACGCCCATGAGGCGCAGGTTCAGGCTCATGTCGCCGTTGAAGATGTGGGAGAACTCGTGGGCGATGACGCCCTGAAGCTCCTCACGATTCAGGATTCCCATCGTGCCCCGGGTCACGCCCAGGACCGCGTCCTGGGGAGTGAAGCCGGCGGCGAAGGCGTTGATGCCCTCCTCTTTGTCGAGGAGATAGATCGTGGGAACGGGAAGACCGGCGGCGATGGCCATCTCCTCGACGACGTTGAGAAGACGCCGCTCCGCCGGATCGGTGGTGTTGGGATCGATCGGCCGTCCGCCGAGAAGACGCGCCACCGTATGGCCGCCGTCTTTGAGCCTCCAGGTCTTGTAGAGGCTCCCGGCGGTGATGACCAGAAGAGCTCCGCCAGCGAGGACCACGAACCGATCGAGCTGCCACCAGTCGAAGGGCTCGAGCGTGTTCGACGAGACCCACATCAGGAGGAAGCTGACCGCGAGGTGGACGCTCAGAACGATGGCGACGACCGCGAGCCCGAAGTAAAGGAGAAGGACGCGGCTCGCCTTTCGCGCCTGGTCCTGATGCTGAAAGAAGTCCAATTTTAGTGCTCGCTCGCTCTTCAATCAATGCGCTGGGGCCCCACCCCCAGCGCTTCTCGCTCCGGGACTCGCTGCGCTTGCCCTGCGCTCGGGCTGCCGGCGCCGCTCGCTCCCCTCGCTCCTCGCTCGGGGAGGACAGGGCCCTTCCGCCTCCGCCCTTCGGGCTTCGGCGGACCCGCCGAAGCTTCGCGAAGGCGGGCCGGGCATGTTGCCGTGCGTTAGAATTTCACCTTCGGCGCCTGGCGCTCTTCCTTCGACTCCACCTCGAAGAGCACAGCCGCGGTGAACCCCATGCTGTTCGCGATGATGACGTTCGGGAACTTCTCGCGCGCGATGTTGTACTCGGTTACGGCGTCGTTATACGCCTGGCGGGAGAAAGCTACCCGGTTCTCCGTCGATGTCAGCTCTTCCGTGAGCTGGGCCATGTTCTGGTTCGCCTTGAGGTCGGGGTACGACTCCATGAGGGCGAAAAGACGACCGACGGCGCCGGTGAGGGTCGCCTCGGCCCCCATGAGCCCCTTCATCGCGTTCGCGTCGCTGGGGTTCGCTGCCGCGCGGCCCTCCGCGGTGACCGCCTGATTGCGCGCCTGGATGACCGCCTCGAGCGTCTCCCTCTCGTGCTTCATGTAGGCCTTCGCCGTCTCGACGAGGTTCGGGATCAAGTCGTAGCGTCTTTTGAGCTGCACGTCGATCTGGGAGAAGGCGTTCTTGAAGCGGTTCCTCAGGGTGACGAGACCGTTGTAGATGCTGACGAGGAACAGGACGAAGACGACGATGAGTCCGAGAAAGATCAGCCCAGGGATCACAGAGAGCTCCTTTCAAACGAGCGCATTCGCGGACGAGCGTATCAAGACCGCGAGAAGATCGTTGATGTATGTGATTCGATTATAGGGGACGGAAATCACGCTCGCTACTGGCGCTGGTTCCGAGTCATTGCCGCCCAGTATCTGGATGGGTGTACTGGAACATTCCTATCGTCCCGTCCGGTTGGATGAGGTGACCGCGGCCTCCTAGGAACAGCCGCGCCTCATACTTCATTCCGCGGTCGGTGAACGATACGGTACACCACGAAGCGTAATGGAACTCGTGGATGATGGGATCGTCGGCCGCAATGGGCTCGGCCGTGGCCATGAGAGCACGAAACAGCGGCACATCGAGTGGCGGATCGCACCGGAAATTTCCCGGTATCAGAGGTTTTCGCGGGTCGAGACCGGGTACGAGTATTTCGCTCATCGCCTCGGACCCGGGGATTTCGGGCAGAGTCGTAAGCTCACGGTGCGGCTCCAGCTGAAGGCCCGTGAAGTAGGCGGCGAGTCGCTCGATTTGGTCTTTTGACAACGACGACGGCCAGCTCAGCTGGACCTCGAACTCGAGGCGCTCCAGATACGCGCGCTCACCTCTCCGAAGGTTCCCGAGCTCCATCGACGTCACGATCAATAGGCCCCGGCCAAACCCTGGAAGCTCTGTCGCCTGGGCCGGGGTTAGGGGGTAATCGATGGAGAGGCCGACTTCCGGCGAGAAGAGGAACTCGCGCTCCTCCTGCGGCGCGTTGACACTGCCATCGTTCGGGCCGGTGTTATCGCTGTTCCGAAAATGCCATCCCTCCAGGTAGCGAGGATTCGGAGCGAAATGGAACGGTGGGGTCAGGCGCGCGATGTTCTCCTGCGGACGATCGTCGCGAACGAGGATCTCCCACCCATACTCGCGCGGTTCCAGGAGCAGCGTGAGGCCCGGCCCGAACTGCTTCTCGAAGCGGTTACCCTTGTGAATTCGGGCCTCGAAGGACGCACACTCCCAATCCGGAGGGCAGATACCGAGCAGCCACAAGAGCGCGACCGCTATCATCGTCCCTCGTGAGCCCCTCGTCCGAGCTCCTTGCAGAGGTAGATCATCTGTCCCGCGTGGTGATCCGCGTGGGCGGCGCAACGAAGGAAAATGCTGAGGCGGTCTCTCACGTCCTCGGCGCCAACGCCGTGATAGGGGGCGAGCCAGTCCGCTTCACCCTGCGCGGCGAGCGTCGCGAGAACCATGTCCATGGCTCCGTCGAACTCTCGTAGCACGTCGCTCTTGGGCCGGCTGGACGTGTCGCCGAACTCCCTGGGCCGGTCTCGAACGTAGCCGGAGCCCGCGATCTGCGCTCCAATGAAGTAGCTCAGGTTGCCAGTCAGGTGAAGCAGCAGATGTCCGACCGAATTGCCATAGGGGTAAGGGCGCTGCCAGAGCTGGTCCCCCGAAAGAGGTTCAACGAGCTCGTGTACCCTGCGCCTGACCCGATCGAGGTGTGAGGACAAGCTCTGGGAGACCAGAGCCGATAGATTCTGAGTCATGCTCACTGACATGATGGTGACCTCTTGTCGGCCTTTGGCCACTCCATCGCCAAGTTCGCCATCACGAACGCCCAGCGGTCCGCCTGCTCGTCGATCAGCATCTTCGTCGGCTTTCCCGCGCCGTGGCCGGCGTCGGTTTGGATGCGGATGAGCATCGGCTGCGGCTGGTCTCCGTGGATCTCCTGAAGGCGTGCCGCGTACTTGAACGAATGTCCCGGGACGACGCGGTCGTCGTGGTCCGCGGTCGTCACCAGGGTCGCGGGGAAGTAGGGCGCGGGCTTCAAGTTGTGGTACGGAGAGTATGCGAAGAGCGTTTCGAACTCGTCGGCTTTCTCGGAGGACCCGTAGTCGGACACCCAGGCCCAGCCGATGGTGAACTTGTGGAACCGGAGCATGTCCATGACCCCGACGGCGGGTAACGCCGCGCCGAAGAGCTCGGGTCTCTGGTTCAGGACAGCGCCCACGAGAAGGCCTCCGTTCGATCCGCCCCCAATGGCGAGCTTGTCGGGCCGGGTGTAGCCCCTCTCGATGAGAAACTCGGCGGCGGCGATGAAATCGTCGAAGACGTTCTGCTTTTGTCCGAACGTTCCTGCACTATGCCAGGTCTCGCCGTATTCGCCTCCGCCCCTGAGGTTCGCCTGAGCGTAGACGCCCCCGAGCTCGAGCCAGACGATGTTCGCGACCGAGAACGTCGGAGTGAGGCTGATGTTGAATCCGCCGTAGGCATAGAGGTACGCCGGGTTGGTTCCGTCGAGCTTCAACCCTCTCTTGTGAGTGACGAACATCGGGACCTTGGTTTCGTCCTTCGAGCTGTAGAACATCTGCTCGGTCACGAATTCGCCGCCGTCGAACTGGATCTCGGGCGAGCGGAACACGCTGAACTCGCCCTTCTTGAAGTCATAGCGGTAAATGGTCGTCGGATAGACGAAGGACTGGAAGGCGAGGAACATCTCCTCATCCTTCCGCTCGCCGGACAGGGACGACACCGAGCCCAGGGTCGGGAGATCGATGTCGCTCAGATGGGCTCCGTCCTTCCCGAAGAGCGCCACCCGGCTGTGAGCGTCCTCGAGGTAGACGGCGACGAGCTTCTCGTTCACGAGCGAGACGTTCTCGAGAACGTCGTCCGACTGGGGAAGGATTTCCTTCCAGCTCGAGCGTGCTTCTGATGCGACGTCGATCCCGATCACGCGATAGCGAGGGGCGTCCAGGTTGGTGCGAAAATAGAAGAGCGAGCCGTCGTTTCCGAGGAACTCGTACGTCGCGTCGAAATCGTCGAGGAGCCGCACCACCTCGCTTCCGGAGGCGATGTTCTGGTAGTAGACGCGGTTCCTCTCGTCGGTGCCGTGGGTGACCTGGATAACCGCGTATGCGCCGTCGTCCGAGACCTCGGCCCCGAAGCCCCACTCCGGCTCGTCCGGCCTTTCGTACACGAGCCGGTCATCGGACTGCGCCGTGCCCAGGCGGTGGTAGTAGACCTTTTGGTTTACGTTCACGCCTCCCTGCGCTTCGTCTCCTTCAGGCTCGGGAAAGCGGCTGTAGAAGAAGCCCCTTTCATCATGGGTCCAGGAAGCCCCGGAGAACTTGATGAACTTCAAGTGGTCGGGAAGGTCCTCGCCGCTCGCGACCTTCCGGACGCGGAACTCCTGCCAATCCGAGCCGGCAGTCGCGATTCCGTAGACGAGGTGCTCCCCGTCCTCGCTCAGAGCAAGGGTCGAGAGAGCCGCCGTCCCTTTTTCCGACAGCGTGTTGGGATCGAGCAGGACTTCGGGGGGGGCCTCGAGCGAAGCCTGCTTGTAAAGCACCGACTGGTTCTGGAGGCCGTCGTTCTTGAAGAAGAAGTAGCGGGTGCCTTTGTGGAACGGCGTCCCGTAGCGGGGATAGTTCCAGAGCTCGGTCAGGCGCGCGCGAAGCGGCTCGCGCTGGGCAAGTCCTTCGAGATACCGAAACGTAACGGCGTTCTGTGCCTTGACCCAGGCCAGCGTCTCCTCCGAGTTGTCGTCCTCGAGAGCGCGGTAGGGATCGGGGACCGAGGTCCCGTGATAGTCGTCGATCTGGTCGGCCTTCTTCACCTCTGGGTAGTCGATCTTCATTTTCTGAGCTGCGGTGAAGGTGATTGCGAGCGCGAGCAGCACGCGCATTACGGGGCACCTCCATGAGTCGTGGCGGCCGGGGTGGGGACGTCGTCCCACCAGAACTGCTTCGGGAGCGGCTTCTTCAAGGGCCAGATCTGATCGAGCGTCGCGGCCTCGAAGATCTCACCGTTTTTCATCACGTAACGGACGGTGTTCGTGTTCTCGATCTTTTCTAATGGATTCTTATCGAGAACCAGGATGTCCGCGAGCTTCCCGGTCTCGATCGACCCCACGTCGGCATCGAGTCCGATGGCCTCGGCGCCGTGGAGGGTCACCGCGCGCAGCGTTTGGTGCTCGGTGAGCCCGCCGGAGGCGAGCGCCCAGGTCTCCCAGTGAGCCCCGATCCCTTGGAGCTGCCCGTGGCTCCCGAGACAGACTTTTCCCCCCGCGCGCACGATCTTCGCCGCACCGGCGGCGATGCCGGGATGGACGTACTCCTCTTTCAAGAACCACTGCCCGCGGCGCCTCGTCATGTTGTCGAGAAGCTGGTGGGGGATGAAACGCCCGAGCTTCTCGTCGGAGGCGACGTCGGTCGTCTGAAAGAAGTAGTTCTCCGTCCAGGGTCCGCCGTAGGCGACGAGGATCGTGGGAGTGTAGTAGGTCTTCGTCCTCGCGACGTACTGGGCGACGTCGTCGTAGATGGGAATGAGCGGGAGACTGTGCTCGTGCCCCGAATAGCCGTCCGCCATCTGGGTCAGATCGAGCTTCATGTCGAGAGCCCCCTCGGTCGTGGGGCTGAGCTCGTGCTTACGAGCCGCCATCGCGACCCACTGCCGAACGATGCGGTCCCCCACGACGTACTGTTTGATGGTGCGGCTGTCGTACGCCTCGCGGTACCGCTTCAGGAGATTTGAGGCCGTCTCCTGGTCGTGGATCCCCGACGCCGCGAAGACTCCGGGGCCGGTCGCGAAGATCCGCGGTCCGAGGATCTGTCCCGCCTCGACGAGATCGGAGTAGGCGAAGACGTCGTCGGTCGAGGTCTGCGGATCCCGCGTGGTGGTGACGCCGTAGGCGAGATTCGCGAGGTATTGCCACACTTCGGTCTGATGAATCCGGCGGGGTGCCCACATATGCGAGTGCGCATCCACGAGACCCGGCATCAGCGTTTTCCCCGATACGTCGATGACGGTTGCGCCCGGGGGAAGCTCCGCCTTGACGCCCACCGCCTGGATGCGGTTTCCCGTCACGACGACGTCGCCGCCAGGGAGCACCTCGTCTCCCTTCATAGTGATGATGCGGGCGGCGCCGCGGAGAACCACCGTGCCCGAAGGTTTCGGCCGGGGAAGTGTAACGTCGAGCTCGGCGACGTCCGGAGTTTCAACCAGCTCGGGAGCGACTTTCTGTCGGAAAAACCGGCGGCCCGACGACCAGTGCACGGTGGAGCCGTCGCGCGACCAGCCGAGGTAGTTTCCCCCCTCGGCTGAAAGAGGCTTCACGGGAAACGCGGGGTCGCCGCCCGGGGCGATCGCGATCTCCACGACCTCCTTTCCCGCTCGAGGCACCGAGACGAGATAGTGCTTGTTCTGAACGTTGACGAAGGCGCGGCGTCCATCGGGAGAGAGCGAGATCGCATCGGCTCCCGGCGGCTCCGGGGCGGCGGGACCCGAGCCCACGATCTTGAAATACGTCTTGCGGTCGAAGCCGTCGAGGCGGATCGAGGTGAGGCCGGAGGAGCTCGTCAGGTAGACGCGATCCGGGTCCGAGGCGAAGTGCGGATACCGCCCGTCGCCGGCAGAGGCGATCAGGGTCGAGGCTCCGCCCGACGATGGGATGTAGCGCAGGTCGAGCGCCCCGGTCGGAGAAACCCCGGCGATCTCACCGTCGTCATCGCGATAGACGTGGTCCTCCTGGAGGAAAGAGTACAGCTGGTCCGAAACCGACCCGGTGACGAAGACGATCTTCGACCCGTCGAGGGAGTACACCGGGTCGGCGTAGAACGCGGGGTGGTCCGTGAGCCTCTCAGGCGCGCCGGATCCATCGGCGGCCGCTCGATAGATATGGCCTCCCTCCGTCGTCCACGTCACGAAAGCGACCGAGCGGCCGTCGGGAGACCAGGCGGGCATGAACTCCGCGGTCTCGAGCTTCGTGAGCCTCGATGGCGATGCTCCCGCCGGGAGCGGCGAAATCCAGACGTGATTGAACGCGCTGAAAGCGAGCCGCGTTCCTTCAGGAGAGGGCGAAGGCCAGCGAATCACGCGCGCTCGCACTCGGTCCGAATCGTCGACCCGGCCGCGGAAATGGACCCGAGGGCCGATCTCGGCCGCGACCTTCGCGGTGAAGGGTACGATGCGCGACTCTCCCGTCGCGAAATCGATTCGATGGATCTTTCCTCCGACGGAGAGGACGAGCGACTTCCCGTCCGGAGTGAAAGAGTATCCGGGCATGGTGTCGCGGGTGGCACGCGACTCCTGATCGTCCCTGGTCACGGGATAGTGGAGCCAGCGCTCGGCGCCGGTCTCGAGGTGCCGCACTCTCAATCCGGTTCCCGTGCGGAAGCGGGAGGCGTAGACCATCGACTTTCCATCGGGAGACAGGTGCGGCCGTAGAGCGCTCCCCTGGGCGTTGGTGACGGTCGCGGTCTCGCTGGTCTCGCGATCGAACCTCACGATCTGCCAGATGGGGAACTGCGCGTTGTAGTTGAATGCGCCGCGCCTTTCGGCGTAGTAGAGGAAGCGGCCGTCGGGAGACGCGACCGCTCCGAGCTTGTTCGGTGGCTGACTCTGCGGCTGTCCCGGGCTCGGGGGCTCGTCTTTCGGGGGCGGCGGACCCACGCGGGCTCCAGCGCCGCCGTCTCGATGATAGAGGAAGAGGCCGTAGGTCCTTTCCGGAGGCCGGCTCTTGGAAACGAGAAGATACTCGCCGTCCGTCGTCCAGGAGGGCGAGGCCATGAGCTGCGGCCGAGACTTCGTCTCTTTGTCTTTGGTCACCGCGCGCGGGTTCGCTCCGTCGGCGTCGACGAGCCACAGGTTCTCGACGCCGCTTCGATCGCTCAGAAGCGCGATCGTCCGCCCATCGGGGGAAAATCGGGGCTGGCTCTCGAAGGACATGCCGGAGGTGATCCGGGTCGCCTCGCCTCCCGCGAGAGGGAGAGTGTAGATGTCTCCCAGGAGATCGAAGACCAGCGTCTCGCCGTCGGGCGAGACGTCGAGCGACATCCACGTGCCTTCGTCAACCTGGAACTCGAGAACCTCCGCGACTTCGAGCGGCAGGCCTTCCGGCTTCGCCGCGTCTGGCGCCTGCGGCAATCCGATCGTGACGAGCAGAGACAGGAAAAAAGACATGATTCACTCTCCCCGGTGCGATATTAGCCCAGATGGGCTCGCTGGCTCGAAGGGGAGATCGCTCATGCGGGCCGCCTCTGGCTCGACGAGGCCGACGCTCGAGAGCCCGCTTGACGCGGACAGCCCCCTGCGAGTACAAACGGTGCCGACAGCGCTCTAAGCAAGTGGAGGCACTGCATGGACCAATATCTCGGTAAGTTCTCGGAATTCTTGTACGCGGCATTTCGTATCGTCTCCGGGCTGCTGTTCGCGCAACACGGCGCGCAGAAGCTCTTCGGATGGCTCGGAGGCATGGGGCAGGACGGGGGCTCGGCGCCCTTTTTGGGGTTGATGTTCTTCGCGGGTCTCGTCGAGTTCTTCGGCGGACTTCTGATTGCCGTCGGCTTCAAGGCGAGTTGGGCGGCCTTCATCGCGAGCGGCGAAATGGCCGTCGCCTATTTCATGTCCCACGCTTCACGAGGGCTCTTCCCGATTCAGAACCATGGAGAGCCCGCCGCCCTCTATTGCTTCGCGTTCCTCTATATCGCCTCGCGCGGCGCCGGAACGTTGAGCCTTGACTCCATCTTCGGGAAGCCGAAAAAGGCTGACTGAGCGAAACTCGCGCCAATCCCATTCGAAGCACCGCTCGTTCTCTCGAGCCTCCGTGCGGCGTGGGCTTGTAGAGCTATGCTTTCCTGACGATTCTCCGAATGCGATAATATCCGGATGGGCTCGAAGGTCATGCCCGGGCTCGAACGGCTCCTCGACGAGGAGATCGATCGCGTCGCGGGAAAGCGCGTCGGTCTCATCGCCAACCCCACTACCGTCGACCGTTCGCTGCGCCACGGAATCGACCTCCTGCACGGGAGACCGGACGTGGAGCTCGCCGTTCTCTTCGGCCCCGAGCACGGACTCCGCTCGGCCGCCCAGGACCTGATCGAGGTCTCGGACGCGACCGACGCCCGGACCGGTCTTCCCATCCGAAGCCTCTACGGATCCACGCGCGTCCCGACGAAGGAGATGCTCGCCGGCCTCGACGCGGTGGTCTTCGACATCCAGGACGTGGGCTCGCGCTACTACACCTACGTCTGGACCATGGCGCACGCGATGGAGGCCTGCGCCCGCGACGGCATCGAAATGATCGTGCTCGACCGCCCGAACCCCATCGGCGGCCATCTGGTCGAGGGAAACCTCATCGAGGCGAGCCATCTCTCGTTCGTGGGCCTCTACTCCCTTCCCAACCGCCACGGCATGACCGCCGGCGAGGTCGCCCGCCTCGTGAACGCGGAGTACGGCATCGAGTGCCGCCTCACGGTCATCCCGATCGAGGGCTGGCACCGCTCGGAGTGGTTCGACGAGACCGGTCTTCCCTGGGTGCTACCGTCGCCCAACATGCCCACTCTCGATACCGCCACGGTCTACCCGGGCGCGTGCCTCTTCGAGGGGACCAATCTTTCCGAAGGCCGGGGCACCACCCGGCCCTTCGAGATCATGGGGGCCCCCTGGATCGACGGCGAGAAACTCGCGCGCGAGCTCGCGAACGAGGACCTGCCGGGGGTGATCTTTCGTCCGCTCTCGTTCGAGCCCACGTTCCAGAAATTCCAGGGGATGGTCTGCGGCGGCATCCAGCAGCACGTCGTCGATAGAGAGTCCTATCGTCCGGTGCGCACCGGCTATGCCCTCATTTCCTGGGCGCGGCGGCTTTGGCCCGACAAGTTCTCCTGGCGGCGGCCGCCGTACGAGTACGAGCTGGACCGGCCCGCGATCGACATCCTCGCCGGCAATGGACGGCTCCGGGAGCTCATCGACAAAGACGCACCCCTGTCGGAAATCGAGAGCTCCTGGCAAGTCGATCTCGGACACTTCAAGAAAGTCCGCGAGCGTTACCTGATCTATGAATGACTCTCAGCGACGCGCTATGAGGCAGGCGGTCTCGACCACCTCCTCGCCCCACTTCTGCTTGTAGCGCACCTCGGAGCCGAGATCGTATCGGCGAACGCCGGATTCGATGAGGCGGCGGACTTCCTCGAGTTGGCAGAGGTTACCGAGGGAGAGGGACGAGAAGCGGGAGTCGAAGCTGAACTGGAGCCCGCGATAGGTGTCGCCGAAGACGGCTCCGAAGATGTAGGCAACGTCTTCCCCCTCGAGCCGCGCGAACATCAGCCGGCGCCGCCCGCGGTCGAGGAGTCTCCGGTTCATGTCCCGGTAGAACGAGCGCATCGGCTCCCGATCGATGCCGACGCCGTTTTGACCCTTCCAGCTCCGGCGTTCGACCGCGAGAATGCGCTCGAAGCTCGCTTCTGCCCGGTCTCTCACCTCGAACGTGAGACCGGAGCGTTCCCCCCGCCGGCGCGCTTTCTCCAGGCTTTTCCGGAGCCCCCCCGGTCGCCGCTCGAGAAACCCGTCGAGGCCGTCCTCGAGATGGGCGACGTAGCGGCGGGTGGTCGGCCCGCGCTCGACGCCGTATCGACGAGCGAGCGCCCGGCCGAGCTTCTTCCAGAGTGAGGACGACAGAGCGAGCCCGGTCGCGAGCGCGGCGCTCCACTCGCTTTCCCCCTCCAGGGCGCCGAGAAAAAGCTCGACCGCGGCCTCGGGATCCCGGCCCACGAGGGGACAGCAGAGACCCCAGGTCGCTTCGAGAGGGTGGAGCCACGAGGAGCTCCGCGCGAGGACCGCATAGGCGCCGTTGGCGCTCGCGATCCACGGCAATGCCTCGGGAGCCAGGTGACGGGCGGCGGGGAGAATCCAGAAGCTGCTGGAACAGAACCGATCGACGGTGAATCCGGTGGCGACGGCCTCGTCGTACTCTGTGGCGATCGCGTCGAGATCCTGGAGCGTGAGCCAATCGATCACCGGCGGGCGCCCCGTTTTGTTAAGATATGACGTTTGTTTCTCATACAGCCCATACAGCCCATACAGCCCATACAGGAGGTTCCGTGATTCGCAAGCAGGACGCTCTGGACTATCACTCCCAGGGACGCCGGGGCAAGATCGAGATCCGGCCCACCAAGCCGACCGAGACGCAGCGCGATCTTTCCCTCGCCTACAGTCCGGGGGTCGCCGAGCCCTGTCTCGAGATCAAGAGAAACCCAGAAGACGTCTTCACCTACACGACGAAGGGGAATCTTGTAGCGGTGGTGTCGAACGGCACCGCCGTCCTCGGCCTCGGCAACATCGGCCCCCTCGCGGCGAAGCCGGTGATGGAAGGAAAAGGAGTCCTGTTCAAGAGGTTCGCGGACATCGACGTGTTCGACATCGAGCTCAACGCCCCCGATCCCGACGACGTCATCCGCGTCGTCAAGGCCCTCGAGCCCACGTTCGGCGGGATCAACCTCGAGGACATCAAAGCTCCCGACTGCTTCTATATCGAGGAGACTCTGAAGCGCGAGCTCGACATTCCCGTGTTCCACGACGACCAGCATGGCACCGCCATCATCTCCGGAGCGGCGCTCCTGAGCTGGCTCGAGCTCTCCGAGAAGGACATTGCCCGCATCAAGGTGGTGGTGAACGGCGCCGGAGCCGCGGGCATCGCCTGCGCCGAGCTCATCGAGAGCCTCGGAGTCCGCCACGAGAACATCACCATGGCCGACTCCAAAGGCGTGGTCTACAAGGGCCGCACCGAGGGTATGAATCCCTACAAGGAACGCTACGCTCTCGAGACTCGCCTCCGCACTCTCGCCGAGGCGATGGAAGGGGCCGACGTCTTCATTGGCGTTTCGGCGAAAGACGCGGTATCGAAGGCCATGGTGGCCTCGATGAACCTTAAGCCTCTGGTCATGGCGATGGCCAACCCCGACCCCGAGATCGGCTGGGACGATGCGATGTCGGTGAGGGACGACCTGGTCATGGCGACGGGCCGATCGGACTTTCCGAACCAGGTGAACAACGTCCTCGGCTTTCCCTTCATCTTCCGGGGCGCCCTCGACGTGAGGGCGCGCGCGATCAACATGGAGATGAAGCTCGCCGCCACCCACGCCCTCGCCGATCTCACCAAAGAAGACGTTCCCGACTCCGTCATGAGGGCCTATGGAGTCGACTCCATGCGTTTCGGCCCCAACTACATCATTCCCAGTCCGTTCGATCCTCGGGTCCTCACCTGGGAGGCGCCGGCCGTGGCCAGGGCGGCGATGGAGACGGGAGTCGCCCGAATTCAGATCGACCTCGATGCCTATC
This sequence comes from uncultured Acidobacteriota bacterium, assembly GCA_964553925.1. GTDB lineage: Bacteria > Acidobacteriota > Vicinamibacteria > Marinacidobacterales > SMYC01 > DAISKN01. The sequence continues at coordinate 37,567 of CAZKNR010000182.1, forward strand.
GCGACCAGCTGGAAGCGCGCCTCGGCCGCGGCCGCGAGGTCATGCGCTCCGTCATCGTCCGGGCGAAGAAAGACAAGAAGCGCATCGTCTTTCCCGAAGGCGAAGAGGTCAAGATTCTTCGCGCGGCCGAGCGTCTCGTGGACGAGGAGATCGCGAAGCCCATCTTGCTCGGACGGCCCGACGTGATTCAATCGCGGATGCGGGAGCTCGGGCTCGACCTCGACGGAGTCGAGATCGTAGACCCGGAAAGCTCGGGAAAGCTCGAGGCCTACGCCAAAGAGCTCTACGGTCTCCGGAATCGCCGGGGTGTCACCCATAAAGAAGCCGGACATCTTCTCCGCAATCCGAACATGTTCGGCTCGATGATGGTGAACCTGGGCGACGCCGACGCCATGGTCGCCGGAATTTCCCAGCACTACCCCGACACCATCCGTCCCGCCCTTCAAGTCATCCGGGTGAAGACCGGTGCCCGCGTCGCCGGGGTCTACATGATGGTGTTTCAGAACGACATCAAGTTCTTCGCCGACACTACGGTGACCATCGACCCGACACCCGAGGACCTGGCGAAGATCGCCATCGAGGCCGCCGAGGTGGCGCGCCGCTTCAACGTCGAGCCTCGGGTCGCGATGCTCTCGTTCTCGAACTTCGGAAGCACTAAGCATCCCCTCGTCGACAAGGTCCGCCGGGCGGTCGAGCTCGTTCGCGAGCAAGACCCCGGCCTCGTGGTGGACGGAGAGATGCAGGCCGATACCGCCGTGGTCCGGGAGATCCTCACCGGCGACTATCCCTTCAGCCGTCTGAAGGAAGCGGCGAACGTCCTCGTCTTCCCGAGCCTCGAAGCAGGAAACATCGCGTACAAGCTCATCCAGAGGCTCGGCGGCGCCAAAGCGGTGGGCCCGATTCTCGTCGGTCTCAAAAAACCGGTGCACGTCCTGCAGCGCGGTGCCGAGGTGGACGAGATCGTGGACATGGCGGCGATCGCCGTCGTCGAAGCTCAGTCCGGCTGAGGGGCGGGCTCGATGCGCCGGCCTCTCTCCGGGGCTCGCCATCGGGAATAGTGGGGTGCGAGGGTCGAAGGCGAGACGCCCGCGAAATAGAGGCCGACCATCGTCCAGTTGAGGAGCGTCGTCAGAACGACGCCCAGTGACTCCCAGTGGCGGTCACCCGTCGACACGGTGACGTCGAGAGGCACGAGGCACCCCTTCCGCCGCAGTATCCTTATTAATAGGACGTCCTCTAGGAAGGGGACGTCGGGAAATCCCCCTAGCTCCTCGAAGATCGACCTCCTGAAAAAGAGGCCCTGATCCCCGTAGGGCAAGCCTAGACCGCGCGCCCGGAGGTTGGAGCCAAGAGCGGCGAGCCTGAGCGCGGTCCTGGGGCTTCGGATGCGAAGGCGAAAAAAGCCTCCCACGACGGCGGGATCGGCGAGGGCGCTTTCGATCGCCTCGGCGGCGCCGGCTCCGAGAACGGCGTCGGCGTGAAGAAAGAGGAGTGTGTCTCCTTCTGTTTCGCGGGCGCCGCGGTTCATCTGACGCGCGCGGCCCGGCTCGCAGGCGAGGACCCGGGCACCCGAGCGCCGGGCGATCTCGACGGTTCCATCGACGCTGCCTCCGTCCACGACCACGACCTCCGCGCGCTCAGGGAGCGCTTCCAGAGTCGCCGCCAGGTTACGGGCCTCGTTCCAGGTCGGAATCACGACGGACAGCTTCATGGGTTGCGATGCTAGACTAACCTAACTATGGCCCATCGCATCACGCTCATTCCCGGAGACGGGATCGGTCCGGAGATCACCGAGGCCGCCATTCGCGTACTGGAGAAAACCGGCGTCGCTTTCGAGTGGGAGCCACACGAGGCCGGGATCCGCTCCTATGAGAAAACGGGTAACCCGCTGCCGCCGGCGTTGCTCGAGTCCATCCGCAAGAACAAGGTGGCGTTCAAGGGCCCGCTCACGACACTGGTCGGAGAAGGATTCGCGAGCGCCAACGTCACCCTTCGTAAAGAGCTCGATCTCTACACCAACTTGCGGCCGGTCCGGAGCATCGAGGGCGTGAAGTCGCGTTACGAGGACATCAACCTCGTCATCGTGCGCGAGAACACCGAAGACCTGTACTCGGGAATCGAGCACATGATCATGCCCGGCGTCACCCAGGGGCTGAAGGTCATCACCTCTTACGCCTCGATCCGCATCGCGCGGTTCGCTTTCGACTACGCCAAAAAGCGCGGCCGCAAGAAAGTCACCGCGGGCCACAAGGCGAACATCATGAAGCTCACCGACGGCCTGTTTCTCGACAGCGCCCGTCAGGTCGCGGCGGAATATCCGGATATCCAGTTCGATCACAAGATCGTCGACAACCTCGCGATGCAGCTGGTCTTGAACCCCAACCAGTTCGACGTGCTGCTGCTCTCGAACCTCTATGGGGACATCGTATCGGACCTCTGCGCCGGCCTCGTCGGCGGGCTCGGCCTCGTTCCCGCCGCCAACATCGGCGAGGAGTTCGCGGTCTTCGAGGCGGTCCACGGCTCCGCTCCCGACATCACGGGAAAGGGCATCGCCAATCCCACAGCTCTTCTGTTCTCGGGAGTCCTGATGCTGCGCCATCTGGGAGAGAACGAGGCCGCGGACCGCGTCCTGAAGGCGGTATTCGCGGTCCTGAAGAGGGGTGAAGTCCGGACCCCCGACCTCGGCGGAAAGGCGTCGACGAAGGAGTACACGGACGCCCTCGTGCGCGAGCTCGAGGCGTCAACGAGCTGAGTGCCACACAGGACCCTTGCGTTTTCGGGTTTTGGGCGCGATCCTGAATGGAAACAAGGATAACCCTCGATGGCCCGTACCCTTCGCTGTCCCCAGTGTGGCTTGATGCAGCTCTCTCAAGAGAGCTGCAAGAAGTGCGGCGCGGCCTTGGCCGCGCACTCGATTCCGGCCGTCTCGGCGCGCAGACCGGCGCCCGCGGCCGCTGTCGAGGAGGACTCGCCCTATCAGCCGCCGGCCACGGCACGCGCAGTCTCCCGTCGAGCGGCTCCGGTCGGATCGCAGGACTCGGTCTTCGACCGCGATCGATTCCTCATGCGCCAGCGCGTCTTTACCATTCACGAGAAGTACGAGATCTGGGACGAGGAGGGACGTCCGATCCTCTTCGTCGAGCGGCCCGGTCACTACTTGAGGAATCTAGCCGCTCTCTTCGGGGGACTCTTCGCCGGTGCTCTCGCAGCCGCGCCCTTCTTCTGGCTGAGCGATCGGCTGCAGACGGAAACGCCCATCGCCCTCGGTATCGTCGCCGGCCTCGTGGCGCTCGTCGTCGTCATCGGGCTCCTTTCGCAGAAAAGGCACGTCCACTTTTACCGGGACGACTCGAAACAGGAGCTTCTTCTCGAGGTGCTGCAGGACCAGAAGCTCGCTTTCCTGACTCACACGTTCACGGTGAACGACCCCGGAGGCACGACTCTCGCGCGACTTTCGAAGAACCTCCTGACCGATATCTTTCGCAAGAAGTGGAGCGTTTCGTCGCCCGACGGCCGCCCCCTGTGGGAAGCGAAGGAAGACTCGGTGCTCATGGCGCTGGTGCGGCGTTTTCTCACTAAACTCGTTCCCCTATGCTTCATCTTCTGCCTCCCCGGCGGCCAGGTCGTCGGCGAGTTCAACCGAAAGTTCACCCTCCTCGACCGCTACGTCCTCGACCTGTCGGGGGACTCCGAGCGCGCTCTCGATAGGCGAGTGGCGCTCGCGATGGGAGTCATGCTCGACACCGGAGAGCGCCGCTAACTTTAACTAAGTTCGGCCGGCGAGGAGATCCGGAAGCTCGAGGAAGACTTCGAGGACCGGCTCCGCCTCTCGGTCCACTCTCGTCTCCCACCAAAGCTCGTCGTCTTTGATGAAGATCTCGAATCGAAAAAGACAGGCAGCAAGCATGCTCGCGCTCGGCGAGCGACCGGAGCTCGGTCTCGAGGCCGGGCAGAGTGCGAAAGCGAAATCGGCCCCCGCCGGGGAATCGTTCGCTCGAAAGATAGCCTCTCTCGAAAACGTCGCGGAATTCCTCGAGCCGGCGGCGGAAGTCCTCGGAGTCGAGGGTGCAGGCGATCGGCTCAGAGCTCACCCGGTCATTATAAGCAGTATCATGCGGCTCTCGTGATCCTCATAAAATCCGGGGCGCTCTTCTTCGCGACGGCCCTCGCGGAGATCGTCGGCTGTTTCCTTCCGTATCTCTGGCTTCGAAAAGGGGGCTCAGCCTGGCTCCTCTTTCCGGCCGCGATCTCGCTCGCGACCTTCGCGTGGCTCTTGACGCTGCATCCGACTGCCGCCGGGCGAACTTATGCCGCTTACGGCGGAGTCTACGTCGCGACCGCCGTCTTCTGGCTCTGGCTCGTCGAAAGTCGCGTGCCGAATCGATGGGACCTGGTGGGCGCCTCCGTATGTGTCCTGGGGATGGCGATTATCGTGCTCGGCTCTCGTTGAGTGTCGGGTTGATGGCTTGGGCACTCTCCCCCCGGGTGTAGTGATTCTCCTGGCTCGCGTGTAGGGAACCGCCGACGGTAGGGGTCCGTTCTCAAGTCGGCGCATAGAGTTGGCGCGAAGAGAGCCCGGCACAGGCCTTGCACTGCGATCGATTGGTTTCTCCATGAGCCGATCCCGTCGCACCGCCTCAGTTCTCTTTGCCCTCACGATCTCGGCTTCCTCCGTTCGAGCCGGCTACGCGCCAGGCTGCACCGTCGCGCTCGAGATTGCCGGAGCCCACGAAGTCAACGCCGTGGCCATTCAGCCGGATGGAAAGATCGTCGTTGCGGGCTATGTGGATTTCGGCACCACCTCCGACCGGGATTTTTTTGTCGCACGCCTGCATCCGGACTTGACTCTCGACACGTCGTTCAACGGAACGGGGTATCGCGCCAACGATCTCCAAACACGCGACGACGAGGCCTTCGCGGTAGTGGTGCAGTTCGATCAGAAGATCGTCGTGGGAGGTTACTCGCGAGATAACGGCAGCAAGATTTACTTCGCCTTCGCCCGGTACAATCGGGACGGGAGTATGGACGCGAGCTTCGGTGCCGGCGGCCTCAGGTACATCGACATCTTCCCTTCCAATAACGACCAGCTGCGCGGCATGGCGATCCAACCCGACGGGAAGATCCTGGGCGCCGGTTTCTCGACGCCAGGAGGGACCCAACGACTCGTGGTCATGAGATTGCTGAAGAACGGGAATCTGGATAACTCGTTCGACGGCAACGGAGTGGCGCAGCCCACTATCGGCTCAAGCACCTTCTCGTTGGGTACCGACGTCGTCGTCCAGCCGGACGGGAAGATCGTCGTCTCCGGCGAGGCGTTCTTCGGCTCGAGCGACTTCATCGCCGTACGTCTGCGTCCCGACGGAAGCCTCGACACCACGTTCAACGCCGCCGGCTGGGTCGCGACCGACATTGGTTTCAGCAACGACTCCGCTTCTTCCGTAGCGCTCCAGCCCGACGGAAAGATCGTCCTTGCGGGGACCGCGGGTATCGGGACCGCGATCGTGGACGCCGCGCTTACCCGGTACGGCCCGGGCGGAGCCATCGATGCGACGTTCGACAGCGACGGGAAGGTCGTCCATGATTTCGGAGGTTTCGTAGGTTCCGATATCGGAGACGCCCTCGTCCTCGATGCCGCCAGCAATCTCCTCGTCGCCGGATCGAGCAATGTGGCGGGTTCGAACTTCGCCTTCGCGCGCATTCGACCGAACGGCGCGACCGACCTTACCAAAACCGACGACGTCAGCGGTATGGAGGATCGAGGCCTGGGGATCGCGGTGACGCCCGCGGGGAAGATCCTCGTCGTGGGCTCGGGTCAGGGGCCCACCAACCCGAAAACGACCCTCGCGCTCTATAACCCGGATGGCACCCAGGATTGCGGCTCCTTCTTTCTCCATCCCACCAGCGTAGGAGCGGCGAGCTTCCTCCCCGTAGGTTGTCCTTCGAATTGGGATTGCGTGAACGATCAGACGGCAAACGCAGCGACGGGACCGCCGGCGCCATCCGACGGCTTCGCGACGTTGGTTCGCAGTGCCGCCTCTCCCGCCGAAGACCTTTACGGGCTCGCCGACGGACAGCTCCCTTCGGGGAAGGTCGTCACCGAGATCGAGGTCGTCGCCCAGCTCGCCTGGGGCAACACTGGCACGGCGCCGACGGCGGCGCTCCTTTATCAAAGGCAGAGCTTCGATCCGGTCCCGGTAACGGGAGGCCCGCTCGCGATCTCAAATGTTGCCTTCCAGGAGGTCCGGCGGCGCTTCTCATCGCTCAATTGGTTCGCGCCGGAGCTCGACTCTCTCGAGATCGGCCTCGGCCACGTCGGTGGAAACGAACTGCTGATGACCCAGAACTACGTCAAAGTCACCTACGGGGAGACACGGGTCCATCCCGTCGACGTCTTCACCGCGGGGTCTTCCGGTGATTCGACGAGCGGCCGGGTCATGCTCAACTGGTTGAATCCCTCCTACGGCCTCTACGATCGGACGGTGATCCGACGCGATACGACGACATGCCCCGTAACTCCGGCCGATGGCGTTCCCGCCGGGCCGCCTTTTTCCGATGGGCTCGGCAACCCCGGAAGCTTCGTCGATACTACGGTGTCTGTTGGTTCGACGTACTTCTACACCGCGTTCGTGCTGGATTCGGCGGGCCGGGCTTCGACGGGAGTGTGCAAATCCGCCACCCCGTTCGATCGAACCACGGGCCGGGTCGAGTGGCGCTACGACACTTCGATCGCGGCGCTCACCACACCGGGTCTTCGTTTGAACGTTCCTCTCAATGAGAGCGTGGTTTACACTGTGGCCAACGACGGCCTGGTGCACGCGATCCGCGGCGGTTCTGTCGCGAGCGGCGGAGGAAGCTGGCCTCCGGGTTTTAAACCCCTTCTCATCGGAGGCCCCGCGCAAGCGCGGCCTCCCGTTATTCCTCTCCCACCTACGCCAACGCTCGCTGTGCTTCTCGGATCTCAAGACGGCCGCGCTTACGCGGTCAACGCTCTCACCGGCGCTCTGATCTGGAAGTCGGCCATCCTGGGTACGAACGTACAGGCGGCGCCGGCGGCGGCCCTCGCGGCCTTCGGCGGCGGCGCGGACCTGGTCTTCGTGGCGACCCGCAACACCGTAGGGCCCAACCGCCTGTACGCGCTCGACCCCACGGACGGCGCCGTGGTCTGGTACTTCGACAACGGCGGCCCGGCGACGGGAATCGGAGAGATCGTCTCCGGCGCTTCCGTGGACAACGCAGGCCGGCGGGTCTTCTTCACGAGCGCTCTGGGAACGAGCTTGAAGACGACGTGGTGTCTCAACTATTTGGTGACGCCGCCCGCGATGTGCTCCGGCTGGCCTGCTTTCGGCGTGGCCCCCGGGGGAGGCGACATCCAGGCGAGTCCGATTCTTTATCAGGGCTCGGTCTTCGTATCGGAGACCTCAGCCGGAGACCTCTACAGAGTCGACCCTGGCAGCGGTTTGGATTCGCTGGTGTTCAACCTTGCCGACGGAGGTGCGAAGGGTTTCGTGTTCCCGCAGTTCGGCACGACCAACCTCTTCGCCTCCACCTCGACCTCGACGTGGTCCGTGGATTACAACTTGCTCAGTTTTAACTGGAACGGCTCCTGTGTCGCGACGCCCTCCACTCCCACGGCGGTTCCCTTCACCGACTGGGTGTTCGTCGGCTCGAGCGAGGGAAAGCTCTTCCAGTTCAGCGCCAGCGGTGGAGCCGGTTGCCCAGCGCCCCCGAGTGTGTGCATCGGGAACTGCGCAACGACCATCGTCGGGGCGCCCGCGTACGACATCCTGAAGACGATGCTCTACGTGGGAACGGCTGAAGGCAAGATCTACGGCGTATGGGCGCCGTTCTAATATGAGAAACTGGCGTTGGGCTGCGATCGTTCTGGCGGTGACCGCCCTCGACGTCGCGCGCCCCGCGGAGCCGGCTCCTGCCCGCAAAAAAGCCAACCGCTGTTACGGTGTTCGCGTCGAGTCCGCGGCTTCCCCGAGCAGCGGCCGCGGTAGTGAGACGGTGTTCTCCGCGGGTGAGTCGAAAGATCTTCGTTTCGTGGTCTCGCTCCCAGAAGAGCTTGCGAGCTCGCCGGTGCACGTGAAGCTCTTCACGCCGAGGGGAAGTCTCTACCAGGTGCTCCAGGCCAAAGCCGACGCCGATTCGACGGCGAGTGCGGCGAGGAGGCGGAGCCGATTCGCTCGCTCTCTGGTTGCCGTCCTTCCGGTCGCGGGGACCCAAATCACCACCTTTGCCCTCTTCGGAGAATGGCGCGCCGAGGTCTACCTGGACGCCGCCGAGACGCTCTGCACCCGCCCGCTCGAGTTCGTGATCGAGCCCTGACTCTCGCTACCCCGAAGCCGCTCGCAAGCGCAAAGTGAGGAGCCGGACTGCTCCCGCTCGGCGAGAGGTTGGAGCTCGGCCTCGAGGCCGGGTAGAGTGCGAAGCGAAATCGCGCCCCAGTTATCAAAAGGAGGTGGCCTGTGGCCGCGTTCCGATTCTATTTCACACTCTCTGTGCTCTCGATTTCCTCTCCGGCCCTCGCCCAGCCGCGGACTCATGCGCTGAAAGCGGCGCCCGACACCGTCGTCTGGGGCTACTACGACGCTTCGGTTCCACCGGTGCTCACCGTGGATTCGGGCGACATCGTCGACGTCGAGACGATGGTAACCGGCGCGCGCTTGTCTCGAGCGCTCGGAGTACCCGAGGAGTCGATACGTCCCGACATGGTCGTGATGGACGAGAAGGTGAAGCAGGAAGGACCGCACCTTCTCGTGGGGCCGATCGCGGTCCGGGGTGCCGCACCCGGCAGCGTTCTCGAGATCCGGATCCTCGAGATGGGCATCGTCGATCCGTGGGCGGTCAATCTCTTTCGGCCCGGGTCGGGAGCGCTCCCGAAGCTCTTCCCCTATCAAGGGACGAAGTTCGTGCGCCTCGATCTTGAGAGAAACGTGGCCCTGTTCGCGCCCGGAGTCGAGGTTCCTTTGCGGCCGTTCTTCGGAAGCCTCGGAGTCGCGCCGCCTCCCGTCGTTGGGAGGATCGGAAGCGGTCCGCCCGGTTACCACACGGGGAACCTCGACAACAAAGAGCTCACCGCCGGGGCCACGCTCTACGTTCCCGTGCACGTCAAGGACGCGCTTCTGTTCATCGGCGATGGACACGCCGCGCAGGGCGATGGTGAGGTCGACGGCACGGCGCTCGAAGCCTCGCTCAAGGGGAGGCTGCAGCTCGTCGTGAGGAATGACATGAAGCTCCACTGGCCTCGAGCGGAAACGGAGGAGCACTACATCACGATGGGTCTCGATCCCGATCTCGACGTGGCGGTCGAGATGGCGGTGGCGGAGATGGTGGACTACCTGGTCCGCGAGCGCGGGCTCAGCCGAGACGACGCCTATATACTCGCAAGCGCCGCCGTAGACCTGAGGGTCACGCAGGTGGTGGACGGCACCAAAGGCATCCACGCCCTTCTGCCGAAAAACATCTTCGTGGGAGGAAATCGATGATCGCTCTCTGGTTGCTGCTCTCGATCGAAGTTCCCCTGGCCGAGCACGCGGAGCGCCGGGAGCGCCTGATGACCGACTTTCCCGACGGAATCGTCCTGGTCCACGCTCGATCGAGTCCCTCGTCTCTCGGTGAGCCCTCGTTCAAGCAGGACGCAAACTTTCTCTACTTCACGGGGCTTCCAAGCCAGCCGGCGGCAATCCTCGCTCTCGATGGCCCTAGAAAAGAGTCGCTCCTTTTCGTCCCTCAGGCGCCGCTCCTGTTCGGGGCCAGGGTCGAAGATGTAAGCCTCACGCCGGGCGAGGACTCAGCCCGCGCTCACGGCTTCTCCCGGGTCGAGCCCTGGGAGAGCTTCCTACCTTATATAAAGAAGCGGATCTCCGAGGGAGTCGGGAAGCTCTATCTGGACGAGGCGAGGAGCGCGGAGTTTCCGGGCAACCCGGAGCCGATGTTGCCGGTCTCGGGCGACAAGCTCCTCTGGCGCCGGTCGGTGGAAGCGGCGTTTCCCGGGATCGAGATCGCTTCCGCGGAAGGGGAGATCCGGGCGATGCGGTGGGCGAAGTCGAAGGCGGAAGTGGAAGTTCTTCGGGAGGTGGCGAGAGCGTCGTCGTCGGCGCTCCTCGCGGGACTCCGAGCCGTGAATGTCGGCAAGAGCCAGCGGCACTCGGAGGCCGCGGTAGTAAGCGCCTGCTTCGAGGCCGGCGCCACAGCACCCTCCTTCTGGCCGTGGACGATGTCGGGCGCGAACGCGCATGCCAGACACCTCGTTCGTTCTTTCTTCGACTACGAGCATCTCAACCGCGTGATGAAGGACGGGGAGCTGGTTCGGATGGACGTGGGGTGCGCCCTCGGCTATTACGAGGGGGACGTCGGCCGCACCGTGCCCGTTTCCGGCACGTTCAACGCGGACCAGCGGGAAACGCTGGACCTCCTCGTTCGCGCCTATCGCGCAGGGCTCGGAGCCATGAAGGGGGGAGTGACGCTCGAGACCGTCATGGCGCGGGCTCGCTCCGAGGTCGAGCGCGCAGAGGGCACGCTCGTGACCGAGTACGCCCGCCGCGCGGCCGCGATCCTGGTCCGGGCGCCGCTTCGGGAAACGTGGCACATTCACGGCGTCGGGCTCGATGGAGGGGAGACGGGGACCGACACGCTGGAAGTCGGCTCGGTCGTTGCGTTCGAGCCGATGTTCGCCGTCGACGACGATGCCTACTACATGGAGGATATGATCCTCGTGACCGAGACGGGCCACGAGATCCTGACCGAGGGATTGCCCTACAGCGCGGCGGAGATCGAATCGGTGATGAAGGGGTCCCAGCGGGTCAAGAACGGCGAGGCCGATCCAAATTGAGTCGTTTCAACATCGAGCGTACCGTTCCTCCCGGGTCTGAAGAACGGCCTCGCCCCACTTCTCCGAGAAGGCGCGCCGCCTTGGTGGGACTTCCTCCGGCACGGGCGAGCGCCTCTTCGAGGGCCACGCGCTCGACTTCGTCGACGAGCCTTCTCAGGTTCATGGTGCCGGCCTCGATGCGCCGAGCGATGGCGGCGCGATCGACGAGGCCGGGCTCCGCGAGCCCGGACGACGGTTGTGACCCGAGGACGCGCTTCGGGAGATCGGAAAGAAGAAGCTCCTCGCCCGAGCGTTTGTAGACCAGAGCTTCGTAGAGAACGTTCCGGAGCTCGCGCACGTTTCCCGGCCAGGAGTACGAACCGAGCGCCTCGAGAGCGCGAGGGCTCACCCGTTGGACGCGGCCGCGCCGGGCTCCGTCGGGCTCATCGCGGTAGAACTTCGCGAGAAAGTGGGCGACGAGATCTCCGAGATCCTCGAGCCGGTCGCGCAGTCGAGGGAGCTGGATGGAAACGATGGCGAGCCTCTCGTAGAGATCGGCTCCGAAGAGGCCCGCCTCGATGAGCCGGGGGAGATCGCGGTTGGTGGCGGCGATGATGCGAAAGTCCACCTCGTGCCACACGTTTTCTCCGAGCCGGCTCACGACACGATCCTGCACCACCCGCAGGAGCTTGACCTGGAGCGAGAGCGGTGTGTCGTCGATCTCATCGAGGAAGACCGAGCCGCCCTCCGCCGCCACCAGGAGGCCTTCATAGCGCTGGCTCGCGCCCGAGAAGGCGCCGCGGGCGTATCCGAAGAGCTCTGCCTCCATGAGCTCGTTGGGAATCGCGGCGCAGTTGATGGGAATGAAGCGGTGGCCTTTGCGGTGGGACCAGTCGTGGATGAGCCGGGCGCAGACTTCTTTTCCCGTTCCCGTCTCCCCGGTCAGGAGCACCGGCATCGAGGTCTCGGCCGCGCGCGACACCTGGTCCAGGACTCTCTCCGTGGTCTTGCTCTTTCCCACGAAGAGCTCGGTTCGGGCGGGCGGACGGGGAGTCGAGAGGAGCTCTCTCAGCCGGCGCTCGATCTGGAGGGCGGCGTCTTTCGAGTCGAGGGAGAGGACGTCGTAGGCCCCTTTCTGGACCGCTTCGATCGCCTGGTTCTGGGACACGGCTCGTTTCGAGACCCAGAACCAGGGAAGGGCGTCCCCGGGAGGACGAGGGTCGTCGTTCGCCCGCGCGGTATAAAGTACCCGCGCCACCGCTTCCGCCTTTCCCGCAGTCAGATCGAAGCCGCGGTCGGCGAGCTTCGATACCAGCTCCGGAGGCGGGGGAGGGCCCGCCCAATCGATCGCGTAGCGCCGCGCCATGGTCGTATTAAAACACGAATTGGAACGTAATAAAATACGTACCAAAACTCCAGGATGCGAGATCTTCAGGGAAAAGGGCCAAGTCCTACTGGCACGTGCCGTGCATTTCTGGATCGGTGAAACAAGGAGGGTCGCATGTTAGCAATCGGAAGTTGGCCTACCATTTTGATCTATGGCGGGCTCGCCCTGGTCGTTCTCTCGCTCTTGCTCTGGGTGAGCGCTCGCTTCATCCGCGAGGACGAGTCGGGTCTCGTCATCAAGCGGTTCGGTCCGCTTCTTCCCCCGGGCCGGATCGTCGCGATGAGCGGTGAGGCGGGCTATCAGGCGAAAATACTGAACCCCGGGATCCACTTCCCGATGTGGCGATGGCGCTACAAGATCGTGAGAGTTCCGCTGGTGGTCGTGAGTCCCGGGGAGATCGCTCTGGTGGTGGCCGCGGACGGCGCTGCCATTCCTTCGGAACGTGTGTTGGCGAAAGAGGTGCGATGCGATCAATTCCAGGATGCGGATGCCTTTCTCCGGAACGGAGGAGAGCGGGGACGCCAGCTCGCCTTCGTGACCGCCGGGAGCTACCGGATCAACCCGGCGCTGTTCGAGGTCGTGATTTCCGAGAGGGCGGGCCAATACGGTCTTTCGCGCGAGTCGCTCGACGTCTACCAGATGCCGCCGGATCGGGTTGGGATCGTGACCGTTCTCGACGGTCGTCCCATCGTCTCCGGCGATCTCGCGGGGCCGATCGTTGCCGGACACGACAGCTTTCAACGGGGCCAGGCGTTCATCGACTCCGGCGGATGCCGCGGGCTTCAGGAGCAGGTGCTGCTCTCCGGCGCCTGGAACCTGAATCCCTGGTTCGTGAAGGTCGAGCAGATTCCCTTGACCGAGATTGGAATCGGCTACGTCGGAGTGGTGGTGAGCTACGTGGGAAAGGAGCACCTCGACGTCTCGGGCGATGCATTCACCCACGGCGATCTGGTCGAGCGGGGACGAAAGGGAGTGTGGGTCGAGCCGCTCCTCCCGGGAAAGCACCCGGTCAACACCCGGGTCATGAAAGTCGAGCTGGTGCCCACGACCAACATCGTCCTCAACTGGGCTTCGCGGACGGAGGCCCATCACTATGACGAGCGACTGTCTTCGATCAACGTCCGCTCGAAGGACGGCTTCTCCTTCAGCCTCGACGTCTCCCAGATCATCCATATCGGGATGAAAAACGCCCCGAGAGTGATCTCGCGCGTCGGGTCGATGCAGAATCTCGTGGACCACGTGCTCCAGCCGACCGTCGGGAACTACTTCCGCAACTCGGCGCAGCAGGTCACGGTCCTGGAGTTCCTGAACGCTCGGAGCGACCGTCAGCGGGAGGCCTTCGAAAGAATCCAGGAGGCGGTTTTGGCCTACGACGTGGAGTGCATCGACACTCTCATCGGCGACATCGTGCCCCCGCCCGAGCTGATGAAGACCCAGACCGATCGGAAGATCGCCGAGGAGCTCACCACGACCTACCAGGCGCAGCGCAGCGCCCAGATCGAGCGGCAGACGCTCGAGCGCGAGACCGCCATCGCCAACATGCAAGCAGATGTGGTCCGGAGCGAACAGATGGTGCAAATCTCCGAGAAGAACGCTCTCGCCCGCGCCGAGGTCGGTAAGGGCGAAGCGGCTTTCGTTCGGGCCCAGGCCGAAGCCGAAGCCGCGTCGATGCGGATGAAGGGCGAAGCGGAAGCCGTGGCAATACGCGCGACCGGCTCAGCTCAGGCCGAAGCCTATCGGCTTGGACGCGAATCGCTGGGAGAGGCGGGCTACGTCGCCACCCAGATGGCCTCGATTCTCGGCCAGAACCGGGTCAAGCTCGTGCCCGACATCGCCGTCGGAGGAGACGGCAGCACCCGCCTTGCGGACGTGCTCATCGGAAAGATGCTCGCGGGGAGTATCCCGGACGCTTCCGCGCCCACCGCGAAGTAACGGATCGAGGGCCGGCTTCCGGCGAGGAGGCCGGCCCTCACGTTTCCGGCGGGGCACGCATTCGCTACAATCTCTGGTGTGACCGTAGTAGAAACGGAAAGATTGACCCTTCGCCGGCTCGAGATCGGCGACGCAGAGTTCATTCTCGGTCTCTTGAACGATCCCTCGTTTCTTCGATTCATCGGAGACAAACGGGTCAGGACCCTTGAGGGCGCCCGGGAGTACATCTTGAACGGGCCGGTCGCAAGCTACGAACGATTCGGATTCGGATTATATTTGACCGAGCGTAAGGACGACGGTGCCCCGATCGGGATCTGCGGTCTCTTGAAACGAGAAGCCTTGAAGGACGTCGACCTCGGGTTCGCCTTTCTTCCACGATTCTGGTCGAAGGGCTATGCGTTCGAATCCGCCTCCGCGGTGATGGCCTACGGAAGAAGCGTCCTCGGGCTCACCCGCATCGTGGCGGTGACGTCGCCCGACAACGAGGCATCGATCCGATTGCTGGAGAAGCTGGGCATGAAGTTCGAATCCATGGTTCGGCTATCCGAGGATGTCCCCGAGATCCGGTTGTTCGCATCGGACGCGTCATGAGAAGAGGCTTCCGCGCCGTCCTCCAAGGCGGGCTCCTCGCCGGGGTCCTGGACATCGTGGCCGCGTTCGTCGTCTACGGTTTTCGCGGCGCGACCCCCATCCGGATACTCCAGTCCATCGCGAGCGGACTACTCGGGGCGGAGGCTTTCGAGGGCGGCCTCGCGACCGCGGCCTTCGGCGGGCTGCTGCACTTCGTCATCGCCTGCGGCTGGGCCGTCGTCTACTACGGGGCGAGTCGGCGGCTTCGGGTCCTCTCGAGTCGACCCGTCCTCTCGGGAATGGCGTACGGAGCGGCGGTGTACCTCATGATGAATCTCGTGGTCCTGCCCCTCTCCGCCTTTCCGAAACGCCCGTTCGCCTTCGACGTCGTCATCCTGATCGTCCACATGTTCTGTGTCGGGCTTCCCATCGCGCTTTCGGTGAGCCGCTCGGTGCCGAAGGTCTAGCCGAAATTCCGTGCGCCGCCTCGCGCCCGTTCTAAGGCCACGCTCCGGGAGAAAGCTTCCGCCGGATTTGCGGGCCAGGAACGTCGGGCGCCTGGCGGGGAGCTTGCCGCAGGGCGTCCGGGACCCGGCGTTCGAGCCGCTTCTCCGGCGGATCGAACAGGGGCCGGTTCACGGCGGCAACCGCGTCACCGTCGTCCACCGCGGTCAAGAGGCCTTTCAGCTCATGCGGCGCGCGATCGAGGGCGCGGTAGAAGAAATTCTCCTCGAGTCCTACATATTCAAGGACGACAAAACCGGCTGGGAGATGCTGGAGCTCCTTGGCCACGCCTCTTCGCGCGGTGTTGCGGTTCGGGTCCTGGCGGATGCTTTCGGGTCCCTCTGGACCCGGTCAGGCTTCTGGCGGGAGATGCGCAAGCGCGGTTGCGAGGTGCGGCTGTTTCATCCCGTCTTCCCGTATTTTTGGCACCAGTTCTTTCGGGACCACAGGAAGATCCTGGTCGTCGATCGAAGCGTCGGGTTTACCGGAGGAATGAACATCGCCGAGGAGTACGGCTCGCCGCGAGCGCGCGGGCACGTCCGCGCGTGGAGGGACACTCACGCGCAGGTCGAGGGGCCGGCGGCGTGGGAGCTCGCCCTGGTATTCTCGGAAGCCTGGCATAGGGCGGGGGGAACGCCGCTCGCGATCCCGTCTCTCGTCGTGGACGACGCCAAACCGCCTGCGGGAGCGCGCGTCCTGGTCCTGGACTCGCGGCCGCTCCGCGGGCATCAAGAGTCAGCCGCCGTGCTTTCAGCGATCGTCGGCGCCGCGCGCCGGTCGGTTTTCATCACCAACGCCTACTTCGCGCCGAGCTCGGTGGCGATCGAGATTCTCGACGCTGCCGCCCGCCGCGGAGTCGACGTCCGCCTGCTTCTTCCCGGCGCGAGCGACGTGCCACTCATCCGCCACGCGGGGCATGGCTACTTCGACGTCTTGCTGGAGAGCGGGGTGCGGATCTTCGAGTACGGCGCCGCCGTGCTTCACGGGAAGACCATGGTCGCGGACGGATTCGTCAGCGTCGTGGGCTCGACCAATCTAGACTTTCGCTCTTTCCGATTCAACGCCGAGTGCAATCTCGTCGTCCTCGACGAAGAAACCGGCGCGGGCATGGTGGTGGCGTTCGAGGAGGACCTGACCCTTTCGGAGGAAATTCGGCCCGAGCCCTGGCGCCGGCGCGGACTCGGGCATCGATGGGGCGACGCCCTCGCACGGCGCCTGAGCCCACTCCTGTGAGCGGCCATCAGGGGATCATGACCTCTCGGCATAGTGTTGCGCCGATGAAGACCATCTTCTCGGAGAGGTCCGCATCGATCGTGTCGACGAGGTGACGGCCCGAGATCCGGGACAGGTGTAAAGTTCATGATATTGCACTTTACTCATGAGTGAAGTTGGATTCGTAGGGCGGAAACGACGTGGTACCGCCTTGACAAGCCTTTGGAAATTGATTCGGATACGCCTATGAGGCGTACGAGGCTCCGTTTCGGGATCGTTCTGCTCCTCGGCATTTTCGGCGGGTCTACCTCCGTCATGGCTCGCGGTCCCGCCCACTGGGTATGGTCCGGCGCGGTGACCGAAACCACCGCCGTCGTGAAGGCGAAGGTGGATGGCAGTGGCGCCCCGCGGCTGCTCGTCGGGACGATGGAGGTGTCGCCACGAGAAATGAGCCCGAGCGGCGTCGCCACGTTTTACCTCGAGGGACTGTTGCCGGAGACCACCTATGACTACCGCGTGGCCGTTGGGAGTAGCGCCTTTCTCGGCGGCCGCTTCCGGACGTTCGCTTCCGCGCCGGCGTCGTTTCGGTTCGTCTTCGGCTCTTGCGCCAGGACCGGGTCGAACCACCGGATCTTCGAGACGATGGAGTCCCTCGAGCCTCTGTTCACGCTCCATATGGGAGATTTCCATTACGAGAACATCACAGAGAACGACCCGGCCAAGTTTCAGCGGGCCTTCGACAAGGTGCTCGCCTCCGACCGACAGTCGTCCCTCTATCGCTCCGCACCCATCGCTTACATCTGGGACGACCACGACTATGGCCCGAACGACGCCGACCGCACGCACGCGGGAAGGCAAGCGGCGCTCGCGACCTACGACGAGTACGTGCCTCACTACCCCCTCGAGCGCGACCACGGGCTTCCACGGGATCTGCACCAGGCGTTCACCGTCGGCCGCGTGCGATTCCTTCTCACCGACGTCCGCTCCGAACGCGTGCCCGACCAGACGCCGGAGGGTCCGGACAAGACGATGCTCGGTCTCGCTCAGAGGCAGTGGCTGCTCGGCGAGATCGAGGCCGCCCGCGATCGTTACGCCCTCGTCGTCTGGGTCAATCCCGTCCCCTGGATCACCGAAGCGGGGAGCGTTCACGGCTGGGGTCGCTACGACTGGGAACGCCGTTACATCGCCGATCGCATTCGCGATTCCGGGATGGCCGAGCGGCTGCTCATGCTGAGCGGTGACGCCCACATGGTGGCGATCGACGATGGAACGAACTCGAACTTCGCGACCGACCCCCCGGCCGGGGAGCGGGGATTCCCCGTCGCGCACGCGGCGCCTCTCGACCGCTACCCGCGCCCGAAGGGGGGGCCCTACAGTCACGGCGAGGCGGCCCGTCGAAGCCTCTTCGGACTCATTTCGATCCAGCAGTTCGGTCTCGCCGATATTCGGGACGACGGCGAGACGCTTCTGGTCTCCCTCTCGGGGCGAAACGATCGCGGCGAGCTTCTCCCGGGGATGAGCCTGCGGCTTTCGTGCGTCGAGCGTGGATGTCGCACCATCCCTTGACCGGCGTCGTCCACCGTTTCAGGCTCGAGGATGACGAAGGCGCGTGCGGCTTCGAAAGACGGCGAGCCCGACGGAAGTCGCTACCCCAAGAGGTGCCGCCAGAAGGAGCAGAATCGCGCGGTTGAGCTTCACCGCCATCGCTCGTCCCTCTTCCGAGCTCTCGACGGCCGCACGGCAGAGGGCGCACTGGGCGAACGCGGGCGGTGCCGCTCCGTGAAGAACCGCCGCCAGCACGAGGACACCGAGGCGCTTCATCGTCCGCCGTGGAGGACGGCGAACCCGTCGGGGATGAGGAGGGCGAAGAGGATCGCCCCGAAGAACAGGATCGAGAACGCGACGGAGATTCCCACCACGAGCTTCTCGTGCTTCAGGTCCATGAACTGCGACGAGATGAAGAACGCCTTGGTGAGCATCGCCGCGATCAAGATGACGAGAAGCAGAATGCGCGGAAGGCCCACGGCGTCGACGAAGACCATGACACAGGTAAGGACGAGGAGCAGACCCCAGGTCTTCCACAGGGTGCCGTACGGTGACGTCTCGCGATTTTCCATTACTACCTCAGACCAGATAGAACAACGTGAAGACGAAGACCCACACCAGATCGACGAAGTGCCAGTAGAGCCCCGCGAGCTCGACTCCGGCCGCGGTCGTCTTTCCCGCGCGGGAGCGGAAGGCCAGAGTCAGGAGCACGACGGTCCCGATGAGCACGTGAGTGCCGTGAAAACCGGTGATGAGGAAGAAGTAGTTGCCGAAAGCGGGCACGTTCCAGGGGTTCGTTCCGAGGGTAACGCCATCGCGGATGAGGCCGCCCCATTCATAGGCCTGCATCGCAAGAAAGGTCGCGCCCCCGGCGAAGGTCAAAAGAACCATGTTCGCGACCTTCTTCCAGTCGGCGAGCCTTGCGGCGGCAACGGCCGTGGCCATGGTGGCGCTCGAGGTGATCAGCACGAACGTCATCAGCGAGATGAACCACAGGTGGAACACCTCCTGTTGGTCGGGCCAGATCGCGGCCCCGGTCCGCGCGAACCCGTAGCTCGCGAGAAAGCCGGCGAACAGAAGTCCATCGGTGACGATGAAGATCCACATCATCAACTTCTGCCAGCTCATCCCCAGGGGAGCGACTCCCCCCGACCAGTTCATGGGTGCTTCACGGGCAGTCGACACCATGGACGCTCCTTTGGCTCAGCTGTGAGCGGGGACCTGCAAAGCGGGCACGGTCTGGGGGACGAAGTCCTCCTTCGCGTCCGGGTTTCCGTACTCGTAGGCCCCGCGATACACGACCGGATCCTCGTCTCCCCAGTTCCCGTGAGGAGGCGGTGAGGGCGCGCTCCACTCGAGAGTGGTCGCTTCCCAAGGGTTCGCCTCCGCTTTCTCGCCGGCCCAGAGGCTCCGAACGAGGTTCACGAGGAACAGGAGCTGGCCTGCCATCAAGGTGAAGGCGAAGACCGTGATGACCATCGGCATCCAGCGGACTCCCTCGAGAAACGCGTACTGGCTCAGGTTGTAGTATCGCCTCGGGGCTCCCGCGAGACCGTAGAAGTGCATGGTCGCGAAGATTCCGTAGAACGGGACGATCGTCATCCAGAAGTGAAACCTGCCGAGGAGCTCGGAGAGCTTCCTTCCGAACATCTTCGGGAACCAGTAGTAGGAGCCGGAGAAGACCGCGAGCAGTGTGACTCCTCCAATCATGAAGTGGAAGTGGCCCACCACGAAGGCGGTGTCGTGAAGCTGGATGTCCGCGGCGGCGTTACCGAGGAAGAGGCCGCCGAAGCCTCCGAAACCGAAAAAGCTGATGGTCCCGATGGCGAAAAGGGCGGCGGTGGTGAGACGGAGCTTTCCGCCCCAGAGGCTCGCGATCATGTTCACCCCGATGATGGTCGAGGGAATGGTGATGAGGAGAGTGCCGATGGAGAAGAACTCACCCACCAGGGGATTCATCCCGCTCACGAACATGTGATGGCCCCAGACCACCATGCTCAGAAAGGCGATCGCAACGAGGCAGTAGACGGTGACCCGATAGCCGAACGCGGGGCGCCGGGCGAAGGGAACGAGCACGTCGAAGGTGATCCCGAGCGCGGGCAGGATCAGCACGTAGACCTCGGGGTGGCCGAGGAACCAGAACAGGTGCTGCCAGAGAAGGGGACTCCCTCCCTGGTTCGGAAGGAGCTTCCCGGCGATGTAAAGGCCCGCGGGGAGATAGAAGCTCGTGCCCAGGTGCCGGTCGAAGAGCAGCATGATAGCGGCCGCGGTGAGCGCGGGAAAAGCCAGAAGTCCGATGATCGAGGCGATGAGGAGGCTCCAGACGGTGAGGGGCATGCGCATCATCGACATCCCCTTCGCCCGCAGGTTGACGACCGTGGTCACGTAGTTGAGTCCACCCATGGTGAACGACACGATGAAGAGCGCGACCGCCAGGAGCCAGAGCGTCTGCCCGAGGCCGGAGCCCGGCGCCGCCGAGGGCACGGCCGAGAGCGGTGGGTAGGCCGTCCAGCCCGAGCCCGCTGCCCCGCCCTCGACGAAGAACGACGCGGCGGCGATGAGGATCGCGGGCACGATGGTCCAGTACGAGAGCATGTTGAGAAACGGAAACGCCATGTCGCGGGCGCCGACCTGGAGGGGGATGAGGTAGTTTCCGAACCCGCTCACCAGAACCAGCGAGACGAAGAAGAAGATCATGATGGTGCCGTGCATGGTGACGAGCGAGATGTAGAACTCCGGCTTCATGAACCCCCCCTCCATTCCCGTGGGGAAGATCTTGGCGAGGAAGTTCCACTGCGTCGTCGGCCAGGTGAGCTGGAGTCGGATGAGGCCGGCGAGAAAAGCGCCGAGGACTCCCATGAGGCCGCCGGTAAGGTAGTACTGGATCCCGATGACTTTGTGATCGGTGCTGAAGACGTAGCGGCGGAGAAAGCTCCGCGTTTCGTGTGCGGCGGTCTCCGCGGTGGGCACTTCTGTCATCTCCGTCCTGCCTCTCGCTTTTCCGCGAGGTAGCGCTCGAACTCGTCGTCGGAGACGACGCGCAGGAAGCCTCGCATCTGGTAATGGCCGAAGCCGCAAAGCTCGGCGCAGGCGATCTCGAACTCCCCTTCGCGGTTCGGAACGAACCACAGCTCGATGGTCATCCCGGGAACCGCGTCCTGCTTGATGCGGTGATGGGGGAGGTAGAAGCTGTGGAGCACGTCCTTGGACCGGAGCCGCACTTTCACCGCGCGATTCACCGGGACGTAGATGAGCGCGAGCTCGTGGATGTCGTCGGCGGCGGCGGGATCGGATTCATCCACGCCGAGCGCGTTCTCGTCGGTGATGAGCGCGGGGTCGGTCCTTCCGAGCCGGCCGTCCTCGCCGGGATAGCGCACGTTCCACGTGAACTGCTCCCCGGTCACCTCCACCATGATCGCGTCGGCGGGAGGTTCCTGGGTGTAGAGCTGACCGAACACGGGAATCCCGAGGACGAGAACACCACCCTCGGCCAACACCGTCATCAGGATCGCCGGCGCCACCGACCAGAACCTCTGCGCCGTGGCGCCGGGAAGCGTCGGGCTCACGCGGGCGACCCGGCTGAATCGAAAGACGAAGTACCCGAGGACGAGGTGTCCGATCACGACGAGAGTACCGGTGGTGACGAGAAGGTAGAGGAGCATCACGTCGATGCCCTTTCCGTGCTCGGACGCCACCTCCGGAAGGTATCGACGCGCACCCAAGATGAAGACGCCGATGCCGAGAAACCATAACGTGAGAGCGAGCGCGATGCCCAGGGCCGGTCTTGTGTCCTTCATCGGGGCGGCCTATCGCAAACCCGATGCCAATTTGAGGCCGTTGGCGGGCGGCCGGAATTACTGAGGTTTTGTGGCGGAGGCCGGACGTTCCTACTCGCCAAGCGTTCACGGCTGAGAGATTTCACCCAGTGATGCGGGAAATGTCGCTATCGGGGAGAAAGGCTGGCCCTTGCCGCTCCGCGCAGGAACTGGTGGCACCGGACGCACTGGAGGGTCATGTCGACGTAGCCGAGGGCGGCGCGATCCAGGTTCTTTTCCTTCGCCGACTGCTCGATCTCGATGACCGCCCTGCGGAACGCGCTGCTTCTTTCCGCATACTCCGGGGTCACGTTCACGAACCAGCCCGCCTCCTCGCTCAACACCTTGAGGGCGCCGGCGCTGTCTTCGAGGGTCTCGAAGTCTTCGGTGATCAGCGCTTCGAGGATCGAGTGAGATTGATCGAGCTTACGCTGCATGATGAATCGGAGGTTCGGCTCCTGCTCCTCGAGGGAGAGGACGCTTCCGACCAGAACGAGGACCAGGCCGAGTCCCGCGAGGGGAAACGCCAACTTTTTCACACGCAACTCCTTCAGCCCGCCACGACGCGCAGGAGGTCGGTTTCCGTAATCAGGCCGACGAGCTTTCCGCTCTCGACGACGGGAAGGCAGCCGATCTTGTGCTCGATCATGAGGCGAGCCGCCTCCTTGACGCCGACGCCCGGGTCGATCGTCAGCACCTCGTCGGTCATGACTTCCTTGACCACCACCGACTTCAGAAACTCCTTCTGCGCTTTCTCTCCAAAATTCATGGCGGTCGAGAGGGCCGCGTGGAACAGGTCCTTTTGGGTCAAGATGCCGACGAGACGGCCCTCCTCGACAACGGGAAGATGGCGAATCCGTTTCATCTTCATGACGTCGTCCGCAATCGTCAGCTCGTCGTTGCGACCTACGGTCGTGACATCGGTGGTCATGAGCTCCCGAACTTTCATGGCGTATGCTGGCATGCGCTATCCTCATGCAAAGCCTATGCCGCGCCGAGCAAGTTTGACCGCCGCCTTACTTCGCATCGCCTGGGCGCTGGTCTCGGTATTCGTCGTCGAAAGCCTCGTCTTCGGGCTCTCCGTGCTGCCCGCGGTCCTGTTCTGGGAGTGGCACTTTCGATGGGAGCTGAACTCCGCTCCGCTTCGGGTGGTTGTACTCAGCATGGCATTCATTCCTGCCTACCTGCTGTTCACCCTCGCGCTCATCCTGCTCTCCGGCATCGCCACGCGCATCACCGGGTGGCGGACGCCTTCGAACGCCGAACTCGACATCTCCGAATTCTCCTGGCCTCTTCTCGACTGGGTCCGCTACACGATCTCGATCCAGCTCGTTCGCATCTTCGCGGGATCGCTCTTCCGCGCGACGCCGATCTGGACCTTCTACATGCGTCTCAACGGCGCGCGGATGGGAAGGAGGGTGTTCGTAAACAGCCTCGAGGTGACCGACCACAATCTCCTCGACTTCGGCGACGACGTGGTGGTGGGCGGCGACGCCCACCTCTCCGGACATACGGTGGAGGGCGGTGTCCTGAAAACGGCGCCCGTCCGGCTGGGTCGCGGAGTCACCGTGGGTGTCGGAAGCGTCGTCGGTATCGGAGTCGTTGCCGGGGACGGATGCCAGATCGGAGCCTTGAGCCTCGTTCCCAAGTTCGCGAATCTCGAAGAGGGCGAGGTATACGTGGGCATTCCCGTGAGGAAAATGGAGCCGCGATGAACGCGGGCGCGCTCGTCCTCGTCCCCGGCCTCGACGGCACGGCGCTTCTTTTTTACCGCCAGACGCCGATTCTCGCCCGCCGGTTCCACGTGGTGACGTTCCCGCTTCCCGACGACGAATCGTGCACGATGGAGAGTCTGGTGGCGGAGCTGAAAGAAACCGTGGACCGTATCGCCCGCGAACGGGAAGAGGAGTGGGTCTTTCTTTGCGGCGAGTCGTTCGGAGGGGCCTTGAGCCTCAGCTTCGCTCTCCGCCATCCCGAGAGGCTCGCCGGTCTCGTCATCTTGAACTCCTTCCCGTACATAAGGCAGCGCGTCCGGATCCGGCTCGGTCCGGCGATTCTCAAGATCATGCCCTGGGGAGCGATGCCGCTCGTGCGCCGATTCACCGAATCTAGGCTCCACAGCTCCCACACGCTTCCCGAGGATATCGAGGAGTTTCACCGGCGTACCCGGGCCATCGGCCGGCGGGGCTACATCCGAAGACTCGAGTTACTTCGCGAATATGATATCCGCGACGAGCTCCACCGGATCGAAGTCCCCACGTTGTTCCTCGCCGCCGACGAAGATCACCTGGTTCCCTCGGTCGCGGAAGCGCGTTTCATGGCGGCGCGAATGCCCAGGGCCACGGTGCGGGTCCTCAAAGGCTACGGGCACGTGTGCATGATCCATCACGACTTCGACCTGCTCGAGCACATGGAGCCCTGGCTTGGCACGAATGGCGTGCGGCCGTAGTATAGCGATGGGGAGAATGAGTTGAAGACACAGTTCTCGTGGGAAACGACATGACCGAGCGCCGAGTGGCGGCGGCGCAGGCTCGCCACGAAGTCGCGGCCCGTTACGAAGCCATCCTCAAGGGGATCCCGGACATCGTCGCCGAAGTGGACGTCGACAAGGTCTACACCTGGGTCAACCGCGCAGGCTACGAGTTCTTCGGCGAGGACGTCATCGGGAGGGAAGCGAGCTTCTTCTTCGACGAGGAGAGCAAGGATACGTACGAGAAGGTGAGTCCGCTCTTCGACGGTTCCGAGGAGACCATCGTGCTCGAGAGCTGGCAGCGCCGGCGCGACGGCTCGAGGCGCTTGCTCGCCTGGTGGTGCCGGGGTCTCAAGGATGAGACTGGACGAGTGATCGGGGCCCTCTCGACCGCCCGCGACATCACCGATCAGAAGCTCATGGAAGCCGCGCTTCGCGAGAGCCAGCAAACGGTGCTCGCGCTCTTCGAGAACGCCGCGCAGGGAATCCTTTCGATCGATGCTGCGGGATCGATCCTCTCGTTCAACGTGATGGCGGAGAGAATTTTCGGATATCGGCGAGAGGAGATAGTGGGGAAGAAGCTCGAAGTCCTGATGCCGGAGAAGCTTGCCGAAACGCACGAGCAGCATCGCCGTCAGTACTTCGAGGACCCGCACAGCCGCCCAATGGGCCGGGGGATGGACCTCGTGGCGAGGAGAAAGGATGGCAGCGAGTTCCCCGTCGAGATCAGTCTCAGCCACATCGCCGCCGCGGGCGGAACCGTCGCCGTCGCCTTCGTGAACGACGTCAGCGAGCGGCGTCGCTCGGAGAACGAGAGGCAGAAGCTCGAGCGGACCCTGGAGCACGCCACCAAGATGGAGGCGGTGGGACGTCTCGCTGGCGGCATCGCGCACGACTTCAACAATCTCCTCACGGCGCTGTCCGGCTTCGCGGAGGTCGTGCTCGACGAGCTCCCGGAGGACCACCCGCTCTACCAAGGCGCCAAGGAGACGCTCAAGACCTGTCAGAGGTCGGCTTCGCTCGTTCGCCGGCTCCTCGCGGTGAGCCGCCGCCAGATGCTCCAGCCGGAGGTGATCGATCTCAACCCCAAGATCACCGAGATCGAGAAGATGCTCAGGAGCGTCCTGGGAGAGGACGTCGACCTTCTGGTGAAGCTCCAGCCGGGGCTCGGCTTCGTTCGCGCGGATCAGAGCCAGATCGAGCAGGTCATTCTCAATCTCGTGGTCAACGCGCGGGACGCCATGCCTACCGGCGGGCGCCTGGTCATCGAGACCGCTAGCGTGGACGTCGACGAGGGGTTCGGGGATCCACACCTGGGCCTGAAGCCCGGGGCCTACGTTCTCATCTCGATCTCGGACACCGGCTCGGGCATGGACCGCGAGACCCTGAAGCATATTTTCGAGCCTTTCTTTACCACCAAGGAGAGGGGCAAGGGCACGGGGCTCGGACTCGCGACCGTCTACGGGATTGTCTCCCAGAGCGAAGGAAAGATCTGGGCCTATAGCGAGCCGGGACAGGGAACGACCTTCCGCATCTATCTGCCGCGGATCACTCGCAGCGGGGAGCCGGAGACCACGACGGCCCCGTCAGAGTCCTCCAACCGCGGCTCGGAAACGGTGCTCGTGGTGGAGGACGAGAACACCGTACGGTTGGTGGCGGTGGCAAGCTTGAGGAAAGCGGGCTACGACGTCCTGGAAGCGAGCGACGGGGAGGAAGCTATGAGGGTGGCCTCGGCCCACGAGGGACCAATCCACCTCGTCCTGACCGACGTCCTCATGCCCGGAATCCACGGCCCCGCCCTGGTGAAGCGTCTCGAGGAACGCCGGCCGGCGATCCGGGCGCTCTACATGTCGGGCCACGCCGACGACGCCCTCCTCCACCACGGAATCCTCGAGGGAGGGCTGTCGTTTCTCGAAAAGCCCTTCAACCGAAACGAGCTCACGAGGAAGGTGCGGGAAGTCCTCGACGGAATGTAGCAGCCCGCTACTGTTAGTTGCCGACCGAGCTGATCGCGCCGAGGGTCGCTCCGACCTCGGACGGATCCACGGGTTTCTTCTGAGCCCCACCGCGTTTTGGCGCCATGGACGCACGAGCCAGATCGCTCAGCGACAGGATGCCGAGGATCTTTCCTTCGGCGTCGACGACGGGGAGCCGCCTCACCTTCCGCGCCCGCATCACCGCTTCCGCCTGGGACAGGTCGTCGCCGGGGCGGCAGGACCAGAGGTCCTTGCTCATCGCGCTCGAGACCCGTATTTCGGAGAGCGCTCTTCCCTGGGTCATGGCGGCCATGCAGAGGTCGCGATCGGTAAGCATCGCGACCACCGAGCCTTCCTGATCCAGAACGGGAACAGCGCCGCAATCCCGTTCCCACATGATTTGCGCGCCCCGATCCGCGCCGTCGAACGCGCGACAGCTGCCTACTTCCGTCGTCATCAGATCCTGGACTTTCATGAGTTACGCCTCCAATGCGCGCGGGCGAAGTGCTCCTCCCGCATGAAGGAGAGCTCGAGCTCTCCGTTGTAGTCGCTCTTCAGGGCTTTCGCCATGCGCGCCACGAGGTGCTCCGACGTAGCGCGGATCTCGATTTCTTCCCCCTTGTCGATGATGGCCATGATGCGCTGCAGCGGGTGATCCTTCTTTTCCGCCTTTTCGATGTTTCGCACCCGATTCAAGATGTCCTCCCGGTGAGCCGTCAGAAAGCTTCCCGAGAGAGTGATGACTCCGCCCGCATGATCGTCTTTGATCTGCTGGCACGCGGGGCATAGCAGCGAAGACACGTCGTCCCTGCGCAGCGGCTTGGCCCACGTCCATTTGCCCCTTAAGAAGACCGCGCCACACTCCGGACAAACCGTGTCGTCGGAGTACTTCTCCCTCTCCCGCGCTTCGTAGGGGGTCTGGAGCCTGGGCTGCGTATCCTTGCGAAAGACCTCTCTGGCTGATTTCTCTTTCACCCCTTTCCTCCTGTCGACTCGAGAGTGCAACCTCCGTACCAGACCGTGAGCGCTGGCTCTGATTCGGAATATTCCTTGCATAGGCATCGCCGAGGAAGAACGGACGCGACAGAAATTCGAGCTCTTCGGTGCGATGGGGTGCCGGAAACGAACCATGCTTGGGCAAAAAGACGCAAACGGAAGAAGGCAGCGATGCCCCGCGTGCAACGAGATCGGGCTCGTTCCCATTCTCTACGGGCCGCTCCCCGACTCGCTCACGAAGGACCGCGCTCGGGGCGCGTTCTTCTGGGGGGGCCTCGTCATGAAACCCGACAGCCCTCGGTGGCACTGCGGCCATTGCCAGCGAAGCTTTCCGATCGACGCGGTCTAACGCGAGTGGTTGCGCCTTTTCCCGCAGGGGTCTAGACTCCGCTGCGGCTCCTTTGGCCACTGCTCTTCATTTCGTTGAGGATGCGCGCAACGGAGAATCCGCGAAAACTGGCAGCATTCGTGCTTACTCCTCGAATGCAGCTGGCCAGGTGCCCCGATGTCGCCGAGATTGGGCCTCCGGAACTAGGGACGCCGGCCAGCCTGCGCTGAAACACATTCACCATGGCGCTCGACCGTATTCTCGTCGTCGATGATGAAGACCTGATTCGCTGGTCTCTCCAGCAGAAGCTCTCGAGTTGGGGCTATCGACCGCTCGAAGCCCCGAACGGGGAAACCGCCATCTCGCTTGTGGAGAGGGAGAGCCCCGACCTCGTTCTCCTGGACGTTCACCTGCCGGACAAGAACGGGCTCGAGGTGTTGAAGGCGATCAAGGAATGGAACCCCCGGGCGGTGGTCATCATCATGACGGCGTACGGGGTGCTCGAGGACGCGGTAGCCGCCCTGAGACTCGGCGCCTACGATTTCGTTTCCAAGCCCCTCAACTTCGAGGAGCTCCGCGCGACGATTGCGAACGCCCTCGAGACCGTCAAGCTCCGGCAGGAGGTGCGTCATTTCCGGGACCGCGACCGCAAGCGCTTCAATTTCGAGAATCTGGTGGGCGAGTCGGAGCCGATCCGGAATGCGACCGCGCTCATGAAGAAGGTCGCCGCGAGCCCGGCGACGACGATCCTGTTCCAGGGCGAGAGTGGAACGGGGAAGGACCTCTTCGCCAAAGCGATTCACTTCTACAGCTCTCGGGCGGACCGCCCGTTCCTCGCGGTGAATTGCGCGGCCCTCCCCGAGAACCTCGTGGAGAGCGAGCTCTTCGGTTACGAAAGAGGTGCCTTCACCGACGCGAGGCAGCAGAAGAAGGGACTTCTCGAGCTGGCCGACGGCGGCACCCTTTTTTTGGACGAGATCGGGGAGATGCCGCTGGGCATGCAGGCAAAGCTCCTCCGGGTCCTCGAAGAACAGAGCTTCAAGCGGGTGGGAGGCGTCCAGGACGTCCGGGTCGACGTCCGCGTCATCGCGTCCTCGAACCGCGATGTGAAGAAGATGGTGGACGACGGGAAGTTCCGGCAGGATCTTTTCTACCGCCTGAACGTCATGACCCTCACCCTCCCGCCGCTCCGCGAGCGAAGCGACGACGTGAAGCTCCTATGCCGGCACTTCGTGAACGAGTACAACGCTCGCTTCGGAAAGAACATACTGGGCCTGACTCCGGAGGCGGAGCGTCTCCTCTCGCTCTACCAGTGGCCGGGAAACGTCCGCGAGCTCAAGAACCTGATCGAGCGGGCGATGATTCTCGAAGAGGGGACTCACATCGGAGCCGACGCGCTTCCTATCGACGTCGCCGAGTTCTCACCGGGCGCGAGCGACGCCGCTCTCCCCGAGATCGCGCTTCCGGAGAAGGGCACGTCCCTCGAGAAGGTCGAAGAAGAGCTCCTCCGCCAGGCCTTGTCCCGCACCCGGGGAAACCAGACGCGGGCGGCAAGGCTCTTGAACATCAGCCGAGACGCTCTCCGCTACAAAATGAAGAAGTTCAAGCTCCAGGAAGCCGGGCACTAGCTCCCTCCGTGCCTCGCCATTGGCCACGCGGTCTCATCGTCGGGATCTCGATGCTCGTCGGATGGACTCTCGTCGGTACCGCCGGCTTCACGACCATCGAAGGTTGGCCGGCGCTCGACTCTCTTTACATGACCATCACCACGCTCTCGACGGTCGGCTACGGGGAGATCCATCCGCTCTCGGGCGCGGGGCGGCTCTTCGCGAGCTTTCTCATCGTTGGAGGGCTTGGGACCGCGCTCTATACGCTTACCCGGCTCGGGCAAGTGGTTCTGGAGAGCGAGCTCCTGGGCGGAATCGGAAGGAGGCGGATGCGCAGTCAATTGAGGACTCTAGAGAGTCATTTCATCGTGTGCGGGTTCGGCCGGTTCGCCAAGCCGGTGACCGAAGAGCTCGCGCACAAAAATCTTCCTTTCTGCGTGATCGAGAGGAACCCGGGCGCCGAGCCTCACCTCGCCGATCTCGGGTACCTGTTTCTCATCGACGATGCCACCACCGACGAAGCGCTCCAGGCAGCGGGCATCGAGGGCGCCCAGTGCGTGCTGGCGCTGCTTCCTTCCGACGCCGATAACCTGTACGTCACCGTCGCTGCCAAAGCGCTGAACCCTCGGCTCCGGGTCATCGCGCGCGCTACCGACGAGGGCGGAGAGCGAAAGCTCCTGCGCGGGGGCGCGACCGTCGTGGTGACGCCCTACCGCCTCACCGGGCAGAGGATCCTGCAGGCGGCGACCAGTGCCACGGTGCTGGAGTTCATGGACTACGTGGCGGACCGCCACTACCTCGAAATGAACCTGGGCGAGGCAATGGTCTCCGCCCGTTCCCCGGTGGTGGCTACCACGATTGCCGGGGCGCGGCTGCATTCCGAACACGGAGTCATCGTCGTCGCGGTGAAGCGGCAGGGGACGATGCTGTTCAACCCGCTGCCGGAGGAGGAGCTTCGAGCGGGGGATATCCTGGTGATCATGGGTCACGCGGACCAGCTGCGAAAGACGACGCGCCTCCTTGAAGCTCAGTCCGCATGAGCCGGCTCAACGGGTGAGGCCGAGTGCGACGGGGAGCGTCTTCGCCAGGATCTCGAGATTCGCTGCGACGGATTCACTCGTGTCGAGGACGGCGTGCTCTGACGGATCCAGCTCGTCTACGGGCTCCCAGCTCCGCAGGAAATCATCGAGGACGTTGACACGGCCGTCGCTGACCGATTTCTCTTTCTCCCGTTCGCGGAGCCTCTCCCGACAGAGCTCACCTCCCGCGCGGCATTCGACGAAGACGAACGGGATACCGTTCGCCTGCGCGAGGCGCTTCGCCTCGGCGCGGTGCGCTCGGGCTCGAAACGATGCGTCGAGGATGACGGGCCTTCCCGACGCAAGCACCGCCGACGCGCGCCGGCAGAGCTCCGAGTACACCTTTCGAGTGAACTCTGCGGAATAGAAACCCGTCCACGAGCTCTCGGGCAGCGGATCTTCGGGCGCGACACCGGCGAGCTGCTTGCGGGTCCGGTCGGCATCCACCACCGGGGCCGGCATCTCTCTTCCGAGGGCATTGGCGAGGGTGCTTTTTCCCGAGCCAATCACTCCGCCGACGGCGATGACCCTGGCGGGCACGAGCGATTGTCGCTCGGAAGCGAGCGCCAGGAGAAAGTAGCGCCGCGCCTCGGCGGCCGCCCGCTCTCGAACCCTGAGGCTCGCGGCCACGTCGTGGGCGGTCATCGAAGCGATCTTTCCGCGAACGAAAGCGCGGTAGCTCTGATAGAAGTCCACGAGCGGGTAGAGGTCGTAGTCGCCCGCCTCGCGCGCGTAGCGGGCAATGAAGCGCTCCGCGAGGTCGACGCGCCCGTGCCAGGCGAGATCCATCGCGAGAAAGACCACATCGGCGCATACGTCCGCGAATCGAAACCGGTCGTTGAACTCGATGCAGTCGAGAATCGTCACCTCACCAGGCTCGCCGAGGTAGACGTGCTCGAGCCGCAAGTCGCCGTGACCGTCGCGGATCCGGCCGCTCCGAAGCCGCTCTTCGAAGAGCGACCGTCGTTCCTCCAGGAAGCGCAGCTGCCAGGCCTCGAGCTCCTTCACCCGGTCCGCGCCGAGGTATTGCCCGATCGTGGACCTCGTCTGCTCGAAGTTCTCGAGAACGTTGAATCGAATCGCCTCGACCGTCCCGAACGACTCGGCGGCCGCGCTCGGACCGCATTCGTGGTGGAATCTCGCCACGCGCCCGGCGACGAGCTCAATGTCCTCGCCCGTGAGATCTCCTCGTTCGAGCCGCACGTCCGCCCGATGCGAGTCCGGAAGTCGTTTCATGTGCACCGCCCAGTCGACCGGGTTGCCGTGCGGTCCGAAGCGGTGTCGGCCGGAGGCGTCGCGGATCACCGGGACGACGCCTCGATACACATCCGGCGCCAGGCGCCGGTTCAGCCGGACTTCCGCCTCACAGGCTTCAAGGCGCTTCTCGATCGTGCTGAAGTCGAGAAAACCGAGCGATACCGGCTTCTTTACCTTGAACGCGTCATCGCCGCCGAGAAAAACCCACGAGATGTGAGTTTCCCGGAGCTCC
Source organism: uncultured Acidobacteriota bacterium (assembly GCA_964553925.1). Lineage (GTDB taxonomy): Bacteria > Acidobacteriota > Vicinamibacteria > Marinacidobacterales > SMYC01 > DAISKN01. The sequence continues at coordinate 69,293 of CAZKNR010000182.1, forward strand.
ATGCCGGGGGGAAAAAGGTCGACCGCCTTCGTTCCCATTACGGTGACCTCAGCATGCAAATCCGATTCCACGCGCTTCGATGTCCCCCGGCAGTATGCGGAATTCTGCTAGAATTCGGCCCACAAAGCGGGACTGCGAATGAAAATCCGGCGAATCCTGATACCTACAGACCTGTCGGAGGCGGCCGATCGCGCGCTGAAGCAGGCGGTTGCGCTCGCGATCCAGCATCGAGCCAAGATCGACATCCTCCACGTTGTCACGCTTCAGAACCTGGATCCGACGAACGTCCAGCAGGCCCTGGACGCCTATATGAAGAAAGTCGAGGACGAAGTCTTCGGCGATCTCGCGACCCGGAGCGACGCAATCAAGACCCGCGGGCTTGCCGTAGAGACCGTGGTCGTGCGACGCCCGTATCCGGTGGACGCGATTCTGGAACGGATAAGGGAGACGGAGCCCGACGTGGTCGTCATGGGGACCCACGGTCGGTCCGGGCTCCGGAAGCTTCTGCTGGGAAGTGTCGCCGCGCGCATCGTCCTCGAGGCACGCTGTCCGGTGATGACCGTCGCGATGGACGCCGAAGTCGCCGAGGGTGAAAAAGGTTTCGATCCGATCCTCGTGCCCGTCGACTTCAGCGAATACTCGGAGAGGGCAGTCGAAACGGCGCGGGCGCTCCGGGCGCCTTCGGGTCGGTTGATTCTGGAGCACGTGGTATCGAGCCCAGTGCACCCTTCGCTCTACGCCGGCGGGGTCGCGAAACTGTTCCAGCTCCATCCGGAGCTTCCTGGCCTCATCGGGAAGAAGCTCTCCGAGCTCGATCGAGGTCCGGGTGAGAGCGTCGTGACCGAAGGAAGCATCGTCGAAGAAATTCTCGAGACCGCGAGGTGCGTGAAGGCCCAGCTGATCGTAATGGGGACGCGGGGCCTGAGTCGGCCGGACTATCTTCTTCTCGGGAGCGTCACCGAGAGAGTGATCGGACGCGCGAAGGTCCCGGTGTTCGCGATCAAGTAGTCGGCGGGGAGATGCCCGGGGTTCTCACGCGTCGAGTTTTGCGGCACGCCCCTTGCAGGTATTGTGTGCTCGGGGCTGGGTACCCACAATCCGGGGCTCTCTCGCGACGATGGATGTCGGAGACAGGGGAGCCCGGAGCGGGTATGACATAGCCAAGTGAGGTCTCTATGATCCGATTGGAACGCATCCTTTGTCCGACGGATTTCTCGAAGTTCGCGTTCCGCGCCGCGGATTACGCCGTTGCCCTTGGCCGGCGTTACGACGCCGAGGTCCATTTCCTTCACGTCATCCCTTCGGCCCTGATTCATCCGGAGCAGTATCCCTATGTCGCGGAGGCGGTCCCGCTCGCGCCCGAGTTCCGAAAGCGCGCTCTCGAGCGCCTCGATGCCTTCGTCGCTCTTTCCAAGGCCGAGGGCGTGCGCACCCGGTTCAGCGTCGCCGAGGGCGCTCCGGTCAACGCGATCCTGGAGGCCGCTGAGGCCGATGAGGCGAGTCTTCTTTGTCTCGGGACTCACGGCCGGGAAGGTGTGGAACGGCTCGTTCTGGGCTCCGTCGCGGAGAAGGTTCTCCGCAAGGCCCGGTGCCCGGTGCTGACGGTCTCGGAGGCGGGGGACGAGCGCGCGCCGAAGGAGGCCGTCTTCAAGAACATCCTCTGCGCGGTCGATTTCGCTACGCTTTCTCTCAAAGCTGTTGAGTACTGCCTTTCCCTCGCCCAGGAGTCGGGCGGGCGGTTGACGCTCCTAAACACGGTGGAGTGGTTCCCCGACGAGCCGACCTGGATTGGAAGTCCGAACGTTTCCGACTACAAGTCGCAGATGGAAGAGCAGGTGAGAACCCGCCTCGAGGAGATCGTGCCCGAAGAGGCCGGGGAGTGGTGCGACGTCGAGGTCGTGGTCCGTTCGGGGAAGGCTTATCGGGAGATTCTCACCGTGGCCCGCGAACGGAGAGTCGACCTCATCGCTCTGGGCGTGCGCGGGCGAAATCCGCTGGACATCATGCTGTTCGGCTCGACGACCCAGCACGTCGTGCGCCATGCGGAATGCCCGGTGCTCACGATTTCGGAAGGAAACTAAGTGTTCAAAAAGATCCTTTGCCCCGTCGATTTCTCCGAGAGCTCGGATCGGGCTCTCGACTACGCTCTCGCCATGGCAAAACGCCACGGAGGCCAGGTCACGGTGATGCACGTGCTTCCGACGGTCCTCGGCGATCCTGAGCTTTATCCGTACCTGACCGAGCCGGTCCTGGCGAGCGGTGAAGCGCGGGATCGGGCTCATCGTCAGCTCGGAGATTTCGTGCATCGCGCGCTCGCGGACGGCATCGGCGCCGAGGTGATCCTCGAGGACGGTGACGTGGTCGAGGAGGTGTTGAAGAAAGCGAAGACGCTCGAGGCGGATCTCGTCGTCATGGGAACCCACGGCCGCCGCGGTTTTCGGCGCCTTCTTCTCGGCTCCGTAACCGAGCGGGTCCTCAGGCAGTCGGAAGCACCGGTGCTCTCGATCTCGCCCTCGGCGCCGAAGATCGGAACGGACCGGGGTCCGTTCCAGAAGATCCTCTGTGCGGTGGACTTCTCTCCTGCCTCGCTCGCCGGGCTTTCAGTCGGCCTGGACCTCCGCGAGGGGAACGCGGAGCTCCTCGTTGTCCATGTCGTGGAGTTCTACCTCCCTCCCGCTCTCGGCGAAGCGGTCGCCTTCAATGTCACCGAGCTTCGAGGGCGCCACCGGTTGGAGGGACAGGCGAAGCTGGAAAAGCTGGTGCCCGAGGACGCTCGAGCGCGCATCCGGCTCGAGACCGTGGTGCTGGAATCGGGGTCTCCCTACCAGGAGATTCTGAAGACGGCGGAGCGAGAAGAGTGCGAACTCATCGTGATGGGCGTCGCCGGCCGGAGTTCGGCGGATTTGGTGTTTTTCGGCTCGACTGCCAACCACGTGGTCCGCTCCGCCGCCTGTCCGGTTCTGACGGTTCGTTCTCCGGGCTCGAACCGAGGGTGAAGACGTGTTTCGAACCATCGTAGTTCCCGTGGACCTGACGGATCGAAACCAGCCCGCGGTCGAGATGGCGGCAAAGCTTTCGACCCAATCCCAGGGGACGATTCATCTCCTCCACGTCATCGAGACGATTTCCGGTTTCTCGGTAGAGGAGGAGCCGGAATTCTACGGACGGCTGGAGAAGCGAGCGGCAAAGCACCTGGAAGCGCTTTCGGCGCCATTACGCGAGAGCGGAATCCGGGTCGAGTCCGAGGTGATTTACGGGCGGCGCGCGAAGACCATACTCGAGGAGGCGGGGAAGATTGGCGCGGACCTTCTCGTGATCCAATCTCATCGCATCGATGGGGAGCGGCGGGGGGAGGGGCTCGCGACCTTGAGTCATCAGGTTGGACTCTTTGCGCTTTGCCCGGTGCTCCTCGTCAGATAGCGAAGGAGGAAAGCCATGACAGAGCTGAGCCAGTTCCTTCTGCACAGCACGAAGGGAAAGATTCTTCTCGTCGGATTGTTCCTGGTACTCTCTTTGCTCTTCGCCTCGGCCGCGGGATGGCTGCCGGCGGTTTACTGACTCGGAGGAATTTGAGTGCGCTTTTGCCTTTGGCTTCTACTTGTGGCTTACGCTGTCGCTCGGCCAGGCTGGGCTCAGGAGAACCGCTGCGCCGACTGCCACATCGCCAACCCGCAAGCCGACCCCGTCCCGGGGCACACGTAGGACTGGGAAACGTCGGCTCATGGGCGCAACGTCGTCGGATGCGAGAATTGCCACGACATGAGCAGGCCCAGATCCCGCTCCGCGAAGCCGTCCACTCCGCCCACGCGTTCGTGTTCGACCAGATGAGGGAGCGTTTGAAGGCGGCGAAGGAGAGAAGTGAGGCGCTTCTCACCGAGCTCGCGAACCCGTAGCCGCAGGCGGTATGCCGACCGGGTGCTATGGCGCGCGGTCTCGTGAAATGCCCCACTGGAGTATGGGTAAGCGCGGTTCGACCCATCAGTGGGTCATGGCACCCACCGTGCACGAGAGCAAGGAGGCAGCGATGGGACTCAAAGGACTGATGAAGACTCAGCCTGCGACGCTCTCGCCCGGCGCGAGCGTACTCGAAGCCTGCCGGATCATGAGCGAGCGGAAGCTCAGCGCCGTTGCGGTGGTGGAGGAGGGGAAGCTGCGGGGCATCCTGACACAGGGCGACGTCCTCGCGCGGGTGGTGCTTTCCAAGCGGGACCCGGAGAAGGTCATGATCTCCGAGGTGATGACCCAAGACGTCGTCACCATCACCGCGGAGCGTTCCTGCGGGGATGCGCTGCGTTTGATGGTGGAGCGCGGGCACAACGTTCTCCCGGTGATCGAGAAGGGTGGAGAAGAGGAGCTCGCGGGAATAATCACCCTCCCCGAGCTGCTGAAGAACGAGATCGATCACTTGGCGAACGAGCTCGACGCGGTGACGAGCTACTTCACCTCCGATGGCGCCGGCGGCGACTGATGACCGACGCGGCCGCAGGAAGGTTTACTCAGATATCTCCCGCACGGCCCTCGAGTGTTTTCCCTCAGCGCTGGGGCAGAAGCCGCATTGAGGCGAGGCATGCCTTCCGTCATATCCGTGCGCCTCCAGGGACACGCTGGTTTCCGCTTCGACGCGGCTTGGCATAGTCCGTGAAGTACCGAACCGGCGATGGCTAGAGCTCGGCTTCTCCGTGCCGTGGCGCTCAGCGCATTGATGTCCCTTTTCTCCGGGACGGTCGAGTCGTTCCAGAAGCCGCCCGACGTCGAAGCCGTCCTCGCCCATCTCGATGATCTTTACCGCTCGAAGAGCAGCGTGTCCCGGATGGAGATCCGGGTGGAAAGTCGCCGCACTACTCGAACCCTTCGGCTCAAGGCATGGAGCCGTGGCGAGGAAGAGGTACTGGTAGTCATCGAAGAGCCCGCGCGTGAGGCGGGGACGGCCACCCTTCGGGTGGGCGACAATCTCTGGAACTACCTTCCGCGCATCGCGCGCACCATCCGGGTTCCCCCGGCGATGATGCTGGGCTCGTGGATGGGAACCGACTTCACCAACGACGACTTGGTGAAAGAATCGTCGCTCCACAAGGATTTCGTCTCGCGGGTGCAGCGCCGTTCCGAGGACCCGAAAGGCTGGTGGCTCACGCTCGACGTCAAGCCGGAAGTCGTGGGCCGCTGGGCCAAAATCGAGTTTCTGGTCTCCGACGATTGGCTTCCGATCGAAGAGCGGCACTTCGACCGAAAAGGGCGGCTCGCGCGAACCATGCGCTTCGACGAGGTGAAGACACTCGGCGGGCGCCGCCTTCCCGCGCGCCTGGTCCTCACCCCGACCGACGCCGAAGGCCAGAGCACCGAGCTTCGCTATCTCGAGATCGACTTCGACGTCCCGATTGCCGACGACACTTTCAGCCTCTCCCGGCTGGAGCGAACCCGCTAACGAGGGAAACTCATGGTCGCCGGAAGCACGCTTCGAATCGCCTGGCGAAACCTTTGGCGCAACCGCCGCCGCACCACCCTCGCTGTTTCCGCCATCGGCCTCTCGGTCGCTCTCGTCCTCGCGTATTACTCGCTCCTCCGGGCCTATGCCGACTGGATCCTGGAGACGCTGACCGGCCCCATGATCGGCCACGTCCAGATCCACGCGCCCGAGTGGCGAAAGGACCGCGCGATGGATCGCACGATCCGAGACGTCTCTTCGATTCTCGATGCGTTGCGACGCGATCCCGAGGTGGCGAGCGCGACCGTCCGCGTCTACGCCCCCGCTCTCGCCGCCCTTGCAGAGGAAGGCTTCGCGGTGGTCGTCCTCGGCGTCGACTGGGAGGCCGAGTCTCGCCCGAGCCGTCTTCTCGCGGGTGCTTCGACGCCCGGGAGCCGCGGCCGCGTGCTCATGGGGAGGACGCTCGCCGAGATGATGGGCGTTCGCGAAGGCGACGAGATCGCGCTCGTCGGTCAGGGAGCCGACGGCTCGCTCGCCAACGACCTGGTCCAGGTCCAGGGCCTGATTCAAACCCCGGTGGACTTCGTGAACCGACAGGGCATCCTTCTCGAGATCGGCGAGGCCCAGACGCTCTTCGCGATGCGCGATGAGGCCCACGAGGTGGTGGTGCACGCCCGCGATCCCGAAGGGGTGAAGCTCCTGGCTTCACGGCTCGCCTCACTTCCGAATCTGGCCGACGCCGAAGTCCTCGACTGGCAGACGCTCGCGCCCGAGATGGTCAGTCTCATCGAGATCATCGAGGTCGCGGGGGTATTTGCGCTCGTCTTGATCTTCGTCGCGGCGGCGGCCGGTGTCGCGAATACGATGCTCATGGCGACCTTCGAGCGCACGCACGAGATCGGAATGCTCCTCGCTCTCGGGGCCGCGCCCGGTCGCATCGTTCGTATGATCCTCGCCGAGTCCATCGCCCTGGGCCTTACGGGCGCCGCGCTCGGCGGCACCCTGGGCATACTCTTCGTGGCGGTGACTCACGAGACCGGCCTCGACTTCGCCGCTCTCACGGGAGGAGGGCCGACAGAGATTTCCTTCGCCGGCCTCTCGTGGTCGATGCGGTTCTATCCGAGCCTCGCGCCCTCGGATGTGGGGCGCACGATCCTGGCCGTGCTCGTGACCTCGCTCATCGCTTCCGTCTGGCCCGCGCTGCGAGCGGCCCGTCTCGAGCCGGCTCGGGCGCTAAAGGATTGACATGGCCTGGGTCTCATCGAAGTACGCGTTCCGGAGCGTCGGGCGAAATCTCCGTCGCACCGCCCTCTCCGTCCTCGGCATCGGCATCGGCTGCACGCTCGCGCTCGTTACCGAGAGCATCAACCGCGGGCGCGACGAGCTCTTCGCCCGAATGGGGGCTTATAGCGGCGCCGGCCACTTGCGCGTGGTGCCGGAAGGCTGGCGCCTCAGGCGCGATCCCCGACTGAGGCTCGTCGACGGACAACAGGACCTCGAGGCGGCGCGAAGTCTTCCCGGAGTCGCCGCCGTGACCGTGCGGGCGAGAGCCCAGGTCCTGCTCGCCATGGGAACCCATGTCGTACCGCTGGAGATGGTGGGGGTCGATCCCGAAAACGAGCCTCGGACCTACCGCTTCGTCCAAAACCTCGACGAAGGACGATACCTCGGGCCCGGCGAGCGCGGAGCCGCGGTGGTCGGGCGCGCGGTGGCCGAGCGGCTTCGCGCGGACCTGGACGACGATATTCTCGCGACCGCGGTCGGGAAGGACGGCGACATCGAGGCGGCGCTCTTCCGCATCGTCGGCATCGTCGCGACCGGGAGCGAGGATCTCGACGCGAGCATCTGCCAGGTCACGGTCGAGGACCTGGAAGCGCTCACCGGCCTTCCGAGCGTCGCCGAGGTGGCTGTCATTCTCGAGGACTGGCGCGAGAGCGAATCTATCCGCGCTCTCCTCGCTCCGCGAATCGCGCCGGGAGACGAGGTCCTCACCTGGGGGGAGATCGCTCCCGAGTTCCAGGGCCACATGGAGCAGGACAAGGCGGCATCCCGCTTCCTCGGCTTTCTCATAATCGTAATCGTGATTCTGGGGGTCGCGAGCGCCCAGCTCGCGGCCGTCCTCGAGCGGCGCCGCGAATTCGCCGTCCTTTCCGCCCTCGGAATGCAAGCGGGACACATGGTGCGCCTGGTCCTCCAGGAAGGCCTCACCCTCGGCTTTTTCGGAGGCGCCCTCGGCTTTGCCCTCGGCGCACCTCTGGTCTGGCATCTGGCGAGCGCGGGTCTGGACTTCCGCGAGTACATGGGATCGAGCTACTCCTTCCAGGGCGTCGTTCTCGAGCCCATCCTCTACGGCGACTTCGGGGCCTGGATGATCCCCTACGTTCTTCTCATCGCCGTCGGAACCACCCTGGCCGCGAGCCTGTATCCGGCCTGGTTCGCGGCGCGAACCGATCCCGCCGTCGCTCTGAGGGTCGCCCAATGAACGAGAACGCCGAGAAAATCGTGGTCGCGAGAGAACTCACCAAGATCTTCCGGATCGGAAAGCTCGACGTGCCGGCCCTCCGGGGCGTGGATCTCGTCATCCACCAGGGCGAGTTCCTCGCGCTCGTGGGACCTTCGGGGAGCGGCAAGACGACGTTCCTCAACCTGGTGGGCGCTCTCGACCGGCCGACCGAGGGCGAGCTGACGGTGCTCGGTCGGCGGGTGGCCGAGCTTTCGAAGCGGGAGCGCGCCGAGCTCCGGCTTCGCTCGCTCGGGTTCGTGTTCCAGGCCTATAACCTCGTGCCGGTTCTCACCGCGCTCGAGAACGTGGAGTTCGTGCTCGAGCTCCGCGGTATGGGATCGGAGCGCCGCTCGCACGCCCTCGACGTGCTCGACGAGCTCGGCCTCGCCGAGCTCGCCCACCGGAGACCCGCGGAGCTCTCGGGAGGTCAGCAGCAGCGAGTCGCCGTGGCCCGCGCGGTGGCGGCGAGGCCGAGGCTGGTTCTCGCCGACGAACCCACGGCGAACCTGGACGGCGAGAACGCGGAGATCCTCATGCACCTGATGAGGGATCTCGGGGAGCAGCACGACATGACGTTCGTGTTCTCGACCCACGATCCCCGTGTGGTGGCACATGCCGCGCGGGTGGTGACGCTCGTCGACGGCCGCGTGGCGCGAGATGAGGAGAAGAGGGGCGAGGCGCCCCACGAGATCCTCCCGGGGATCGGGAAAGCGCCCCAGACTCCGGAGCGCTGAAATGCGGCGACGAGCGATTCCGATGGCGCTCTTCGCCTGCGCGCTCTTCGCGGTCGACGCCGACGTTCTCGTGGCGCAAGACCATTGGTTCCGCCTTCGAACCTCGTTCAAAGGAACCCTCCTCCTCTCTCACTCACCGGAGGCTCCGCTTCTCTTCCCCGATTGGCCCGAGCGCGACACCGCGACGTCGTTCTGGCGGGTTCGCTTCGAGCCCGAGGCTCGCCTGGGAACGCGGTTCACCCTCGGGGCCGCATACGAGCAGCGCATTCGCGTTTTCTCCGCCGCATCGGGCGCGGCCGGACTGGGCCTCCTGCCTCCCGACACTCCCGCCCCCTATCGAATCAGTCAACTCGACTGGAATATCTCGAGCTCCTCCGGCTCGTCCTGGCGTCACGAGATCGATCGCGCCTATCTCGCGGTGCATCTGGAGAGCGTGGAGCTCACTCTGGGCCGTCAAGCCGTGGGCTGGGGCCGGGGCGTTCTCTTCGGCGCCGTGGATCTGTTCTCGCCCTTCACTCCGCTCGAGGCCGATCGCGAGTGGAGAAGGGGTGTCGATGCGATTCGGGCAGACTTCAAGCTCACGACCCGCTCCTCTCTCGACGTCGTGGGAGCGTTCGGCGAGAGCCTGGACGAGTCGGCCTTCGCGGCGCGCTTCCGAGGATACCGGGGCGAGGCGGATCTCGAGCTCGTCGGCGGATACCGAGCTCGCGACGTTTTCATCGGGATCACGAGCTCCGCCGCCGTCTCTGGGGCGGAGATCCACGGCGAGCTCGCTCTGTTCCGCGCTCCCGAGGCCCTGCCCGCGGGCGGGCTCGGGAGCGATGATCGCGTGGCGCTCAAAGCTGTTCTAGGGGGCTCGTATCGAATCCCGTTGGCGAACGGCATCCTGCTGTTCGTCGAGTATCACTACTCGGGATTCGGTGCCCCGAGTGCGGAGGAGATCCTTCCACTTCTTTCCGATCCTGCTTTTCGGAAGCGGTACATTCGGGGGGACACCCAGATCCTGGAGCGCCAGGCGCTCGCAGCGCTCGCTACCTATGAATTCTCTCCGGAGCTCGCTCTGAGCGGTCAGTGGATCCAGAGCCCGATCGACGGCTCGGGAGTCGTCGCGCCCTCGGCCACCTGGACGCTTTCCGATCGGCTTTCGCTTCTCGGAAGCGTCTACCTTCCTTACGGCGCCGCGCCCGAGGGGCTCACCCTGAAGAGCACCTACGGCGCCGCGGCGATGTCCGGCTTGCTTCAGATCCGGATCTACATCTGAATCGACGACCGTCATGCGCCAGAAGCTAGCGATCGAGCGGGTAGCGGGGCTTCTCGACGGCGAGCGGGGCCTGAGCTCGGTTGAAGTGGAAGCAAGGCGCCAGAAGTACGGGACCAACGACATCGTGGAGGTCCCCGGGAATCCCTGGCGCGAGCTCGCGCGGGAGACGGCGCGCGACCCGATGATCTGGTTTCTCGTGGGGACGGCCGTCCTCTATCTCGCTCTCGGGAGTCCGGTGGAAGCGCTCACGCTCCTCGCCGCCATCCTGCCGCTCGTCGGAATGGACGCTTACCTGCACCGGCGGACCCAGGCTTCGACCGCGGGCCTCCTTCAGAAGCTTGCTTCTCGCGCGAGCGTCCTGCGCGAGGGGACCTGGAGCGAGATCCCGGCAATCGATCTCGTGCCCGGCGATCTCGCGAGAGTCGGAAGCGGTCAGGCGTTCCCAGCCGACGGGCTCATCGCATTCGCGGAAGAAGCCCAGGCCGATGAGTCCTCGGTCACGGGAGAGGCTTACCCGGTCCGCAAGCGCTCGTTGCCACGTCTTCCGCCCGCGGCGAAGGAACCGCCGCCTCTGCCGCCTGCGGCAGAGGATCCAATCGTCGACGGAATCCACTGGGGGTTCGCCGGCACTCGCCTGCTCACGGGTACGGCGCTCCTCCGGGTGGTCGCCACCGGGCCGGAGACGATCTATGGCGCCATCGTTCGCTCGGCGACTCAGGGGGCGAGAGCCCCGACGCCTCTCCAGGAAGCGGTCGCGGATCTGGTTCGAGGTCTGCTCGTCGTGGCCGCGGCGCTCTGCGTGGTTCTGGCCGCGGTGCGCGTTCGTCAAGGTCATGGTTGGGTCGACGCGCTCATCAGCGCCGCTACTCTCGGGGTCGCTGCCCTTCCCGAGGAGTTCCCCGTGGCGTTCACGGTTTTCCTCGGAGTGGGCGTCTACCGGCTGGCCGGCCGGAAGGCGCTCGTTCGACGCGCGGTTTCGGTCGAGAACATCGGCCGCGCGACGTGCATCTGCACCGACAAGACCGGCACCATCACCGAAGGACGACTTCGCCTCGAACGCATAGTTCCCGCGGGGCTCATGTCGACGGAGCACCTTCTCCGTCTCGGAGCCCTCGCCTCCCGCGAGGAGAGCGCCGATCCTCTGGATGCCGCTATCTTGAATCGCGTCGCCGAGGAGAAGCTCGAGCGTCCGATCGTCAAGCTCGTCGCCACCTTTCCGTTCACCGAGAACCGGCGCCGGGAGACCGCGGTCGTCGAGATCGAGGGAGACCTCCTCGCGGTCACAAAAGGCTCGCCGGAAGTGATCCTGGGGATGTCGGCGCTCAAGGACGAGGAGCGGAAGCTCTGGACTCGCCGGATCGAGGAGCTCGCTTCGGGAGGGCGACGAGTCATCGCATGCGCCTCAAGGTCGCTGCCATCGGGATTCTCGGAGGGTGAGCCCGATCGCGGCTACCAGTTCGCGGGTGCGCTTCTGTTCGAAGATCCTCTGCGAGAGGGGGCGCGCGAGGCGGTCGAGACCTGCCGGGAATCGGGAATCCGGGTCATGATGATTACCGGGGATCATCCCGAGACCGCGCGATCGGTCGCGACCTCGGTCGGGCTCGGGGGAGGCTCCCCCAAAGTTCTGTCGGGAGAGGAGCTCGAAGGGTTCACGGGAATGCCCCTCGCTCGGCTACTCGAAGGCGTCGACGTCATCGCCCGGGCCATGCCGCTCCACAAGCTCGCCCTGGTGCGCGCGCTCCAGGCGGCGGGGGAAGTCGTGGTGGTCACCGGGGACGGAGTCAACGATGTTCCCGCTCTCCAGGCTGCCGACGTCGGGGTGGCGATGGGCGAGCGGGGAACGAGGAGCGCCCGGGAAGTGGCCTCGATCGTTCTCCTCGACGACAATTTCAGCAGCATCGTCGGCGCGATCTCGGAAGGGCGCCAGCTCTTCCGCAACCTGCAGCTCAGCTTCCAGTACCTGCTGACGTTCCACATACCCCTGGTGCTCACCGCCACGTTCATTCCGCTCGCGGGCTATCCCCTGTTGTATCTTCCAATTCATATAGTCTGGCTCGAAGCGATGATCCACCCGACCGCGCTTCTGGTGTTCCAGGAGATCCCCCAAACCAGACGGCTCGAGCCCGTCCGCCGCACACGAAAAGCCCGCTTCTTCAGCAGGCTCGACTGGATTTCGATCGCGCTCGTCGGCGCCCTGGGCACGCTCCTCGTTTCCCTGAGCTTCGATCGGAGCCTCGGCGTCCCAATCGACGTCGAGCATGCCCGGGCCATGGCACTCGTCTCGCTCGTCGGCTTCGGTGTCGCGCTCACTGCGTCGTTGAGCGGGTTGCGCACTCGGACCGCTCTCGTGGTCACGACGGCTTCGCTCGCGCTCGCCGTGCTGCTGGTATCGACGCCCCGCCTGTCCGAGCTCGTTCATCTGAGCCCGCTTCACATCGACGACTGGTTCATTGGAATCGCGGGAGGCTTCCTCGCGGTTTTCGTCCCGAGGGCTCTCTTGAGAATCCTCCCTGCCCCGCGGCATGCTTGAGTGACATGATGCATGAACGGAAACGTTCGTCGGCGGAAGGCACGCGGATGACGAAGCTCGTTCCCACGCTGCGCGTGATTGCGAGCGGCGGCAAGACCGTGCATCAGATCCGGTCGAGCTTCCCTGTTTCGGGGGTGGGGCCCGGTAGCCTTCGGTTCGCCTCGGAGTCGCGGGCCTTCGTTTCGTCCGACGGGGGTCGGACGGGCTTTTCGAAAACCTCGGGAAGGGCCGTCGGAAGGAAGAGGAGCCTCCCTCTTTGAATGGACACGACCGCTCCGGTCCGCTTCTTTCGTTTCGTTCTCGAAGTTGGCTCGGAGCTTACAGCTTCGCCTTCAGCGTGCCCTTTCTTCGATTCCCGCGCAGCTACCATTGGAGCACCCCCTCTCCGG
>CAZKNR010000183.1:0-2282 GCA_964553925.1 uncultured Acidobacteriota bacterium
AGGGAATCGGATCGCTCCAGTCGACCCCATTCAGGTACACCCGGAGGAGCTTCGCCGCGGCGAGACTACCGGCCATGCCCAGCACTACGCCGCTCCCGGTCCAGAGCATGTGAAGCCGAATCGTCATCCCCCACGACGCGCGAGGGAGTCGCGCCCAGCGCGATGCGGAGTCCGAGCTCGCCCTCCTCCGCGGTCCGCTGAGCGGCAATCCTCGAGAGGTCGGCCTGCGCTTCCTCCCGCGTCACACCGGGACGCAGTCGTCCGATGAGAAAACAACGCGAGCTTTCCGTGACGGCGCGCGTGTGGAACGGGGCGTAGATCTGCGGAATGTTCGGAAACGCGGTACCCGGGAAGCTCGACGGCAGAGCTCCCACGATCGTGAACGACTCGCCATCGATTTCGACCGTTCGCCCGAGAACCCCCGGATCCGCTCCGAAATGCCGCCGGAAGCCCGCATCGCTCAGCACCACGACGCGAGGGGCTCCGGGCTCATCGTCCTCGCGAGAGATCGCTCGGCCGAGGGCGGCGGTGACGCCGAGCGTCTCGAAGTAGTTGCCGCTCACAGGAGTGACGGCGATCATTTCCGCCGGTCCGTCCGCCCGCACGGCGGCCATCCAACCCGGGTAGAAAATCGCGATCTCGGACAGCGATTGGTTTCGGTCGCGGTACAGGGCGTAGTCCCCATACGTGAGGAAGGTCATCAGTCCCTCTCCTCCCGAATCGGCGCGAACGAGACGTTCCGGCTCGACGGCGTCCATCGGTCTCAGCACCAGGGAGCTCACGAACCGAAGAGGGTGACGTTCGCTCCGATGCCGACGGTGAGGGCCGCGACCGCGACCAGAGTAAAGCCCTTCGACTTCAGGAGAAATTGGACGGCCTGCCGCAGATCCTGAACCACGGGGATGATTCTAGCCGAGGGGAACGCCGGCGCGAATCCAACGTATCTTGACCCGAGGGAGTGTGGAATGAAGCTATTGGCACTGGCAACGATTCTGATTGCGGGGACAGAAATCGCCCCGGGCCTCGTCCTCATCCCAGGTCAGCTCGCCCCGGACCGCAGTCCCGATGGAAACAGCGTTCTCCTCCGCGGAGCCGAGGGATGGGTGGTGATCGACCCTGGCCGCGGCGGCGAGCATACCGATGAGGTCCTTCGATTCCTTGCCGACTCCGGAGCCCCGCCCCGCGCCGTCCTCAATACCCACTGGCACCTCGACCATATCGGGGGAAACGCGGACTTCCGGCGGGAGTGGCCCAAGGCCACCATCTTTGCTAACCCGGCTCTCGACGAAGCACTGGCCGGCTTTCACGCCGGGAACCGGGATCAGCTCGAGAAGCTCGTTCCCACCCTCACGGATGAACCCGAGCTGAAAGCCCGGCTCGAGACGGAGCTCGCTCTATTGAAGCTCGACCGCGCTCTCGCCGCGGACGAGGCGGTAACCTCGAGCGGTCCCAGGACCCTCGCGGGGCGCGCTCTCGATCTTCACGTCGAAACACGGGCGGTGAGCGACGGGGACCTCTGGATCCTCGATCGAGAATCGAAGACGCTCATCGCTGGCGATCTGGTCACGCTCCCCGTTCCTCTCTTCGACACCGCCTGTCCCGAGGGCTGGCAGCAGGCGCTCTCGCGACTGGCAGACGCGGATTTCCAGACGCTCGTCCCCGGTCATGGCGACCCTCTGAATCGCGAGAGCTTCTCCACCTACCGTCGGGGGTTCGATGCGCTTCTCTCGTGTGCCGGGACCTCCGCTGAGAACGCGGCCTGCATCGATGGCTGGTTCCGGGAGGTGCAGGCCGCGGATTCTCCGTACGCGCGGGAGCTCATGGACTACTACCTGAAACAATTCCTTCGGCCGGACGCCCCGGGCCGGAAGCGGTGGTGCGAAGGCCGGGGCCGAGCTCTTGTACCGGCGCATTCCACCCTCTGAGGCCCCTCGGCCGCTTGAGGCGGTTGGCCGTCGCAATGGCGAATTCGAAGTTGACGGTTTCGTGTTCGAAGCTCGCATCCTTGGTGAACATCCCGAACTGCGGGTCGGACATCTGGATGAAATTCTGGGCGGCCAGGGTGGCCGCGAAGGCGAAAGTAAAGAGGATCGGTTTCATTGGTCCATCAGGGTTTCAGGTTGTAGGAGGCGGCCATCCGGCCGGCGCCGGCCTGGTACTTGCGGGCGCGGGCCAGTTCGGCGATCTGGCGGATGTGGCCGAGGTCGTGGAGCGCCCATTCATTCAACATCTGCGACATGGTGATCTCGCCATACTCCTTATGCAGGGCGAGGCGATCGCCC